>DAOPYP010000076.1:0-6860 GCA_035352975.1 Oscillospiraceae bacterium
TTTGTTTCAATGTTATCTTTGCAAATTCGATGAAAACCAAAGAGAAACAAAGCCAATGATAACGAGTGAACCTGTCGCCGATATTATCGGCGAAAAGGTCGAGCGGATTAAATTAAAACGTTCCTTAGCACTCTTTCCCCTATTTCTCTTGCGAGAGAAATAGGGCGAGGTTCAAGGGGCGGCGCCCCTAAAAGTTTTCATCAATACTCAAAAATTATCGCCCCGTATGTCAGCCCCGCACCGAATCCGACAAAGCAAACCTTGTCGCCTCTTTTAACAGTTCCGTTTCTGACAGCCTCGTCAAAGGCAAGCGGAATACTTGCACTTGAGGTATTCCCGTATTTTTCGATTACCAGATAAAATTTATCCATCGAAACGCCAAGATTTTCGGCGGCGGTCTGAATGATTCTCACGTTCGCCTGATGCGGAATAAATACGTCAACGTCCTTGACATCGAAATTTATTTTCCTTGCCGCCTCGGTTACCGCAAATGGAAGAGCCTTTATCGCAAATTTATAAACTTCTTTTCCGTCCTGATGAAGATAATGATTGTCCGCGTCGGGAACATAGCAGTCATATTGCTCCTTTTCTTCGGGCATAAATGCATTTGCGGGAGGCAAGCCTTTGGCATAAAGATATTTCCCGCCGCTTCCGTCCGCACCCATATGCGAAGAATAAATGCTGTCCGAATATTCAATAACTGCGGCAGACGCACCGTCACCGAAAAGAACACAGGTTGAACGGTCGGTATAATCGACGAGCTTTGTGAGATTTTCGGCGCTTACCACAAGAGCATGTTTTATTTCCCTGTCGGTTTCAAGATACCTTTTCGCCATGTCAAAGCCGTAAGCAAAACCCGCACACGCACAATTTATGTCAATCGCCATAGAGTTTACAGCGTTTATTTCGTTTTGAACCATGCACGCGCAGGATGGTGTTATATAATCGTGTGTAACGCTTGTGGAAATAATTATTCCTATATCCGATGGATTTATCCCCGCCGCTTCAATTGCCTTTAAAGATGCTTCCTTCGCCATAAACCAAGTCGGCTCGCCTGACGAAACACGGCGCTCTTTAATGCCTGTTCTTGTGGTTATCCACTCATCTGAAGTGTCGAGAAAAGCGGTAAAGCTATTGTTATCCGCGATTTTTGACGGAAGATATGAACCCGTGCCTTTAATTTTTATCCCTGCCATTGTTTTTCCCCTTTATAGTTATTGTTTTTATGTAAAATCTGTGATATATTAATAAAGGTATCGTTACTGAATAATTTTTTATGGAATGCAATCACTTTAATGCGATAAATACATTCCTTAATATTGTAGTCTATTTATATCCCGTTTGTCAAGTTTTATTAGCTGATGTATATCAGGTTATTACACAATATTATAATGAAAAAAGGAGATTTTTATGGGTACAGCTTTTTTATTTCCGGGACAGGGTTCACAGTACCCCGGGATGGCAAGGGAATTTGCGGAGATTTATCCGAAATTTGCGGAGATTTTTGTTACCGCAAAGGAAATACTCGGCTTTGATTTGAAAGAAGTTTGCTATAACGGCACGCCTGAGGAGCTTTCAAAGACAATCGTCGCACAGCCTGCAATAATGGCGGCTTCGATAATCTGCTGTGAGGCGGCTAAGGCAAGAGGACTTAACTTCACCGCCGTTGCGGGACATTCTCTCGGCGAATACGCCGCTATGGTCGTGAGCGGAATGCTTACACTTGAGGACGGCTTTAAAATAATAAAAGCAAGATCTGAGGCAATGCAGAAGGCATCACTAATAAAGCCCGGCGCAATGGCGGCGGTTGTCGGAATGACGCCAGACGACGTTGAAAATATCTGCAACGCCCTTACCGACTATGTTGTTCCCGTAAACTACAATTCGCCGACACAGACGGTTATTGCCGGAACAATCGAGGGGATTGACCGCGCAGTTGAAAAATTCACGAAAGAGGGCGCAAAGGTAATCCGCCTTAACGTTTCAGCGGCATTCCATTCAAAGCTAATGCAGTCTGCCGCCGATGATTTCATGCACGAAATAAGAAATGTCAAGTTCAAAACGCCGAAATGCAAGTTTTATTCAAACATCTACGGCGGCGAGCTTCACAACTTTGAGCATATGCCCGAGCTTTTGGCTAAGCACATGGTTTCACCAGTTTTGTTCACGTCCGAGCTTGAATCGCTCTACGGCGACGGCTATGAAACATTCGTAGAATGCGGACCGGGAAAGGTTCTGACAGGTCTTGTCAAGAAAACCATAAAGGGAGCAAATGCATATAACATCGAAAACCCCGAAACGCTCCAGCATGTGCTAAACGTTATTGAGGAATAAAAAGCGAGGTAATATAAATGTCACGGAAATTTGCGCTTATCGGCTATCCCTTGAAGCATACGATGTCGCCGCCCATTCACAAAAGGCTTTTTGAGCTTTCGGGGAAAACGGGGGAATATTCGGTTATCGAAATTCCGCCCGAAAAGCTTCCCGAAAGCATGGGAATGCTGAATTCGCTTGACGGCTATAACGTTACTATTCCTCATAAAATCGCCGTTATTCCTTTTCTTGACAGCCTTGACGGAAGTGCCAAAAGATACGGCGCGGTGAACTGCGTTTCTAAGGACGACGGTGAAAAAATCGGCTTTAATACCGACTGTCTGGGATTTCTCCGTTCGCTTGATGCGGCGGGGCTTTCACTTGACGGAAAGGTTCTTCTTTTAGGTTTAGGCGGAGCGGGGAGAATGATGGCTGTCGAATCCGCGATAAACGGCGCGGAGCTTACTATTGCGGTGAGGGATCATTCCCTTAAAGCCGCCGAGGAGTTCACAGAGGAAATTATAAAGCACATTCCCGACGCCTCCCTAAAAGTCATCGACATAAACAGCGTAGAGGGAAGCTTTGATCTTATGATAAACGCAACCCCCGTCGGAATGTTCCCCGAAACGGACAAGTCCCCCGTCGGTGAGGACATCGTGAAAAACTGCGGTGCGCTTTTCGATGCGATATATAATCCGACAAAAACCGTACTTATGGATATGTTCATAAAGACAGGAAAAAAGGCTGTCGGCGGAATGGCTATGCTTGTCTGGCAGGCGGCGGCGGCTCATGAAATCTGGGATAATGCCGAATATGACGAAAAAGATATAAACGCTCTCGTTTCTGAAATGGAGAAGCTTTTAGAGGAGAAATTCCGATGAGGGCAATATTCCTTTGCGGATTTATGGGCTGCGGAAAAACCACCGTCGGGAAAAAGCTGTCATCACTTCTTTCCTGTGACTTCACCGACCTTGACGAATACATCGTGAAAAAAGAGGGAAAGACAATCCCCGAAATATTTTCACAAAACGGAGAGATCTATTTCCGACAGGCGGAGGAACGCTGTCTTAAAGAGCTTTCAGAAAAAACAGGCGGCGTTATAGCTTTAGGCGGCGGGGCAATTTTGAACCCGAATACCGCAAAAACCGCGAACGACTGCGGAATTACAGTGTTTATTGACGTTCCGTTTGAAACATCGTATGAGCGGATAAAGGGCGATAAGAACCGTCCGATTGCCGCCGCCAGCACAAAAGAACAACTTTTTGAGCTGTATCAAAAAAGGCTCCCCGTTTATAGAGAAAATTCACAGTTCAGCGTTTTTGGAACAGATTCGGAAGATATAGCGGGGAAAATTTCGGAAATTGTTTTATAAGGGGTATTGCCCCTATAATCCCCCCCTTTCTGTGACGACAGAAAAGGGGGGAAAGAACGTTTTCTTTTCTCTGTCCCAGATAAAAGAAACAAAAGAGATGTTATTGTGTCGCTATTTCCGCAATCCCCCTTGGATAGTTCTCTGAGAAATAACGAAGCGTTATTCCCTATAAAATGCGGCACTTGATTTTGCTTTTAGGGGAAAGCTGGTTTGTTATTAAAAGTCGTTTGTGCGGAGGCTTTGTTTCAATGTTATCTTTGCAAATTTGATGAAAATTAAAGAGAAACAAAGCCAATGATTACGAGTGAGCCTGTCGGCGATTTATCGCCGAAAAGGTCGAGCGGATTAGATAAAAACGTTCCTTAGCACTCTTTCCCCTATTTCTCTTGCGAGAGAAATCGGGTGGGGGTTAAGGGGCAACGCCCCTAAGAAGACCGTTCATCACTTAATAATCAGTGGCTTTGCGGTCGCCCCCGAATCCCTTCGCATTGCCAAAAGAAATAGGGCTATTGGGACAAAGCCCCTAATAAAAATTACAATATACAAATTATAATACAAAAAGGAGAGGTGTATATGCCGAGAGGACGGCCGAGAAAAAATCCAATAACGGAGCTTCCCAAAACTGAAATTTCCGTTCAGAAAAAAAGGGGACGTCCCCGAAAGGATCCCTCCCCGATAAGTGAAAAAATCATCCCCGCACAAAGCCTTTCCGAGCAAAAAGATTACATCTTCGCCCTTGACATAGGAACACGCACCGTTGTCGGCGTTCTTGGCGAAAACAACGACGATGTTTTCCGCATTATCGACAGCGTTGTAGTTCCCCACAATAAGCGCGCTATGAAGGACGGACAGATCGAGGAGATCGACGAGGTTGCAAAAATCGTTTCAAAGGTAAAAAATCAGCTTGAACAGAAAACGGGGATAAGACTTTCAAAGGTCTGCATTGCTGCGGCGGGGCGTGCCCTTAAAACCCAACACGTCAAAATCGACATCGACGTTGACGGGAAGGACAATATCACCGAGGAAATGGTGAAATCCTTTGAGCTTGAGGCAATTTCTCAGGCACAGTCACAGCTCGACAAGACGGAAAAAGATACGGGAATGAGCTTTTACTGCGTGGGGCACAGCGTGGTGAACTACTTCCTTGACGATTATCCGATAAAAAGCTTTGTCGGTCATAAGGGAAAGGTTGCTACCGTCGATATTTTAGCGGCATTTCTCCCGTCAATCGTCGTTGAAAGCCTTTATGCCGTAACCGATAAGAACAATCTCGAGGTGACAAGCCTTACCTTAGAGCCTATTGCCGCCATGAACGTGATTATTCCCCCGGAAATTCGGCTTATAAATGTTGCGCTTGTCGATATAGGTGCCGGAACGTCGGATATTGCCGTTGCCAAAAGCGGAAGCATTATCGCCTATGCGATGGCAACAACCGCCGGCGATGAAATTACCGAGGAAATCATAAAAACTTTTCTTGTGGACTTTGACACCGCCGAAAAAATGAAGATGAATTCCGACTGTGACAAGCTCGAATATACCGACATTTTAGGCTTTAAGCATACAATTTCAAGCGGCGAATTCTTCAAAACCCTTTCGCCCGCCGTTGAAGCGCTTTCCTCAACCGTTGCCGAAAACATTCTTTCAGCAAACGGGGGAGAATCTCCCGCCGCAGTTTTCTTAGTCGGGGGAGGAAGCCAGATTCCCGACCTTACAAAGCACGTTTCAAAGAAGCTTTCTCTTCCCCAGAACCGTGTTGCGGTGGGTGGGCTTGCCAATGCGAAATTTGTCGATACCGCCGATTCGGGACTTTTGGGGCCTGAATTTGTAACCCCCGTGGGAATAGGCGTTACTGCGATAAGGGAAAAGGGCTACGACTTTTCAACGGTTACACTGAACGGTGCTAAAATACGAATTTTCAACACAAACAAGATAACAATTTTAGATTTGCTCACCATTTCAGGTTTTAAATCGGCGAACATCATCGGCCGCTCGGGGAGAGGACTGACATATACCTTGAATGGCGAACAGAAAATCATCAAAGGACAGCCGTCGTCGCCCGCAGTTATCACTGTGAACGATATGCCCGCGAACATCACAACGCCGATAAAACAGGGTGACAGGATAACAATTGTTCCCGCCGTGAATGGAGAATCGGCGGTCGTAAAAATCTCCGACTTGACAGGCAAAAAGGAAAGGGAATTTGTCACCTTTTCGGGAATTGACTATCCCGTCGGAGCTATCATTTCTGTCAACGGAAATTCCGTTCCCGACAGCTATGAAATACAGAATTACGACAATGTCGTGATTACCGAAATTAAAACGCTCGGCGAGCTATTGAGAATTCTCGACTGCCCGACCGACAACGTCGAATTCTTCCTCGGAAAACGAAAAATCAACACCGACTATGTTTTGAAAAACGGCGACAGCTTTACCGTTTCCGAAAAGCCTTTTGAGGAGAAAACGGATCCTCCAAAGGTCGAGGAAATCCCCGAAAAGCTTTTCCCCGAAATTAAAGAGGATGAACCTTTGACGGAGGAAGTTCCGGAAGAGATTGTTCCCGAAGTCCCCGAAAAGCCAGCTGAAAAGGGCGTGACAATAAGGCTTAACGGAAGAATTATCACCCTCAACAAGCCGACGGACGGCGCGGACAATATTTTTCTGGAGCTTATGGCGATTACGGATATTGACACGAAAAATCCCAAAGGCTCGGACATTCTTCTGACGCTGAACGGAAAAGATGCAAATTATATGGACGTTTTAAAGGACGGCGATGACGCCGTTATCAAGTGGGTAAATTAAATTTAAGTTCAGCCGGTAAGGGTAACTCCCTTGCCGGCTTTTGTTTTGTAAGGAGGGTGACAGCAAAACCACAGAGTATAATGGCAAGAGGTTTTTCTTTAGGGGTTCACCCCTTACCCCCCACCCCTTTTCTGTGACGACAGAAAAGGGGGAAAGAGCGTTTTCTTTTCTCTGTCCCAGATAAAAGAAACAAAAGAGATGTTATTTCGTCATGCTTTCCGCAATCCCCCTTGAATACTCCTGGAAAAATTACAAAGCATTGTTCCTAACAAATGCTACACTTAATTTTGCTTTTAGGGGAAAGCTGGTTTGTACGGAGGTTTTGTTTCAATGTTATCTTTGCAAATTCGATGAAAACCAAAGAGAAACAAAGCCA
>DAOPYP010000077.1:0-6854 GCA_035352975.1 Oscillospiraceae bacterium
AATTCCCTCGACAATTATTCCCGCAGTACTTTTTTTCATTTTTTCGGGAACAAAAAGCTCCGTTTGCGGCGCTTCTGAATATTGCTTATTATAATTGTCCTTAAGCCTTTGCATTATTCGGGAAAGAAGAATTCCGCCGTAGCCGATAGCGGCATAAAAATCATCAAGCGTATCACAGTTGTGCCTTTGCATATCGTCGCTTAAAAATTCGGCTATATCTTCTTCCGGAACTCTTATCTGGTTGCGCCTGAATTCTCTTTCAAGCTCAAGCTTTCCCTGAACAATGTTTTCTTCACGACATTCTTTCTTAAACCATGAGCGTATCTTCGACTTTGCTTCATTGGTTTTTACAATGTCAAGCCATGCACGGTTCGGACCGTGAGTTTCATCCTTGGAGGTTATTATTTCAACAATTTCGCCAGTATGGATTTTATAGTCGAGCGATACAAGCTTTCCGTCAACCTTAGCACCCGTCATTTTGTTGCCGACCTGAGTGTGTATTGCATAAGCAAAGTCTATGACGTTAGCACCAATCGGAAGAGAAATCATATCACCTTTAGGCGTGAAAGCAAAAATATCCTCGGGAGCAAGGTCATTTTTAATAGTTCGGACAATTTCTTCAATGTCGTTTGTTTCCTGCTGAGCCTCTATAAGCTGGCGTATCCATGCAAGTCGCCCCTCAAACCGATCTTTCCCCTGAACACCTGCCTTGTATTTCCAGTGCGCGGCAATTCCGTATTCAGCTGTATAATGCATATCCCATGTTCTTATCTGAACCTCAAAGGGAATACCCTCACGTCCTATAACGGTGGTGTGAAGCGACTGGTACATATTCTGTTTGGGGTTGGCGATATAGTCTTTGAAGCGGTTGGGGATAGGCTTAAACATATCATGAATTATCCCAAGAATATTATAGCACTCAATAACGGTATTTACTATTATTCTGACAGCATATTTATCATAAATTTCTTCAATGCTTTTCTGAGTTACATAAACCTTTTTATAAATGCCGTAAATGCTTTTTACACGTCCGTCAATCTGTGCCTTACAGCCAAAAGCGGATTCCTCAAGCCTTAAAGCTATACGGCTTTTTATTGTTTCAATAAACGCCTCACGGTCGCTCTTTCGCTTTTCAAGCATCTGTTCAATTTCGGCATAAGCATAAGGATCAAGGTATCTGAATGACAAATCCTCAAGCTCTTCTTTAACTGCACGGATACCTAGCCTGTGAGCGATTGGCGCATAAATATTCATCGTTTCGAGAGCGGTTGCACGCTGTTTCTGAGGCGGTCTGTGAGAAAGCGTACGCATATTGTGAAGTCTGTCGCAAAGCTTAATAATAATTACTCTTATGTCCTGTGACATAGCCAGCAGGATTTTTCTTACGTTTTCCGCCTGCTGCTCTTCTTTTGTAAAAAGCGGGATTTTACCGAGCTTTGTTACCCCGTCAACAAGCGTGGCAACATCGTGCCCGAAATTCTTTTTGATGTCCTCAAGCTTATATTCCGTATCCTCAACAACGTCGTGGAGCATTGCCGCGCATATTGTGTCCGTATCCATTCCTAACTCAATCAAAATAAATGAAACGGCAAGCGGGTGAGTTATATACGGCGCACCAGACGAGCGAACCTGTCCTTCATGCGCTTTTTTGGCACATTCATAGGCTGAAATGAGTTTGCTAAGGTCATACTGCTTGTCGTCGTCAAGAATTTTCTGAATCAGCATATCAATAGTATAAATTGTTTCTTTTTCAGACATTATTTACGCACCTCAGCTTTCTTAAAATTTCGGAGCTTTCAAGATCTACTTTTTGATTTATATTGCTTTTTGAAACGTTTTCATTAGTCATATCAAGCTTAACCAGCCCAAGCTCACAGAAAATATCAATACATAGCTGAAGCTTGCAGTAATTCATCGAATCCGAGCTAAGTTTATAAAATAAAGCATCAAAAGATATTCCGGCGGTACTAAGAGATTTATATACGCAGATTAGATCATCTCTTGACGGAATTATTCTGTCCATTAAAGGTTTAGGAATTTCTTCCCCCAGCATATATTTTTCATAGGTTTCCCTTGCGGCAAAATATTTTGCCTGGGAAATTCCGCTTTTTCTGTAATCGGTTATTTTTACGCTGACATTCTGACTTCCGCCGTATGTATTTTTTTCAAGGCTGATAATGAAATCGCCTGTTTCTTTTGCCGAAAGAGTGAATTTATCAGGCGAAACCCCGAAAAGAAGTCCATAAATATATGTGTTATGGTAATTCAACTTTAGTTTAATATGTTTTCCATCCGAAAGCGGAATTATTTCTTCAATTACCGCACCGAGCATTGCGAAAAGGGGACGGGGATTTCTTTCTCCGAAAGGCTCAAGAATATCAAGCGCCGAAACAGTGCCTATGTTAATATCCGACGGCTCAATAACCTTTTCAGCGGTTATTGAATAACGCGGCATTGATGGGAATTCTTTTCTTGAATATTCCGCAATCATTTTTTTAAACAGCGGTATCTTGTCCGTACTGAGAGAAAATCCTCCTGCCCCCGTATGCCCGCCGAATTTTTCAAGTATTTCTGAGCAGTATGATAAGGCTTTGAAAACCGAGTATCCCTCAATGCTTCTGGCGGAGCCTCTTGAAATATCTCCCTCAATTGAAATAATAAAGGTCGGCTTCCCATACTTTTGTAAAATTCTTGCACTGACAATACCGATAACACCGTGGTGCCAGTTATCACCCTCAAAAATCAGAACGCGCTCATTTAATATTGTTGGATTTTTTTTAATTACTTCTTCAATTTCGTTTACAATTTCCTGCTCAGTTTGTTTTCTTTTGGAATTAAGCTCCGAAAGTTCTTTGCAAAGCTCCTGCGCCTCGTCCTCATCCTCCGACAAGAAAAGCTTTACAGCCGTGCGCGGCGAGCCGAAACGTCCGGAAGCGTTAATTCTCGGAGCAAGCATAAATGCAACGGAAACGGATGAAATATTGTCGAGAGAAATCCGGCATTCTTCAATAAGATAAGATAGCCCCAGATTTTCGGTATTTGAAATCAGTCTTAGCCCGTTTTGTACAATTGTACGGTTTTCACCGACGAGCGGAACAATATCGGCGATTGTGGCAACAGCGGCAAGGTCGCCGAACTGTTCAATTACGGCTTCATAATTTCCGTCGTCAAGTGCGGCAAGAAGTTTTAAAACCACCCCTGCTCCGCATAAATATTTAAAAGGAGAAATACAGTCGCTTCTGTGCGGATCGACAATCGCTCCCGCAGTCGGAAGAACGTCAGACGGCTGATGATGGTCGGTAATAACAAGCTCTATGCCAAGCTTTTTTATAAGTTCAGCTTCTTTTATGGCGGAAATTCCGTTGTCAACGGTGATAATCAGTTGAATTCCATGTTCGGAAAGCTTTCTGATGGCGTCACAGCTCATTCCGTAGCCCTCGTCGCGTTCTGGAATATAATAAGACACTTCGGCACCCAAACATTCAAGATATAAATAAAGCATAACGGTTGAAATTATTCCGTCACAGTCATAATCGCCGAAAATGCATATCGTTTTTTGTTCTTCAATGGCATTGTTTATTATATCGACAGCTTCCTGCATATCCTTTAAAAGAAACGGAGATGATAAAATATCGTCCGAAAAGAAATCCTTGATTTTTTCAATGGTGTCGATACCTCTTGAAACAAGAATTTCTGCCGCAGGTTTTTTAATGTCCGTTTTTGATGTTATTACAGATACAGCTTTGGTATCAGGCTGTTTTATAACCCATTTTTTCATCTGCTATCTCCGTTCGTATTAGTAGAATATATCTAATACTTTAGTATACCATTAACGGTATGATTTTTCAATATTAATCTTATTTCTATAAAAACATCAAAAATGAAAATCAAAGAAAATAAAAGCATATTAAAGAAAATGAGAGAATATCAATATTATTTTAAAAACGATATATACAGATATTGCGGCGAATTGCGGGAATGACAGGGATATTAGGTTTAACTAAATCGCCCAAGAACGACAAATTTGTGACAATTTGTGCTTAAAACGAGGTTGTAAGTTTAGACGCAATGTGATAATATAATTACAAGGAAAAAATCCTTGCTGGTTGCAATTCAGTCATAGTCCGAATTAATGCGGATTATATAATCAAAGAAAGGGGAGTAAAGTAATGACGGGAGAAATAATTCTTTGGCTGGTTTTGTTTATTGTTCTTGTTGTAGCGGAATTGTCTACATTACAGCTGATATCGGTCTGGTTTGCATTGGGAGCACTCGGGTCACTTATCGCGGCGGCATGCGGAGCATCTTTCTGGGTACAAATATTAATTTTTGTAATAATTTCTACTCTGTTTCTTTTCCTGACTCGTCCGATTCTGAAAAAATTTATCTATAAGCAGCCTGTTCCCACAAATTCGGAGCTTGATATAGGGAAAACGGCAAAGGTCATCGAATCAATAGACAATATAAAACTTACCGGAAGGGTTAATCTTAGCGGGGTTAGCTGGACAGCACGTTCGTCAGACGGCAAAAATATTGACGAGGGCGAAACTGTTGTCGTCGACAAAATCGAAGGCACGAAACTTTATGTTTCTGCAGAATAAAATTTTAGGAGGATTTTTTTAATGGAATATGCAATTTTAATAGCAATTATCGTGGTTCTTATAATTCTTATATCAAGAATTAAAATTGTACCACAGGCACAGGTTTATGTTGTTGAACGTCTTGGAGCATTTTATAAAGACTGGGGAACAGGAATTCACTTTCTCGTACCTTTCTTTGACAGGATTTCTAAAAAAGTATCTATAAAGGAGCAGGTTGTTGACTTCAAACCTCAGCCGGTTATTACAAAGGATAACGTTACCATGCAGATTGATACGGTAGTATTCTTTCAGGTAACAGATGCAAAGCAGTATACATACGGAGTTGAAAGACCTCTTTCCGCTATTGAAAATCTTTGCGCAACTACTCTTCGTAATATCATTGGTGATATTGAACTTGACGCAACGCTTACTTCTCGTGATGTAATTAATACGAAAATTACGGCTATCCTTGACCAGGCAACAGACCGTTGGGGTATCAAGGTTAATCGTGTTGAGCTTAAAAACATTCTTCCTCCGCGTGAAATTCAGGATGCAATGGAAAAACAAATGAAGGCTGAGCGTGAACGCCGTCAGGTAATCCTTGTTGCAGAAGGTGATAAGAGATCACAAATCCTTGTTGCTGAAGGTCAAAAGGAATCTCAAATCCTTGTAGCTGAGGCACAAAAGCAAGCAGAAATTCTACGTGCAGAAGCTGAAAAGCAGGCAATGATTCTCCGTGCAGACGCTGTCCGTGAGCAGAAAATTCTCGAAGCTCAGGGTGAAGCTCAGTCCATTACAATGGTACAGCAGGCCCTTGCCGACAGCCTTGTAAAGCTCAATAATGCAAATCCTAATCAGCAGGTTATTGCACTTAAGAGCCTTGAAGCACTTGCAAAAGTAGCTGACGGAAAGGCTACAAAGATTATCATTCCTTCCGAAATTCAGGGACTTGCAGGTCTTGCTACTTCATTAAAAGAACTTGTTGTAACTGACGAAAAGAAATAAAATTATGCTATTTTAAAGTGTGTGATTTTTTCACACACTTTATTTTTGGCATATTGCACATTATTTCGACAATTGTTTAAATATTTTTTTATTTTAATATATGTTGAAAAAATAATTAAAATAGGGTAAAATAAAAATATAGTTTTAAAATTTAGGTAAAGGATGCGGATTGATTTGAAATGCAGTACTGTATGCTTTTTTAGAAAATGCGCTTGTTACAGTTACGGCATAGCTGCAAATTCAGGGTCTAAATCCCTACATTTATATTGATTTATGCATTATTAAGCTGTGGCATTTTGTCGCAGCTATTTTAATTTGAAAAATCAGGAGGCTCAAAAATGAAAAAAATCGCAATAATAATGGGAAGCGACAGCGATTTCCCGATTGTTAAGGGCGCGGTCACAGAGCTTAAAAAGCTTTCGATTCCGTATGAGGTTCATGTTATGTCGGCACATAGAACACCTGAAATGGCGGCTGAGTTTTCTAAAAATGCAGCTTCAAACGGCTTCGGAGTGATTATTGCCGCAGCAGGCAAGGCTGCTCATTTAGGCGGCGTGCTTGCGGCTCATACAATCCTCCCCGTAATAGGAATTCCGATTAAATCGTCAACCCTTGACGGGCTTGACGCACTTCTTGCAACAGTACAGATGCCTCAGGGTATTCCGGTTGCTACGGTTGCTATTGACGGTGCGGCAAATGCGGCTATTCTTGCGGCACAGATGCTTGCGTTAAGCGATGAAGAACTCCAGAAAAAGCTTCTTAAAATGAAAGTAGACATGGTTAACGGCGTAATTGAAAAAGATAAAAAGCTTCAGGAAGAACTTGAAAAAATATAAATTTAACGGAGGAATTGAAAATGGAAAAGTTACAGCAGTTATATGAGGGAAAAGCAAAAAAGGTTTATGCAACAAGCGATCCGGAAAAATATATTGTTGATTACAAGGACGATGCAACCGCTTTAAACGGTCTTAAAAAGGGAACAATTCATAATAAAGGTATTATAAATAACAGAGTTACCAACCATCTTATGAAACAGCTTGAGAAATACGGTGTTCCCACACATCTTGTAGAAGAGATTTCAGACAGAGAAACAGTAGTTAAAAAGGTTTCAATTGTTCCTCTTGAGGTAATTGTAAGAAACGTTGCCGCAGGCTCTCTCGCAAAGCGCCTTGGTCTTGATGAGGGTGTAAAGCTCGGTAAAACCGTTTTAGAATACTGCTATAAGGATGACTCTCTCGGTGACCCTATGGTAAATGAATATCATATTCT
>DAOPYP010000078.1:0-6792 GCA_035352975.1 Oscillospiraceae bacterium
TGTTTCGGTTACATCTAAAGCATACGGCGAGGATAAAGCCTATCGCTGGCAATCCGAGGGGACAGAGGGCTATACCCTTGAAGAATCCGAAAAGGACAGCACTGGTACCGATATTGTTCTGAAGATAAAAGATAATACCGATGACGACAGATATGATGAATTTCTTGAACAGTTCAGATTAAAGACTATAATTAAAAAATACTCGGATTATATCCGTTATCCGATTAGAATGGACGTTGAGCATCAGCGCCTAAAAGACGGAACTGAAAACGAATACGACACGATAATCGAGAACGAAACTCTTAACAGTATGATCCCTATTTGGAGGAAGAATAAGAACGAGCTTACTGAGGACGATTATAATAATTTCTATATTGAAAAATTTTATGATTATCAGGCTCCTGCACGCTATATTCATACAAAAACTGAGGGCGTTTCAACCTATGATGCACTTTTGTATATCCCTTCAAAGGCTCCGTTTGATTACTTTACAAAGGACTTTCAGAAAGGACTTCAGCTTTATTCAAACGGCGTGCTGATTATGGATAAATGTGCCGACCTTCTTCCTGACCATTTCGGATTTGTCAAGGGACTTGTTGATTCCGCTGACCTTTCGCTCAATATTTCAAGGGAAATGCTTCAGCACGACCGTCAGCTAAAGCTTATTGCAAGGAGCCTTGAAAAGACAATCAAAAATGAGCTTTTGAAAATGCTTAAAAATGACAGAGAGAAATATGAGGAATTCTTCAAAAGCTTTGGAATTACCATGAAATATGGGATTTACAATGATTTCGGCGCAAACAAGGAGCAGCTTAAGGATTTGATTTTATTCCGTTCGTCATTTGAAGAAAAGCCTGTAACATTAGAAGAATATGTTTCAAGAATAAAGGAAGACCAGAAGTATATTTACTATGCGGCAGGGGAAAGCATTGAGAGAATAAAGCAGCTCCCCCAGACTGAGCTTGTTTTGGATAAAGGCTATGAAATTCTTTACCTTACCGATGACGTTGATGAATTTTCTATCAGAATGCTTGAAAAATACAATGATAAGGAATTCAAGTCCGTTTCGGCAGGCGACCTTGAGCTTAATTCAGAGGATGAAAAGAAAGAAGCTGAAAAACAAACCGAAGAAAATAGAGATATGTTTTCTTTTATGCAGGAGTCATTAAAGGATTACGTTAAGCAGGTTTGTGTTTCAAAACGTCTGAAAACTCACCCCGTATGCCTGTCAAGCGATGGAATGCTTTCGCTTGAAATGGAAAAGGTTCTTAATAATATGCCGAGCGGTCAGAAGGTTTCGGCTGAAAAGGTGCTGGAAATCAACCCGAATCATGCAATTTTAGATAAATTAAAGTCGCTTTATGAAACCGATAAAGATAAACTAAAGGATTATTCAAAGCTGTTGTATACACAGGCTCTTTTAATTGAGGGAATGCCGATTGAAAACCCTGTTGAATTTACAAATGCAGTCTGTGAGCTTATGGTTGAAAAATAATAACCCAGTGATAAATTCAAAGAATATGTTCTCACCCCGTATACATATGCGGGGTGAGATTTTTTTGGGAAATTATGAAAAATATCAAAATTATGAAAAATCTTTTAAAAAATTGCTTGCAAAAATAAAATAATATTGTTACAATATATAAAAATATACTAGATAAAGGTGATTTTTGTGACAAAATTAAAATATTTTTGCGTAAGCATAATTCTATTTTTTATAATGATTATCTCACAGTTCCCTTTAGAAGTATCCGCTCAGCAGGAAAGCTGGAGCAATTCGGGGAATTATTCGACGGAATGGTTTGATGCATCAAAGAATGAATTCTATATCAGCTCTTCAAAGGAGCTCGCCGGGCTGGGAATACTGGTTTCCGGCGGTGAAAATTTTTTAGGAAAAACAATTAACCTCAATAATGATATTGACCTTGACGGAAAGCTTTGGGAGCCAATAGGCAATATACTTATGACAAAAGGTTTAAGGGGACTTTTGACGGAAATAATTTTACAGTAAGAAATTTAAAAATAATTAAAAGCAGCACGAATCAAGGACTGTTCGGCTGTATTGAAAATGCGGTTATTAAAAATCTCAATATCATAGATATGTATATTGAAAGCGATAAAAATATCGGGGGAATATGCGGATATTGTATTAACAGTACCATATCTGACTGTATTGTTCATGGAACTATTATTACAAATAAATCAGTTTCGGGAGGAATAGCAGGATATAACCTGAGTCAGAAAGGAAAATCAGAAATAAGAAACTGCTTTTCATATGTGATTATGAATAATTCCAATACATCGGGAGGAATCACAGGAAGTAATTCTTTACTTCAGGGAGGAATTTCTGAAATCACAGGATGCTGTTCTGTTTCAGAGATAAGCGGAACAATAGTCGGCGGAATAACTGGAATCAGCAATAATTCGGTGTCAATTAATAATTGCTGTTATCTTGATTGTAACAATAGTCTTGATGCTGTCGGGCAAAATCCAGGAATAAATGAAGATGTTACAGAATTATCTCATTTGGAGGGACTGAATGATACTGAATTTTATGGATTATTTACCAGATTAAATTCTCTTCTTTTAAATAAAAATAGTGAAAGCATAACTGAAAATACAATTCTGACAACAGTTTCCCTCGAAGAAACTACGTTATTGACTACATCGCTTACTACTTTTGATGAAACAACAGCACCTATGACAATTACGGCAACAGAAACAACCGTTCCTGTAGACACCACGTTACCGCAAGAAACTACAATTTTTATTGAAACAACATTGCCAACAGAAGCGGCAGCAATTCCCCAAGCAACTACAATTATTCCTACTGAAACGTCATCACAAACTGCAATATCTTTAACTACAACGCCGCATGTCACTACAACTATCCCTTTTACTGAAAGTCAGATTTCTGAAACCTCCGTTTCGGAAAATGAATTAAGATATGAAAATGCTATAAAAGACATCTATAATTTCAAGGATACAAGGATTAAAGCTGACGACGGAATTCTGACAGGAGTAATTATTGAGGCTCTTGCGGGAAAGGATGTAAACCTTACGGTTGACATAGGGGATGGAATTACCTGGACAATCAACGGTAGAGATATAAACACGCATATTGCTTATAAGGATATGGATTTAAGTATTGAGGTCGGAGAAGTAACTGCTAATTTAATTAGGAATAAAGACGTTATTGATGACTATAAATCTGTCGAACAGCTTGATATTGCATTCAGCGGGAAATTTCCATTCAAGGCTAATATTTCTATTCCGGTGGGAAGGTCGTTTAAAGGATATAAGGCGGATTTGTACTATATAAATGAAGAAACAAAGAAGCTTGAGCTTGTGGGAACAGTCGAAATTTCCGAAAGCGGTCGGGCGGTTTTTGAGTTTACTCACGCAAGCAGCTATGTTATTGCTTTAAAAAAAGAAAATAATCTTCGGGATTTAAGTGCGGGAGAAGGAGCTTTTGAGGAAACATCAAAATTGAAATAAAGATAGCCCTGCTAAAAAAGCAGGGCTTATTATTTTAAAAAACAGTAAATCCTTATATCAATATAATATTTATCTTAAAATAAAAATAAAAAATCAATAATTATTTCATTATGCTTGCAAAAATCAGCAGTTTGCTGTATAATATTTTATTGTATATTATGTCGTATTATTTTATTGATAAATTTTATATAAAGGTGAGGGAAAAGCTATGGATTTAGAAATGGTTTCCTATCTTTCTAAGCTGGGGAAGCTGAATTTTACAGAGGAAGAGCTTAAAAAGGCTGCTGAGGATATGACAAGCATTATTAATATTATGGATACAATCAAGGATTTTGATATTGCTTATGATCCGTTTGCCGATAATAAAAACGTATATCTTAAAGACCTGCGTGTTGACGAATCGGAGCCTTCTATGGAGACGGAAAAAATTCTTCAGAATTCAACAAACAGCAATAACTGCTTTGTTGTCCCGAAGGTTGTCGAATAATCATCTTATATTAAAGGAGTATGAATATGGACGTTACAAGTCTTAAAATAAGTGATATGCGTGAAATGCTTGACAAAAAAGAGATTTCAGCCGCTGAGCTTACATCAGAATATATTAAAAGAATTAAAGAATTTGATTCTAAAATAGAGAGCTATATTACTGTCACCGAAGAAATTGCAATGGAACAGGCAAAAGCCGCACAAGCTAAAATAGACAAAGGCGAAGCAACAGCTTTGTGCGGAATTCCTCTTGCAATAAAGGACAATATCTGCACAGAGGGAGTCAAAACAACCTGCGCTTCAAAGATGCTTGAGAATTTTATCCCGCCTTATAATGCAACGGTTATGGAAATGCTCAATTCGCAGGGTATAGTTATGCTCGGAAAAACCTCTATGGACGAATTCGCTATGGGTGGTTCGACACAGACCTCCGCATTTAAAAAGACAAAAAATCCATTTGATATAAACTGTATTCCCGGTGGTTCATCCGGAGGATCGGCTGCCTGCGTTTCAGCAAGCCTTGCCGCCGGAGCACTCGGCTCGGATACCGGCGGTTCAATCCGTCAGCCGGCATCATTCTGCGGCGTAACTGGATTGAAGCCAACTTACGGACGTGTTTCGCGTTATGGTCTTGTTGCGTTTGCATCGTCACTTGACCAGATAGGTCCTATCGCAAAAAATGCCCATGACTGCGGAATTATACTTAATGCCGTTGCCGGATATGACAGACATGACGGAACAGCCTCCAAAAAAGAAACTGCGGACTATACTTCAAAAGTGGGGAAAGACATAAAAGGCATGAAAATTGCTGTTCCTCACGAGTTTTATGATAAGGGAATAGACGCTGACGTTAAAGCTTCAGTATTGTCAGCTATTGAAAAATATAAAGAAATGGGCGCAGAAATACTCGAATGCTCAATGCCGTCGTTGAAATATGCCGTTGCCGCATATTACCTCATTTCTTCAGCAGAGGCTTCGTCAAATCTTTCAAGATATGACGGAATTAAATACGGACATCGTTCCGAAAAAGGCGATACCTTCGGCGAGCTTATATGCAACTCAAGAAGCGAGGGCTTCGGCGAAGAGGTTAAGAGAAGAATTCTCCTCGGGAACTACGCTCTTTCAAGCGGATATTACGATGCTTATTACGGAAAAGCAATGGCTTTGAAGCAGAAAATTGTAAAGGAATATGCCGACATTTTTGAAAAATGCGATGTTATTCTTACTCCGACCGCTCCGTCCGTTGCGTTTGAAATAAATGAAAATGTTACAGACCCCGTTAAAATGTATCAGGCAGATATTTGCACCGTTACCGTAAATATCGCATCGCTTCCCGCAATTTCTACGCCCTGCGGATACAATAATAGCGGTATGCCGATAGGTATGTCAATTATCGGAAAGCATTTTGACGAAGCAACCGTCATTCAGATGGCGGATGCCTTTGAAAAGCAGTTTAAAACGGCTGCTCCGTTAATTAAGTAGGGGGTTGATGAATATGTATATTCCTGTAATAGGACTTGAAATACACGCAGAGCTTTTGACAAAATCCAAGGTTTTCTGTACCTGCAGTGCAGAATTCGGCGGGGAACAGAATACACGCTGCTGTCCCGTATGTACGGGTATGCCGGGAACATTGCCGGTTATAAATCAGACAGCGGTTGAATATGCCGTAAAAGCAGGCTATGCTTTAAACTGTGATATAAATAAGTTTTCGGTTTTTGACAGAAAGAATTATTTTTATCCCGACCTACCGAAAGCTTATCAGATTTCACAGCTTAATCTTCCGCTTTGCATAAACGGAAGTGTTCCGATTGAAGTTGAACAAGACGGTAAGAAAATTCAGAAGAATATTAGAATAAACCGTATTCATCTTGAAGAAGATGCCGGAAAGCTTGTTCACGATAACTATAACGCAGTTTCTCTTGCGGACTATAACAGATGCGGAATTCCGCTTATAGAAATTGTAACGGAGCCTGACATCGGCTCGGCAGAGGAAGCAAAGGCATTTGTTGAAAAAGTTTCTCTTCTTTTGCAGTATGCGGGAGTATGCGACTGTAAAATGGAACAGGGCTCACTTCGCTGCGACGTTAATATTTCGATAATGAAGCCGACTGATACCCAGTTCGGAACAAGAGCAGAAATTAAGAACCTTAATTCACTTAAATCTATTGTACGTTCTGTTGAATTCGAAATAAAGCGCCAATCAAAGCTTCTTGACAACGGTGAAAGAGTTATTCAGGAAACACGTCGTTTTAACGACAATCACGGCGACACAAAATCCATGAGAAGCAAGGAAGAGGCTCACGACTATAAATATTTCCCAGACCCTGATATTCTTCAGGTGAATTTTACTGATGAGGACTTAGCTGAGATCAGAGCAAAGCTCCCTGAGCTTCCCGAAAGCCGCCTTAACCGATATATTAATGAGTATGGTTTAAGCGAGGTTGATGCAAAAATTCTCGTTCAGCAGAAAACCGTATCAGACTTTTTCAACGATGCGGTTGCCGCTTATAACAATCCGAAAAGCATTTCAAGCTTTATTATTGTCGAGCTTCTTCACCGTGTAAATCTTGGCGAGGTTTCAATGGACAATCTTACTTTTGCCGCAAAGGAATTTGCACAGCTTGTTGAAATGTCCGACACTGAAAAGGTTTCAAAAAACGATGCAAAAACTATTCTTCGTTTCATGATAGAAACAGGCAAATCTCCTATGGAGGTTGCAAAGGAAAACGGCTTTATAATTGAAAACGATATGGGCAGGGTTGAAGAAACCGTTGACGAAATTCTTTCACAGAATCAAAAAGCCGT
>DAOPYP010000079.1:0-6648 GCA_035352975.1 Oscillospiraceae bacterium
GTTTATAAATCACTTGGTTTTACCTCAGGCAGACTCAGATTACAGTTTGCAGTAAGATTCTTTTTAATTGCAGTTATTGGTTCTGCAGTTGGTACTGTTGCAAGTCTTGTTTTCTCACAGAAGCTTATAATTGCAATGCTCAGACTTATTGGTGTAACAAGTCTTAAAACCAGCTTCAGCGTTTTAACGTTTGTTCTACCTATCTCATTGATATGCCTATGCTTTTTCCTATTTGCATTTATAGCTTCAGCCAAAATAAAAAAGGTTGAGGTTAAGGAACTTGTAACAGAGTAAAAAATACGTCACTTATGAAAACTCATAAGTGACGTATTTACGTTATTTAATTAAAGTCGAGGTGACAAGATTCGAACTTGCGGCCTCTACGTCCCGAACGTAGCGCTCTACCAAACTGAGCCACACCTCGTTGTATTATTAAAAATATCCTTAGAACATTAAAATTATATCACAAAATATCATGATTGTAAATACTTTTTTAAAATAAATTTACATAGGTGTGTACAAGGTTCAATTCACCTAATTAATAATTTTTTTATAAAAGTCTTGATTTTCTTATATATATATGGTATAATAAATAAAGTTTTTAGGGCTTACGCCCTTCAGCCTCTAACATCTAAATAATCATGATGATTATCCGGAATATAGGTGTGCGGGCCCTGTGCAACGAAACACCGTGAACCATGTCAGGCGGGGAACCGAGCAGCATTAAGCGGATCGTTTCGTGTGCCGCAGCAAGCCTGCACACCTATGTATCGGATATATTTCTGTAAAATCGTGTTTGCTCCGTTAAAGCTTTAGGGAGAGGGTGTTTTATGTATCAGGCGTTATACCGAAAATGGCGGCCTTTGACCTTTGATGACGTCATATCACAGCCGCATATCACCACAACTCTCATGAATCAGATAAAGAACGAAAAAACCGCCCATGCTTATCTTTTTACAGGTTCAAGGGGAACGGGGAAAACTACCTGTGCAAGAATTTTGGCGAAAGCCGTGAACTGTGAGCATACCCAGAACGGTAACCCATGTCTTGAATGCTCTGTCTGTAAGGACGCGGACATTTCGGCACTTTCTGATATAATTGAAATAGATGCCGCTTCAAATAACGGCGTTGACGATATAAGGGATTTAAGGGACGGCGCAGTTTATACCCCGGAACGCTGTAAATACAAGGTTTATATAATTGACGAAGTCCATATGCTTTCTGCAAGCGCATTCAATGCACTTTTGAAGATTATGGAGGAGCCTCCCTCTTACGTTAAATTTATTCTTGCAACGACCGAAGTCCACAAAGTACCCGCAACCATTCTTTCGAGGTGTCAGCGGTTTGATTTTAGAAGAATTCGCCCCGAGGATATAAAATCGCGGCTTTTATATGTTGCGGAAAATGAAAATATAAAACTTTCCCCCGAAGCGGCGGAGCTTATTGCAAGAATTGCCGACGGCGGAATGCGTGACGCACTTTCTCTTTTAGACCAGTGCATTGCTTTTTCCGAAAACGTTGACCTTGAAACAGTTTCATCGGCGGCGGGAATAGCGGGACGAGATTATCTTTTCGATCTTATGGATTCAATAATAAACAGCAATGCGGGCAAGGCACTTTCGGTTATTGACAGCCTTTATTCTATGTCAAAGGATATGTCAAGGCTTTGTGATGAAATTATTGCACAGTTCAGAAACCTTATGCTGATAAAAACAATTCCCGATAAGCCTGAACTTATCGCCTGTATGCCCGACGAAACCGAGCGGCTTAAAGGCTTTTCAAAACAGCTTAGTCTGAAAGAAATTCTTTTAAAATTAGGCGAGCTTCAGAACTGCTCTGAACGTCTTTCACGTTCGCTTAACAAACGAATTGAATTTGAAATGTGCCTTATAAAGCTGTGTACAGCCGTAAATGTCAAGGGTGTTGACAATTCAGAAAATTGTGATAAAATTGAACAGTCGGATAAAAAACAGCGCAATCCTGTTAAAACTACTGCTCCTCAGCCTGAGGAACCGCCTGCTTCAGAAAAGCAAGTTGAACAGGAACCACAGGTAAATACCTCAAGCCTTGATATAAATAATTTCAAGCCGTTAGGCTTATGGGCGGAGGTCCTTGAAGAGATTGAAAAGGTATCCCCCGGAATATCGGGAACTCTTAAAAATTCAAGGGCATTAGTTTATGAAAATGTCATTCTTGTTACTTCGGATAACGCTTTTTTCGTAAGGCTTTTTAAAAACAAGGAGAATGCACAGATTCTCAGAGATACTGTAAAATCCGTTCTTGGTAAGCCTTATAAAGTCCTTGCAAAATATACGGGTGAAACCAAAGAGGCTGACAATACCGTCGGTGATTTTATCAAAAAGGCAGAGGCGGGCGGAGTTCCCGTTGAAACACAAAATTAATGATATAATTAAAACATAAGGAGAATTATTATGAAAGCAAGATTACCACAGGGAATGGGCGGCGGCGCTCAGAATATGAACAGCATGATTAAGCAGGCACAGAAAATGCAGGAGCAGATTACAACCGTTCAGGAAGATATTGAAAATCGTGAATTTACGGCTTCTGTCGGCGGCGGAGCAGTTGAAGTTACTCTTCTCGGAAAAAAGACAATCAAATCGCTTACAATTAAGCCTGAGGTTGTTGACCCGGAAGAAATTGATATGCTTCAGGATTTAATAATCAGTGCCGTAAACGAAGCAATTAATCAGATCGAACAGACTAGTGAAGCTGAAATCGGTGCATTAACCGGCGGAATTTCACTTCCCGGACTGATGTAATAATGGCAGACTATAATGCACTTCCGCTTGTTCTTCTTGCCGAGCAGTTTGCAAAGCTTCCCGGGATAGGAATGAAAACCGCACAAAGGCTGGCGTATTTTGTAATGTCGATGTCGGAAGAAGAAGCAGAGGCTTTTGCGGATGCAATAATATCGGCACATCAGAAAATAACCTTATGCTCTGTCTGTCAGAATTTAACGGAGGGCGAAATCTGTCCCATCTGTGACGATATTAAAAGGGATAAAACCATGATATGCGTTGTTGAGGGGCCTAAGGACGTTTCCGCTATTGAGCGCACCAATGAGTATAAGGGCGTTTATCATGTGCTTCACGGGCTTATATCGCCAATTGACAGCATTACCCCCGACAAGCTTAAAATTAAGGAGCTTCTCAGCCGTATTCAGAAAACGGAAGTGAGTGAAGTAATTATGGCAACCAACCCAACTGTTGAGGGGGAGGCGACCGCCATGTACATCTCAAGGCTTTTAAAGCCGTTGGGAATAAAGGTTACGCGACTTGCTTTTGGACTGCCTGTCGGCGGAATTCTTGAATATGCGGACGAAGTCACACTATTTAAAGCACTTGAAAATCGAAATGAAATATAAAAAAACGGATATACAGGTTTACTGTATATCCGTTTTTTTATTTTCATGGCAAAAATCCGTCAACGACAGATAAAAGCGTATTAAGGTCGTTTATCTGAATATCGGACTCTAAAATTTGATTTTTGACGTTTATGGGTAACATTTCAAAATAAGGCTGTAAAATCGGATCGATATTTTGGCTCATAAAATCACCTCAAAAACAGTATTTTCTGAAATAAGAAAAATATCCTTAAATCAATAATTATTTAATGAAATTTTAAAAATAAATTTTAAAATAAATTCAGAAAAAGTAATTAAATAAATTATTTGAAATTAAATTGTTTTTAATTTATAAAAAAATAATATAAAATTAATAGTATATAATATAATTTTTAACGACATTCCGAATATCTTTTCGGGATGTCGTTTTTTGTGCAGATTAGTAGGGAAAAATACCGAAATGTCAGGGCCAAAACATAATATTCCCCTTTATTGTAATATCATGGATTTCAAGGCGTATATTTTTAGTCTTAATTTCAGCGAATAAAAATATAAAATAGTTTAAAATCACAATTTATTTATTTTATTCATTCGCAAATAAAGCCGGAATTTATGCTGATATAATAAATCGTGACAAAATAATTAAACATATGAAATTGATATTGTTTAATTGATACAAATTATTTATCGGGAATTATTGCTATTTAATAAAAGACATATAAAAATAAATAAATGAGCAAAATATAAAATCAGGAACAAAAAATATACTTATAAAATTAAAATTGCGGAGGGTTTAAAAATGAGCGTAAAAATTGGCTTTGCTCCCACCAGAAGAAGCATTTTCAGTGCGCCGGATGCTGTCAAGTACAGCAATCTTATCAGAGAAAAGCTTGAAAAGCTTGGAGTCGAATTTATCGACATAAAGGAATTCAACGAGGACGGATTATTGTATGCTGATGAAGATGTAATAAGAGCGGCTGAAAAATTTAAAAAAGAAAAGGTTGACGGTATTTTTGTTCCTCACTGTAATTTCGGAACGGAATATGCCGTTGCAAAGCTTGCGAAAGAAATGAATGTTCCCGTTCTTCTTTGGGGACCGCGTGATGAACGTCCTGACGAAAACGGAATAAGATTAAGGGATACACAGTGCGGGCTTTTGGCGACAGGAAAGG
Source organism: Oscillospiraceae bacterium (assembly GCA_035352975.1). GTDB lineage: Bacteria > Bacillota > Clostridia > Oscillospirales > Ruminococcaceae > DAOPYP01. Next base: position 4,537 of record DAOPYP010000079.1, read on the forward strand.
TACTCAGAAGATTTCGCACGCCGTTCACATATTTAAAAAATTGCAGAATTGACGACCCCGCATTTGAAAAGGGAATATATAATTTCCTTGCCGTATGCAATGTTGTAAAGGCGTTCAGAAATACAAGAATTCTTCAGATTTCAACCCGTCCCTATGATTTTCTCACAACAATGTGCAACGAGGGTGAGCTTCTGGAAAAATTCAATATAAACCTTGCGCCGATTTCTATGCCTGAGCTTACCGAAACAGTAAAAAAGGTTAAGAACGACATTTCAAAGGTAAAAGGAACAGTAGCCTATCTAAACGAAAAAATGGATATTCAGATTAAGGAAAGTGAAGTCGAAAATGTTGCGGCTTTAAAAATAGCAATGCAGGAGCTTGCCGAAAAATATAACTGCAATGCTGTGGCTATTCAGTGCTGGAATTATTTACAGTGCGAAATAGGAATTATGCCCTGTGCCGCAAATTCGCTTTTAACCGACGAAGGACTTCCCGTTGTATGTGAAACTGACATACACGGCGCGATAACCTCAATAATGGTTGAGGCGGCGGGAATGGGCGAAAGAAGAAGCTTTTTCGCTGACTGGACGGTACGTCACCCCGACAACGAGAATGCCGAATTATTACAGCACTGCGGTCCGTGGCCTTTATCAATCGCAAGGACGAAGCCTGTTCTCGGCTATCCTCTGGCGTTTGAGCATCCCGGTTCTGTTTCCGCCGAAAGTATGCACGGCGATATTACGCTTGCAAGATTTGACGGTGACAACGGCGAATATTCACTGCTTCTGGGCAACGCAAAGGCTGTTGAGGGACCGTATACAAAGGGAACGTATCTTTGGGTTGAGGTTGAAAATCTGGACAGGCTTGAGGACAAGCTCGTCTGCGGTCCGTATATCCACCACTGTACTGGTATTCACAAGGACGTTGTCCCCGTACTTTATGAAGCGTGTAAATATCTCAATATAAAGCCCGACCTTTATGACGATATTGAAGAAAAGGTGAAAGCGGCTATCAGGGGAGAGGTGTAACCGGCGTGAATGAATTAACCGTAAAGTCTTTTGATTTAAGAAAAAACATTATTACAATGATTGCAAAGGGCAAAGCAGGACACATCGGCGGCGATTACAGCGTTCTTGATATTCTTATCATCCTTTATTATAAGCACATGAACGTAAAACCGGACGGAATGAACGATCCTCAGAGGGACAGATTTATATTAAGCAAGGGACATTCCGTTGAAGCACTTTATGCCGTGCTTGCGGATCTGAAATTTTTTCCTGAGGAAGAGCTTGAAACATTTTCTCAGTATAAGTCAAAATATATGGGACACCCCAACAACAAAATCAATGGAATTGAAATGAATACAGGCTCTCTCGGGCACGGATTGTCCGTGTCGGTCGGAATGGCGCTTGCGGGGAAAATGAACAATGCGTCTTATAGGGTATATACCGTTATGGGCGACGGCGAGCTTGCCGAAGGCTCCGTATGGGAGGGCGCAATGGCGGCGGGACATTATAAGCTTGATAATTTAACGGCATTTATCGACAGGAATCGTCTTCAGATTTCAGGCTCAACCGAGGATGTTATGTCACAGGACGTTCAGGAGGAACGCTGGGCAAGCTTTGGATGGAACGTTATTACCGTAAAAAACGGGAACGACATTGACGAGCTTGACAAGGCAGTTTCAGAAGCAAAAGCTTTCAAAGGCAAACCTACGGTTATCATTGCTGAAACGGTAAAGGGATACGGCGTATCATTTATAGAAAACCAGGCTGACTGGCATCATAAGGTGCCGACGGAAGAACAGCTTAAATCGGCTCTTGAGGAGTTGGAGCAAAGGAAGATGAAATAAGATGAATAAAATTGCCAACCGACAGGTTATCTGTGATGTTCTTATTGAAAAAGGAAAATCCGATAAGGATATTGTCGTTCTTTGCAGCGATTCAAAGGGATCGGGTTCAATGACGGATTTTTCAAAAACACTTCCCCAACAGTTCGTTGAAATAGGAATTGCCGAGCAAAATCTCGTTTCAATTAGCGCAGGGCTTGCAAAATGCGGGAAAAAGCCGTTCGCAGTATCGCCCGCGTGCTTTCTCACAACGAGAAGCATGG
>DAOPYP010000080.1:0-6425 GCA_035352975.1 Oscillospiraceae bacterium
TGAGAGCCAGACTACATTCCAGTTAGCAGGAGATTTATATAAGAAAAATCGTTACCCTGACCAAAGTGAGAGGTTCTGTAACTGGCTTAACCGTAAGTCAATATATCTTTTTTGCAGGAGCACAGATATTAACCGTCTTTCAAGCGCTGATCTGGCAGATGAAATTTCTCAGGATTATAAAAAGATTGCTCCCGTGTATCATTTCTTTATGAAAGCGCAGGAATTAGGGGCAAGAGAAAAATAACTTTTTCATATTTAACTATAATAAAAAAACAAAAGCAGCATTTTTATAATGCTGCTTTCTGTTATTAACTATGCTCTGAGCTCTGCGCCGAGTTCGGATAATGCTTTCAGAATCTTTTTAACTGCATTGTCAGCCTGTTCATCCGTAAGTGTTCCATCGTGAGAACGCATTGAAATTGAATATGAAACGCTCTTTTTGCCGTCCTGAATTTGTTTTCCCTTATAAACATCAAAAAGAGTTATCTTTTCAAGAATTTTTCCTACTGCATTTTTAATTGCGTTTTCAAGAGCGGCAACAGGAATTTCGTCATCGCATACAATTGAAAGGTCGCGTGTGCTTGCAGGATATTTCGGAAGAGGCTTATATGTCTTTTCAATTTCGGAAACGCTCATCATTTCTGGAATATTAAGCTTTGCGGCATATGTCCTTGTTTCAATTTCATAATTGTCAAGAACAGTCGGGTGAAGCTCTCCTAAAACGGCAAGGGGAGTTTCGCCTTTCATTATATATGCAGATCTTCCGGGATGAAATGCTGACATTTCGTCAAACGGACAGTTTTCGTCACAAGCAGTAACGGTATAATCAGAAATTCCCATTTCAGTGAGAATTTCGTCAACAGCGCCCTTTATATCATAAAAATCAATATTATCGCCGTACATTCCGATAGACAGGCGGGCGGGCTCATTAGGAAGAACTTCGTTTTCAACAGGGATATATTCATTTCCTATTTCATAAAGCTTTGCCAAAAGGTTGCGGTTATTATAGTTTCTTGACAATACCTCACACATTGAGGGGATAACGGTCGTTCTCATTACCGATGTATCCTCGCCGAGCGGATTGGTTATTTTAACCGTATTTCTCAGCTTACTGTCAGCGGCAAGACAGATTTTATCAAAATATTTAGGTGAAATGAATGAATAAGTCGTAATTTCGTTACAGCCTATTGAAAGCATTGTCTGTTCAAGCTTTTTTAAATATTTTTGCGCATCGGTAAGCTTAGCATTTGCAACGCCTTTTATTAATGTTGACGGAATGTTATTATAGCCGTAAATTCTTGCAACTTCCTCTGCAACGTCAGATTTGCATTCAATGTCGATACGGAAATACGGAACAATAACTTTGTTGTCCTTTACGGTAAAACCAAGCTTTGTAAGATAAGAAATCATGTCCTCGCGGGAAATTTCGGTTCCCAAAAAGCGGTTTATCCATTCAGGATCAAATTCAACCGACTTTTCTGACTTGTCAGAATAATCCTTGTCAATTATTGTGTTGACAACCTCGCCCGCACCAAGCATTTCAACAAGCTGACAGGCTCTCATAAGTGCCGGGTAGCAGTTCTCAGCATTAAGTCCTTTTTCGTATCTTGATGAAGCATCAGTTCTCATGCCAAGCTTTTTTGCGGTCATGCGAACACTTGCACCGTTGAAGCAAGCCGATTCAAACACAACCGTGCTTGTATCGTCCATGATACCGCTGTATTCTCCGCCCATTACTCCTGCAACGGCGACAGGCTTCTTTGCATCAGCGATTACAAGCATTTCAGGCGAAAGCGCTCTTTCAATACCGTCGAGGGTAGTGATTTTTTCTGCATTTTCAGCATTTCTGACAGTTATCTTATTTCCCTCCACATACCTTAAATCAAATGCGTGCATAGGGTGACCGTATTCAAGCATAACAAAGTTTGTGATGTCAACAAGATTGTTTATGGGGCGTACTCCTGAGGCTCTTAGTCTTTCTCTCATCCAGCGCGGGGAGGGCTCGATCTTTACGTTTTTTACAACAGCCGCAGAATATCTCGTGCAAAGCTCGGTATTTTTAACGTCTACCGATAAATATTTGTTTATATCGTCGTCGATTCCCTTATATTCGGGGACAGGAATGTTAAGAGGAACATCAAATGTTGCGTGCGCTTCTCTTGCAAGACCTGTTACAGACATACAGTCTGGACGGTTTGAAGTGATTTCAAATTCAACGGAAATATCGTCAAGACCTATTGCTGAGCGAATATCCTGACCGATTTCACAATCCTCCTGCATGATAAAAATTCCGTCGACAATTGCATAAGGGAAATCGTGGGTTGTAAGCCCAAGCTCGCCCAAAGAGCAGAGCATACCATTGCTCTCGACTCCGCGAAGCTTTCCTTTTTTTATTTTTACGCCGTTAGGGAGAACTGCTCCGTCAAGTGCGGCGGGAACAATATCGCCGGCGTGTACGTTCGATGCGCCAGTAACAATCTGAACGGGAGCGTCTTTTCCAACCTCAATCTGACATACGACAAGGTGATCGGAATTTTCGTGAGGAACAACGGATAAAATCTTTCCGACAACGACGCTTTTTATTTCCTCGCCCTCAATATCATAGCGTTCAACCTTTGAACCGCTCATAGTCATATCATAACAGAAATCTCTTATGGGCTTGTCGACCTTGACATAGTCTGAAAGCCATTTCATAGATAAATTCATTTTATTTTCTCCTTAAAAATATTATTTTTTCTGAGCAGAAATCATTGTGGTATTGCCGATTTTCCAAACTTCAGCCACATCTATAAAACCAGCAGTTTTGAGCATTTTTATTTGATTATCGATAGTGCATGGGGTATCATAGTGATAAAATTCTCCGTCGGGAATATTCTGCTCTTTTCGTATTCGCGCGTTTTCGCTATAATAAAAATTTTCTTCTTCCTGATTGGTTACCATATAATCACATTCAATATACTTTCCACCTTTTTTTAAAGATTTAAATATTTTTGTATATAGCTTGATTTTATCTTCATGTGAAAAATGGTGCATTGTCTGAAAAGATATTGAAACATCGAATTGTTCAAGGCCGAAATCATAATCAAAATAACTTGCATTTATAAGTGTTAATGCTTTATCATGATGTTTTTCTTTAAGTTTATCAAGCATTGCTTTTGTTAAATCAATACCTGTTACTTTAAGTTCAGGAGCTATTTTGAATATTTCATCAAGTTCCAGCCCTGTCCCGCAGCCCAAATCCAAAAGAAATTCGGCATTTTGAGGTATTAATTCGGCCATTTTAATATATCCTTCTTTACAGCCGGCAACATTGGTAAGCATATGCTCATCATATATGTCTACACGCGTTGTAAAAAAATCACTCATTTGTTCAATAGTCATATTAATTGTTCCTTTGTATTTTAAAGAATGTTATTTATTAAAACTGTTCGAGGAATCTCAAATCGTTCTCGTAAAGAAGTCTCATATCGCTTATGCCGTATCTTCTCATAACAATTCTTTCAAGTCCCATACCGAAAGCAAATCCACTGTAAACCTCAGGGTCAATTCCACAGCCCTCAAGAACCTTAGGGTGAACCATTCCTGCACCGAGAAGCTCAATATAGCCCTCCTGCTTACATAAAGGACATCCCTCACCGTGACATTTGAAGCACATAACATCAACCTCTGCTGACGGCTCTGTATACGGGAAGTGGTGAGGTCTTAATCTAATTTTGCAGTCGTCGCCGTAAAGACGTTTCATAAGGAGGTCAAGAGTTCCTATTAAATCTGCCATGGTTATTCCTTTGTCAACCACAAGCCCCTCAATCTGATGGAAAAGGGGAGAGTGCGTTGCATCGACAGTATCAGAGCGATAAACGCGTCCGGGAGATATTATTCTTATCGGAGGTTTGGTATTTTCCATTGTGCGGATTTGTACGCTTGATGTCTGAGTTCTTAAAACGACATTTTCATTGATATAAAAAGTGTCCTGAGTATCTCTTGCAGGGTGGGATTTAGGCATATTAAGCGCTTCAAAGCAGTAATGGTCAGTTTCAACTTCGGGACCGTCAACAATGTCAAAGCCCATTCCCGTAAAAATTTCCTTAACCTCATTTAATACGGCGGTAAGGGGATGAAGCTTTCCGACTTTCTGAGTTTTTCCGGGAAGAGTAACGTCAATGGTTTCTTCTTTTAGCTTTTTAGCCTGAAGTCCTGTTTTTAGCGCCTTCTGACGTGCGGCAATTTCGTTTTCAATGTCTTCACGAACTTTGTTTGCTAATTGTCCGATAATCGGTCTTTCTTCAGCGGAAAGTCCGCCCATTTGCTTTAATATAGCTGTAAGCTCACCCTTTTTTCCTAAAAACTTTACGCGAAGATTTTCAAGTATAGTAATGTCTTTGCAGGAGGAAAGCTCCTTTTTAGCTAACTCTTCAATTTGTAAAAGCTGTTCTTTCATTAGTTTCACCTCATAAATTATTGTTGGGAATTAAAATCCATAAGCTCCTGAAGCTTGATGTATGGATTAAGATAACGCTGTTTGCCTTCGGTTTTTCCGTTCCAGTTTACCGCTTGTTTAGGGCAGGCATGAATACAGCCAAGGCAGTGTTCACATTTACCGCTGAATGTCGGTTTCCCGTCTTTAATAACGATATTATTGGCAGGACAGACCTTTTCGCATATACCACAGCCTGTGCAGCTGCCGGATATCGTGAATTTGCTGTCGCAGTCGGATTTCAATGCAGGGAAAAATGAACGTGCGATCAGATTTGCAAAAGTGTAGATACCAAAGCTATTGGTTTTATGTTCCTTAATTTCCGAAACAGTCCCGTTTATATTCTGCTCAACTATCTTTTGGAATTCAGGAGTATCATTCACCTTGAGCGATAAATTATAGTTTTCAACTGACTTTATTTTCTTGCCATATGAAAGCTTCATACCTTTTTTATGGAGAAGTGTATTTACACGCCCCATAACTCCCATAATCACACTTCCAAAGGTTATAACTGCAAAAACGTATGCGTTCTTATTTGTTATCTCCAGTTCATTTATGAAATTCTCAACCCTTAAAGGAAGATCCCAATAATAACATGGGAAAACAAAACCGATAACGTCATCATCGCATTTTCTGACATCTGATGTCATTGAAATAAGTTCAGAGCTGATTGCCTCTGAAATCTTTTTTGCCGTGTAAAGACTGTTCCCTGTCGACGAGAAACAGTATATTGTTGCCATAAATTATTTCACTCCTTTATATAAATAAAAAATCCCCATCCCAATCGGGACAAGGATAAAAATCGCTTGTTTATAAACCACCCATGTGATGAGGAGCAAACACTCCCTTGCCGTTAACGCCGGCATATCGTCACCATCTACTGAAAATTCAACAGTGCCACTCGTGAGTGAACTTCATTTATCCTGTCTTTAAGGAAGCTTTCAGCCGATGACTCCCTCTCTCTTTAAAGCTTGAAATAAACTACTCTCTCAGTCATTATGTTTAACAATTATTATTATAAACAATAAATTAATATTTTGCAAGTGCTTTTATTATTGTAATATAAAAAAAAATATGTTACAATAATATTAATTCTAGTATATTTATATAATAATTATTTCTATAAGGAGCAAATTATGGATATTTTTACAGAACAGATGGTTAAAAAACCAAAAACCGCAGCAGATAGTGTGATTAAAGGGCTAATGATTTTTTTGACAGTAATTTTAACAGCTGTCATACTGCTTATTTCACTTACCTTAGGGGCATCCATTTTATCAATAGGTGTTCTGCTTATTGCCGGCATTATTTTTGGATGCTATTACTTAATAAAGCAAAGAAATATTGAATATGAATATATCCTTACGAATGGCGAGATTGACGTTGACAAGATCATAAACCAAAGCAAAAGAAAAAGGCTTTTGACCGTTAAAGTGTCTGACTTTCAAAATTTCGGAACTCTTTCAGCTGCACCTGAGGCAGAAGAAAAGGCGGTATTTTTCACAGTGGGAGGCGAATGTGAACAATATTATGCCGATTTTAAACATTCAAAATATGGGAATGTAAGGTGGATTTTTTCACCTGACGAAAAAATGCTGAATGCCATAAAGCCTTATCTCAAACATACTTTAAAATAGTTTTAATATTAATTATACGAGGTGATTGCAATGAACGTAGGTATCGACTTAATAGAAATTGACAGAATTGAAAAAAGCATAAGAAAGCCAAGATTTTTATCGAAAATTTTTTCTCCGTCAGAGCTTAAATATTTTTCTCAGAAGCAATTTAAGCCGGAGGTTATCGCAGGGAATTTCTGCGCAAAGGAAGCGTTTTCAAAGGCAATGGGCACAGGATTCAGGGGCTTTTCATTTAATGAAATATCCGTGCTGAGAGACTATATGGGTACGCCTTACATAAGCGTTACGGGCGGGGCAAAAAGAGTTCTTCAAAG
>DAOPYP010000081.1:0-6318 GCA_035352975.1 Oscillospiraceae bacterium
ATGTAATTGCCTCATTCCCAAGTTTTGTATTAATTTCAAGAATATCGCCGTTTTGCAGCTGAATGTCAACCTCAAACCATTCATATGTTTTTAAATGAATGATTTTTGGCTTTGAAATATCCGTGAGGGCTTTAATTCTCCAAACGCATCCCACATCAATACTGCTTTTGTTTTCAATGCTAGAAATTAATCCACCGTCGTTAACAGTTTCAAATTCAAAGCTATTATCCGCTGGAATTTCAAAAGGGAACTCCCACATCGGTAAACTCGCCGCCATGTAGGCTGTAGTCGGTTCAAGGTCTGTGAAGTATGGGGAGGGGCAGAGAATTGTTATCTGAATTTCCTGCCCCTCGGTTTCGCTGATTATGTAATCTGCCGATTTTAGCCGCCCTTCTATTTTCTTTGAATCGATATAAAGGGTCCCGGTTCTGCCAAGGCGTTCAATAAACTTTGCACGTTCATTAGAAGCAGCCTCTTTAAGCCTAATGAGGAGCAGAATGGAACGCTCCGGAGTCTGCTCAGAAACGTAAGATGAACCGTCATAGCCTGCAATTGACGAGGTATTGATTTCCTTTTCGATATCTGCTCCGTCAATACTTAAAAGTCTGCAGTCGCGCATAAAATCGTATTTTTTTCCACTTTGATTTACCCAATAGCATTCCATCATAACCCACCCGCCAATCTTTGAACAATTTTTTTTTCGTTTTGATATATTTCTTTCGGGCTTAAAGCCTTCGGAGAGTAATTGTTATTTGTAATGCTTATATTCTTTGAAGAATCGTCACTGCCTTTCTCAAAAGCAGATATTTCTGAAAGGCTTCCTTTTCCGCCAAGGCTTCTGTATATTGCTGCTTCGTCAGCAGTAAGAACAGCTTCGCCTCTATGCAGAAGCGCTGGCATATCGTCGGAGGGCACATAGTCAATCCCTGTTTTAAACCTCGGAATCTGTACGTCTGGGATAGAGGGAATGGCTGTAATTCCAACAGTTCCCGTAATGCCGTTAATGCCCTTAATCAAATTGTTAATAAGTCCGATAGCACCGTTTATAACGCTCTCCAATATCTGCGGGACATAATTCAAAATACCTCTGAAAATTTCAACAATGCCGTTCCACGCCTTATCCCAGTCGCCTGTAAATACTCCGGTGATGAAGTCGATAACCCCTTTTAAAACGTCTCCGATTGCATCTAATATCCCTATAACGGTTTCGATTATCGGGAGAACAATTTCAAAAGCCCCGGAAAGCGTTTTTCCTAATGCTTCGGCAAGAACAGAAATAAGAGGTGAAAGCGATTCTATAATAGGGATTATCATTTTTAGCAAGTCCACAAGAGGCGGCAGAAGCATTTTTATCAATTCGAGGCAGGGCTCCATTAAAGCGTTGAACACGTCGAGAAGCGGAGGCAATAGAGCAGAAATAAGCTCCATTATCGGCGGCATAAGCTGATTAAGAACATCAATAAGGACCGGCATAATTTCATTGATAATCTGCATAAGAGGTTCGCTCAGCATAGAGAATAATTCTATCATCGGTGGGAGCAGTGACGATATAAGGCTTGTGATAGGCTCAATAAGGCCTGTCAGTAAAGCCATAGCGGGTTCGAGCATATTTGTGAGCAGTGGTTCAAGTGCCGTTAAAAGCTTTCCTGCGGCTTCAATAAGAAGCGGCAGGGCTTCTTCGGCAACTTTAGCTATCCCAGAAAACAAATCGTTCAGCCAGGCCTTAGAATCCTCATCCCCGAGCATTTCTGTTATTGCTCCGACAGCTTCAGAAGCGATGGGGAGAAGAGTTTCTCCTATGGTTGCCGCCAGACTGTCAATCTGCATAGACATAATTCTTTGCTTGTTTGCCAAGCTGTCGGAAGTTTTGGCAAAGTCCCCCTGTGCGTCAGCCGACACACTCATAAGATAGTTATATCTGAGGGTTGCCTGCTCCGCCTGGGTCATGCTGTCGTACGACTTAGAAATACCCTCAGATAAAGCATAAGCTTCAAGATTTGCTACAGACATATTTATGCCGAGCTGTTTTAAAGGCTCCGTTTCGCCAGATATTCCTGAACGGATTTTTTCAAAAGCTTCTTCACTGTCAAGATTATAAAAGCTTGCAAAGTCGCCGGCTAGTCCTGCTATTGACGTTGACATTTCTTCGACATTTTTGGGCGCAAGCCCCATTGATTTCAGCATAGCGCCCATTGTGCCCGTCATCTGCTTTGCTGATAATTCAGATAATCCGAAGCTTTCAGCGGCATTCTTAGCCCATTTGTTAATTTTATCTGCTCCGTCGCCGAAAGTGGTATCGACGACGTTCTGAACCTCTGATAAATCAGAGGCGAGTTGCACACCTTTGGACCCGAAAGCCACAGCGGCAGCACCCGCCGCAACGAATGCACCACCGACCGCCATTGCCGTTCCTTTGGCTATACCCGAAAGTACACCGCTGCTTTTCTTAACCTTGTCATTTGCAGTGCCAAGGTCGCCGTCAAGCTTGCTGTCGTCGCCGCGTATTTCATATATAACCTGTCCGTCTGCCATTTATTTCACCGCCCTTTGCTTTAATGCGCCGAATAATCCTGCAAGTCCAGGCTGAACCTCATTTTTTTCGGATTCTTCTGAAATAAGCGCATAATATTGCTTAAGTTTAATAAGTTTTTCAATCTGGTCGCCGTTATATTTATCTCTGACGGGGATAGGCATACTCCTGATACGCATAATCCCGACAATTGCCGTGTCATCGGGAAGCCCTCGGAAAAGAGCAATAAACTTTTCCCACGACAGCTGGTCGGCCTGCTCGATAAGGTCTATACCATACGCCTGGCGAAAGCCTGCGTATATATACGGAGCATCCTGTGTAAAGTCGACAACTTTTTTCCCATTATTGCCTCCGCTGCTTTTTATTGTTATAAACTGCTCATAAACAGCGTTAAAAATGTCAGCAGATTGTGATTTCGGGAAATTGCCTTTTACAAGCAGAGAGCAGGCAATGATCGCTTTTTCACTGTCGGTAAGCAGCTTTTCCCTACATACCTCAAACACCTGCAAAACGCGGCTGAAAGAAAGATTCAGACGGTATTTTCTGCCGTTAAAGATTAATAAGCTGCTTTCTTTGCCGGTGAGCTTCATATTCCAAGTTTCCTGCGATTCGTTCTGTTCAGATTAAAGCTTTTTGCAACCAGCTCTTTCCGCTCTTTTGCGGCTTCTGCAATTGCGGGGAATATAACGTCAGAAATAAACGGAAAAATGCAGGTAATCATTTCGCTGTAATTGTTTTCGTAGAAATCAAGAATTTCTGCGGTCTGCTGTTCACCGAAAACAAGATTAAACAAAGAAATTACGGCTGTGCCGAGCTGCTCCTGAGCCTCTGAAATCTGTTCAATTCCAGCCTTTTTAATAAATAACTGCGCCGAAATAATATCATTCCTCGCTTTGTTTATCTGAAGAGCAATATCCTCAACAGTGAGATTTACCGAAATGACTTTTGCTACAGAACCGTCATTATTAAGAAGTTCAATTGCGTCTTCAATTTTTTTAAGCCTTTTTACCTGATAAGCCATAAAAATACCCCCTATAAAAATGGGGGAGCATTAAGCTCCCCTTGTATTATGTTGCCGCTGTATAAGTCGGCTTTCCGTTAAAGTGGATTTCAACGGAAATTGCATTCGGTTGATTTGCCGCCCCGCCTGATTCTGTAACCTTTGCAAGTGTACAGGAGCCGGTAATTATGTTTCCTTTGGGATCTTCAATCTTAAAAGTCGTTTTTCTTGCACTTCCGAAAGAATTTTTGACTGCATTTCCGAAAATGTAATCCTGTGCGGCATCTCCGATTTTACGTACTCCTGAAATAGTAAGAGTAAGCTGACCGCCTGTTACTTCGGTGGAGCCATATCCGCTGTCACCCAAAAATGAGCCCTGATAAAGAACTTCATTAAGTGCCATTGAAACATTGTCGAAGCCGTCGCTAATCTGTGAAAAGGTTTCGGTCTGCGCAGAGGGCGTGGTGTTAATACTGAACTTATAATCGTAGTTTAATGCTAATTCCGGCATGTGATTTCCTCCTAATTAATAAATTTTACGCTGATTATGCAGCTCCATATATAAAAATCCCCGTCTGTGTCAACAAAGGCGGGCGGAGCTGTGACTTCGACATTGCTTATACCAAAGTCGTATTTAGATATGCTTTTCAGATTGTTGCAGGCTGTGAAAAGGGCATCGGCAACAACAATCTGGCTTTTATTTTTCCCGAGAATAAGAATATTCATCATCTGGTCGGATTCCCGGTTAAAATATGTGCTTCCGATCAAAGATGGAGCTACCTGAGCGGCAAAACCGTTCTCTTGAGGGAGAAGGGGAACTGTCTGAAGTCCCGTAAGCCCCACGGCATAATCGAAAATATCAGTTTGTATGCTCACGGCGCAGCCTCCTTTTTAAAAGCTTTTCGGAATATTTCAAGCCATTTCTTTCCGTGTACGGAATGTGCTTTGTGCGCCCACATTTTCTGGGCATTCGGATTTTTATCACGGCTTGCACTGTCAAGATAATATTGCTTTCGTGCATACGGTTCTTCCCACACAAGCTTTCCTTTTTCAGGCTCGCTTGCGGTAAGACTTGAATTTATAAGCCCCTCCTGGTCTTCTTTACAGTAATAGTTGCAGTCTTCAAGAGCCTGCTCCGAGGTTATAAAAAGAGCCTTGCTGTTTGCCGCTTTAAGCCGCATTTTAACAGTCTCTTTGTCGAATGTTACCGTCACTCCCATTACATCAGCCCTATTTCATAATGGTGGAGCTTTTCGCCGTCATGCAGCGGCTCAATGCTTTTTACCGTGTAAGTTCTTTCGCCGAAAGTAATGACATCTTCAAGCTCAAAGCTATGACTTTTAGGAATACTGTTTTTACAGTCATAAAACAAAACTGCGCTAAGCTGTAATTGCCTGTTGTCCTTTGTAGTGACAAGACTTCTCGACGGATCCACCCGGACATATGAGAGGGTGACGGGGCTGCTTAAGGTCTTAGCGCCCCACTTATCCTCAGTTGTTTTAGCGGCGGCAGTAACGCTGTGTATCAGGAGTCTTTTGGGTATAGGTTTCATATTAAATCCCCCGATATAACAGCCCCGTCGGTTCAAGATAACTATAAACCAAAGGGCATATAAGCGCTTTATCTTCAGTATTTCCGCCCGAATAAGAGAATTTACCGAGTGCCGCAGAAGAAAGACCTCCGGAAGTTGTTCCTCCGTTCTGGTCGATATATTCGACCTGCGCGGCGGTTGCCTTTTGAATCTGACCTGCAATAAATGCCGAGCTGATACCTGCAACATCACCGATTTTATATCCTGTTACCATATTGACAATATCGCTTGCACGTTCAATAAGAAGGGCGAGGTCTGAAACAGCCTCACCCTTATAAACGTTATTGTAGTAATCTTCGGTTATGTAGCCCATAAGCTACCTCCTGACTATGCCTTAATGTCACCCGCTGAAACAGTGATATAACCGACTGCGACAACCTTGGAGCTTGAAGTATTAACTACTTCGATTATATCTCCGGCGGATACAGCAATTTCAGTAGTACCTGACGTAAGCGCTGTACCCGCATAAGCTGTGCTTGTCTGATTGTAGGCTGCTCTTTCAAACGGGTTAACCTTATAAGCGTATGTTGTACCGGTATTGCCCGCAGAAATAGTAATCTTAGTTGTTCCCGATGTTGCTCCCTGTGCTGCTGACAGAGTTAATGAGCCAGGCGAATAAACTGCTCTGATAGCGACAGAACGAGTAACCTTATGAGCATAAACTTTACGCCCCTGAACAGCGGAAGCGCCTATCCATTTGCCTGAACCGGACAAGTCCTGCAGATGAACAGGAACACTGAATTCATTTGCTCTTGTTGCAAAGCGAGGATGGCCTGCAATCATAGCGAGGTTAGCTGTATTGTCATTCCATTCAATAACCTTAAATCCTGCAATCTTGCCCTGAACGCCTTCCTTTACAACCATATCGCCAAGGTCGGAAGCTTTGATGAATTCAGGTGCATTGAGGATAAGTCCCATCGTATCGGGTGTTACAAGCAGATAACGCTTGCCGTCATTAGGAATATTTGCTTTTGACATTGCCGTTCTTATATCCACGATAGTCGAGTAGATATTGTCCTTTGTGAGCGAAGCAACACCCGTAACTGTTGACCCCGCAAGAAGAACGGTTGCTCCATCGTCGTCAAGCTGTTTTGCAAGAGAATATCCTGCTGAATCAAGCCTGTCAGCAACAAGATTATCTGGAACGCTTTCGGCATCAAAACCGTCAATAATCTCATTAACAGCCTTATCCTTGTC
>DAOPYP010000082.1:0-6308 GCA_035352975.1 Oscillospiraceae bacterium
TCTCTCGCAAGAGAAATAGGGGAAAGAGTGCTAAGGAACGTTTTAATTTAATCCTCTCGACCTTTACGCCGATAATATCGGCGACAGGCTCACTTGTTATCATTGGCTTTGTTTCTCTTTGGTTTGTTTCGAATTTGCAAAGAGAATATTGAAACAAAGCCTCCGCACAAACGACTTTTAACGACAAACCAGCTTTCCCCTAAAAGCAAAATTAAGTGCTGAAATTTGTCGGGAACAATGTTTCGTTATTTTCCGAGAAATATTCAAGGGGGACTGCGGAAAGCGTGACAAAATAACCTCTCTTTTGTTTCTTTTCTGTCGTCACAGAAAAGGGGCAGGGTTATAGGGGCGGCGCCCCTAAAAGTCACACCTTCAGCTCCGCCCTTTTCCTTAATGTCGACGGGGCAATCTGCGATATATAAACGCTTTCGCCGTCCTTATTTTTACAGACGATAAAGCTTTTCGGCATTTCAGCGGAAACGTTAGTTATCCTTTTGTTTTTCTCCGCCGAATAAAGAAAATCCTTCGTATGCTTTGAAATTGACGTATTCTCAATGTCGAAAATTCCGATAATATCCTTTTCGTTTACGGAGGTTTCCGCGCCTAGATGAAGATACATAAGGTCACTCCGTTTCTATATTTCATGCGTAATTTTCCCCTCCTGCATTAAAAAAACCGTTCCCATTTTGTGCTTTAAAACCGCCGTCGGATCACAGCAGGTGACGAAAACCTGCATTTCAGAAATTTCATTCAATACAAAATGCTGACGCGAAAGATCCAGCTCGCTCAAAACATCGTCAAGGAGAACGACGGGGGGATCGCCCGTTTCGTCGTATAAAATGAACGCCTGTGAAAGCTTCATAATAAGTGCTATCGACCTTTGCTGTCCCTGAGAGCCGAAATCGCGGGAATTAAGCCCGTTTATCCTTGAAAAAATATCGTCCCTGTGAACGCCGAGCTGTGTAAAGCCGTAGCGGACGTCGTCCTTTAGGTTGCTTTTAAGCTTCTGATAATATTCGTCCGCCATTTCGCCTTTGTAATCGGTCCGCTCGTCAAGCTGAGAAAAAATTGTCGAATTATAGCTAAGGGAAAGAGATTCCCTTTGTTTTGTTAGGTCATAATAAAGCTTTTCGGAAAAAACGTTAAGCTTTTTTGTGTATGTATTTCGCAAAAGCGAGATGTAAGCGCCCGTCTGTGAAAGCTGAAAATCCCAGACATCAAGGCTGTCCTCAGCTGAAATTCCAAGGGAAATTTCCTTTAAAAGCGCATTCCGCTGTGAGAGGAGCAGCTCATATTTATTGATAGCCGAAACGTAAGACGGCTTAATCTGACAGATGCAAAGGTCTATGAAATTTCGCCGGTTTTCGGGGGAGCCTTTTGAAAGCTCCAAATCCTCGGGGGTAAAAATTACGCATTTTAAATTTCCGAAAAGCTTTGACAAAAGCGGCAGCTTAACGCCGTTCAAAAGAACTTTTTTGTCCTTTATGTTGTCTTTCAAGACGGAAAATAAAATTTCCTGAGAACGCTTTTTATCTACAAATTTCAGCAAAATTTCTGATTTTTCTTCATCAAAGCCTATAAAATCCCTGTCACGTGTTCCGCGAAAGCTTTTGCACCCGGAACAAAGCCAAATTGTTTCGAGAAGATTGGTTTTTCCCTGTGCGTTTTCGCCGCAGAAAATGTTCAGCGACGGGTTGAGGGAAATTTCTATCCCTTTGAGATTTTTATAGCCGCTGACGGAAAGTCTTTTTATTATCAGAAAATTTCACCTCACAATTCGGCAAATGTCATTTTATAAAACTGTCAGCTCGATGTTTTCAACAAAAACAACGTCGCCGCTTCGGATTTTTTTTCCTCTCATGGTGCAGACTTCGCCGTTCACTTTAACAAGCCCTTGCTGAATAATTTCCTTTGCAACGCCGCCTGTTTCGGTTAAACCTGAAAATTTTAAGAGGCTGTCGAGTTTTATGAATTCGGTGGTGATTTTTATTGATTGTTTTTCCATAATTTTTTCCTTTTTTATTTTAAATATGGTTAGTAGAGGCGTTGCCGCTTGAACCCTGATATATTTTTAATGAAAATGCGAATAGTGTTTTGTTAGGGGTTTCACCCCTTGAACCCCACCCTATTTCTCTCGCAAGAGAAATAGGGGAAAGAGTGCTAAGGAACGTTTTGATTTAATCCGTTCGACCTTTACGCCGATTTTATCGGCGACAGGCTCACTCGTAATCATTGGCTTTGTTTTTCTTTGGTTTTCTTCGAATTTGCAAAGAGAACATTAAAACAAAGCCGCCGAACAGACAACTTTTAACGACAAACCAGCTTTCCCCTACAAGCAAAATTCAGTGCCACATTTCGTTAGGAACAATGCTTCGTTATTTCCTATGAACTATTCAAGGGGGATTGCGGAAAGCGTGACGAAATGACATCTCTTTTGTTTCTTTTATCTGGGACAGAGAAAAGAAAACGCTCTTTCCCCCTTTTCTGTCGTTACAGAAAAGGGGTGGGGTCAGGGGCAACGCCCCTAACATCAACTCAATTCGCCGTTAATCGTACAGGGAGAACAAGGAAAGTGTAGCTGTCCCCCTCAAGCGGAGAAATTTTCATCGGACCAAGTCCTCCGTTCATAAAAAGCCTTACCTTGTCGCTTTCGGTTGCCTTAAGCGCTTCGATAAGATAACGGCAGTTAAAGCCTATTTCGATTACCGAGCCGGAAATGTCAGCTTCCAATGCGTCGTTTACTTTTCCCAAAGCGGTTGAACAGGAAATCTTCACCTCACCGTTTTCAAAAAGGCATTTAACGGGAGCCTTAATTCTGTCGTTTATTAAAAGTGTGCAGCGCTCAAGGCTGTTTATCAAGGATTTTGTGTTAATGATAACTTCGGTTGAAGATGAGGGGGGGAGAGAGCCTCTGTAGTTATGAAAGTCGCCCTCTAAAAGCCTTGACATAACCCTGTATCCGTTCACGTCAAAGACAATATGCTTTCTGCTGGTGTAAATTGTTACAAAAAGGTCGTCGTCATCTTTGAGCAGATTTGAAAGCTCTTTTAATGCCTTTGAGGGAACAACAAATTTATAATCCTCATCACAATCAATCTGTTCACTTCTTACCGCAAGACGGAATCCGTCAAGTGCAACAAGATTAAAGGATTTGTCTGTTATTTCAAAAAGTTCTCCAGTAAGTATTGGCTTATTTTCGTTGACTGATACGGCAAAAACCGTCTGATTTATCATATTTTTAAGGATATTCTGAGAAATCTTAATGCTCTTTTCGCTTTCAAAATCGGGAATATCGGGATATTCATCAGCTGAAAGAGAAATAATACTGTATTCAATCATTCCCGAGCTTATTCTGGTTGAAAGTCTTTCGTCAATTTCTATTGTAATGTCACCGTCCGGCATTTTCCTTATAATATCACTGAAAAGCTGCGAATTAAAGACAAACTCGCCGCTTTTGTCGCTCTCGACAGGAATCTCAGTTTTAATTCCCATTTCAAGGTCATATCCCGTAAGCTCGGCGGTGGTTTCAGATACTTTTATCTTTATTCCCTCTAAAGCGGCAATTGTGGATTTTAAAGCTACCGCTCTTGAAACGCTTGCTACCGCCGCATTAAGATTTTGTTTTTTGCATACTAACTTCATCTGTTCGTCCTCTATTCTTATGAAAAAATTTTACAGGGAAAGGTTATGTTGAATTACGAAAGAAAATCATCCGTAATTTTTATTTTTTTGAATAAAATAATATAATATAATAAATATATATTAGTATTAGCAGTAGGGGGTGTTGAAACGGTTAAAAACTCTGCGGATGACATCCCTGACTGAAAAAAACCGTCAACATCGCGAAGCTTCAAAATGTTGAAAATTTGTTTAAAAAATCATTATGTTAAAATGGTTTAAAAATGCCTGTTGAAAGTTATGATTTTGTTGATAAAAAAGTTAAGTTCCAAAATATGACTTGATTTTTATAAACAATTGGTTAAACAAGATTTTTTAGGATTGTTAAAAGCTTATTAAATTTATTAAAAAATACAGATGATAAAAGGGCTTAAGTTTTCAACACATTGTTTAAAACTATGTTGAAAAGTATTTTTTTAATTATTTATCTCTTATATTTTTTACTATGTCGTCGACAATTTCTTTAAGGTGAATGTCTTTTTTTATACATTCTTCAATATGTTTTATTGAATAAACGATGGTCGAATGATCTCTTCCGCCGAATTCTTCACCGATTGAAGCAAGAGGCATTTCCGTAATTTCACGAATGACATATATCGAAATCTTTCTTGCCGTTGAAATCTGGGCGGAGCGCTTGTTTGAGCGTATGTCCTCGGGGGAGATGCCGTAAATGTTCGCAACCTCGTTTATAATTGCGTCAACGGTAACGGGTATAGGCTGGTTGTCATTTAAAATATCACGTATAACGCCCTGTGCCATTGCGATTGACGGGGCGGAGCCGGAAAGGTGCTTTAACGCCTTGATTTTTTTAACCGCGCCCTCAAGCTGACGGATGTTAGTTTTAAGTCGGTTTGCGACAAATTCAGCAACCTCGTTAGGAATGTTTAAGTCTAAAAGCTCGGCTTTTCTTTTTATTATGGCAATTCTCGTTTCAAAGTCAGGAATTGAAATATCGGCAATAAGTCCCCATTCAAAGCGTGTGCGGATTCTGTCCTCAAGGGTTTTAATGTCTTTCGGAGGTCTGTCCGACGTGAGAACAATCTGCTTCCCGATTTTGTGAAGCTCGTTAAAGGTGTGGAAAAATTCCTCCTGAGTCGATTCTTTTCCGGCAATAAACTGAACGTCGTCAACCAGAAGAACGTCGGCGGAGCGGTATTTTTGGTGGAACTGAGGAGTTGTTTCGGTTCGGATTGCGCTGATAAGCTCGTTTGTGAAGCTGTCACCGCTGACATAGATAATATTTGATGAGGGATTTCTCTTTTTTATTGTGTTTGAAATTGCCGTTAAAAGGTGAGTTTTCCCCAGTCCCGACGGGCCGTGAATGAAAAGAGGATTGTATGTGGAGGCATTTTTTGAATTTGCCACGGCGGTGCATGCCGCATATGCAAACTCGTTTGAGCGCCCGACAATAAAGGTGTCAAAGGTATAGTCGTATTCGGCATTTTCAAAGCTTTTTGCAAGCTCAAGCTTTTTTTCCTCGATATTTTTCTTTTCATTTTCTATTTCGTTTGTTTTTATGTCGTCCTGAGTGGTGATATTTATTTCAACGTCAAAGCCGAGGACTGCGGCAAACGCTTCTTTAAGAAGATTTTCGTATTTATCGAGAGTGATTTTTTTCTGGAATTCGGAATTTACAAAAAAAACGGCGGTATTTGTGTCAAGGTCAAGCTTGACGGGTTCAAGCGTCTGAATCCAGAGCTTGTGGGCGGTTTCGCCGATTTTCCCGCTGTCTGTGCAGTATTTTTTAACACTCTCAAAAACTTCGTTAAAAGAAGTCATAGATAACAATCCCCCATAATATCTCATATTAATAATTAATAAAATTATAGCATATTTCTTAAAAAAATACAAGAAGAAAATAGAATTAAATATATATTTATAATAGTAGTAGAATAGGAGGAGTTGTTCTTATTATCCTTTTTTCTTTCTATGGCAGGGTAAAGCACTTCGGGGGCGACCGCAAAGTCACCGGTTAATAAGTGATGATGATTTTTATTAGGGGCGTTGCCCCTTGAACCCCACCCCTTTTCTGTGACGACAGAAAAGGGGGAAAGAGCGTTTTCTTTTCTCTGTCCCAGATAAAAGAAACAAAAGAGATGTTATTTCGTCATTATTTCCGCAATCCCCCTTGAATAGTTCTTAGGAAATTACGAAGCATTGTTCCGAACAAATTGCGGCACTTGATTTTGCTTGTAGGGGAAAGCTGGGTTGTCGTTAAAAATTGTATGTGCGGTGGCTTTGTTTCAATGTTATCTTTGCAAATTCGAAATAAACCAAAGAGAAACAAAGCCAATGATTACAAGTGAGCCTGTCGCCGATAAAATCGGCGTAAAGGTCGAGCGGATTAAATCAAAACACTCTTTTGCACTCTTTCCCCTATTTCTCTTGCGAGAGAAATAGGGCGGGGTTATAGGGGCAGAGCCCCTAATAAAACTGCTTGCATATTATATCTCGGTGGCTTTGCGGTCGCCACCGAACCCTTTCGCATTGCCAATATAAAATTGTGGGGGCAAGGGGTTAAGCCCCTAATAAATACTCCCAACAATAAAATAATTATAATTTTCCATTAAAAATAAAAATTTTGTATGTGTTAAAATGATATGAGCCAAAAAGAAGAGAAGCTCAACCCC
>DAOPYP010000083.1:0-6255 GCA_035352975.1 Oscillospiraceae bacterium
AACCTTAGGTGAACTAATCAGTGCTCTGTCTTCATTTTTGAAAGGGGCTTCAACTCCGCCGTTGAAGAAAAACGTTACATGAGCATATTTTTCAGTTTCCGCAATTCTTAACTGCGTTAGTCCCTTGTCGCTGATGTATTCGCCGAATGTATTTGAAAGTCCCTGAGGCTTGAATGCAACGCTTACATTAGGCATTGTTGCATCATACTGTGTCATGCATACATAATAAAGCGGGAAGCGACCGTTCTTTCTTTCAAATCCGTTGAAATCATCGTCAACGAAGGTTCTTGTAATTTCTCTTGCGCGGTCGGGACGGAAATTGAAGAAGATAACGCTGTCATCAGGCGAAATTCTTCCGTCCTTACAGCATACTGTCGGAACAATAAATTCGTCAGTTACGTTTTCAGAATATGACTTTTCCATCATTTCAGCGGGATTTTCGGAATAAACTCCGTCCCCGTATACCATTGCGGAATAGGCTTTTTCAACTCTGTCCCAGCGGTTATCTCTGTCCATTGCATAATAGCGTCCCATTACGGAAGCGATTTTGCCTGTGCCGATTTCATTCATTTTTGACTGTAACTCAAGAATAAAATCTTTTCCCGATGTAGGTGGAACATCACGTCCGTCCATAAAGCAGTGAACATATACCTTTTCAAGTCCGGATTTTTTCGCAAGCTCAAGAAGTCCGTAAAGGTGTGTGTTGTGGCTGTGAACTCCTCCGTCGGAAAGAAGTCCGAAAAGGTGAAGTGCTGAATCGTTCTTTTTACAGTTTGAAATAGCATCTCTAAATGCTTCTTTATCAAAGAAATCGCCATCCTTAATGGACTTTGTTATTCTTGTAAGCTCCTGATAAACGATACGTCCCGCACCGATATTTGTGTGACCTACCTCACTGTTTCCCATCTGTCCGTCAGGAAGTCCAACGTCCATTCCCGAAGCACCGATATAGGTACAAGGGCATGTTTCAAAAAGCTTGTCAAGGTTAGGCGTATTTGCGGCTTTTATAGCATTTCCGTAGGTTTCAGGATTATATCCGAATCCGTCAAGGATAATTAATGCCAAAGGTTTTTTACTCATTGTCATACCTCGTTTCTGTATTACTTTGAAGCTGCTTCAAGAAGAACGCCGAAATCTTCAGCCTTAAGAGAAGCTCCGCCGATAAGACCTCCGTCAATATTTTCCTTAGCAAGAAGTCCAGCGGCATTCTTAGGATTCATAGAACCGCCGTACTGAACTGTCATTCCATCAGCAACTGCCTTGTTGTATCTCTTTTCAACAATCTTGCGGATAAATGCGCATACTTCTTCAGCCTGTTCGTCAGTTGCGGTTTTGCCTGTTCCGATAGCCCATACAGGCTCATAAGCAATGATAACGTTCTTTGCGTCAGCCTCTGAAATCCCTGTGAATGCGGCAACAGTCTGAAGCTCAACAACGTCTTCTGTAACGCCGTCTTCTCTTTCTGCAAGCATTTCGCCCACGCAAAGGATAACCTTAAGACCAGCGGCAAGAGCAGCCTTTGTTCTTCTGTTTACCGTAAGGTCGGTTTCAGCAAAATACTGACGTCTTTCAGAGTGACCGATTACAACGTATTCAACGCCCATTTCAGCAAGCATCTCGGCAGAAATTTCGCCTGTGAAAGCGCCGCTCTTTTTGAAGTGGCAGTTTTCTGCTCCTACCTTGATGTTTGTGCCTTTTGTAAGCTCGACAGCTGTTTCAAGATTCGTGAAAGGTACGCAGATAACAACGCCGCAGGTTGCTTTTTCTGCAATAGGCTTTAATTCTTCAATAAGCTTTTTAGCCTCAGGACGGGTTTTGTTCATTTTCCAGTTTCCAGCAATAATTGCCTGTCTTAAATTCTTGTTCATTTTAAAAACTCCTTAATTAAATAAAATTTTCATCTAGCTTGTGTGGACAACTCTATAAAGAATGCTCCCATTAGGCAAGAGACAAAGCTCATAAGCCAGAGCATAAATACAGCAACAGGGTGTAATTTGCGTTTTTCATTATTTACTTTTTGCGATTTAGTTACGAATATTTCAGGGTCAGATACTTTGTAATAGATTTTAAGATTACTCCCTATACTATAATCCGAAAGGTCTTCAATGAATTTTGTGTATGTTTTATCGTCAACATGATAAGTAATTTTATATTCTGTTACAGGATAAGGCATCTCTCCGTATTTATAGTTTCCTTCTTTATAATAAATTGAATTATCTTCAACAAATGCAGTCGTTTCTTCCCAATTTGGAGAAGAATATTTTGACTTTTTTAATCCTGAATAATATGAGTATACAATCATTATTCCGCCAAGAATACAAAAGACACCTAAAATAATTAATACAATGCAAGATATTATGTCACCCATCAAATCACCTATTCCCAACATTGATATTTTAAGTCAAATCATTTTTTAATTCCAAACATAAATCTGGTTATCGGAATACGCCTGAATAATTCATATACACCAATTGTAATCACAAAGCTGATTATAGTTATTAGAATAAACTGCAAAGCAGTGTTATTTATAAATTTCGCTGTGAAAAATGCAGTTATTACAAGGGTAGTCTGATGGAAAAAATAAATTGGGAATGCCGCCGGTGAAAAATATGTCGTGAATTTGTTTTTAAAGTCAAGGAAACGTCCGCCAAGTCCAAGTGATGCAAGAATTCCAATCCATTCTAGCGATTTATACCCCGTATACCACAAAACGTCGCCCTTTACATCAAAAATCCACATTGCACAGCGTATAGCAATCAGGATAAGCCAGACTGCTCCGAGGGAAGTGCTGTATTTTTTTAGCTTTTCAAGGACATTTTCATTACTCAAAACGAAAAATCCCAGCAAAAAGCAAGCCATAAAATCGCCCACGCTTTTGCCGCTTATATCTGCGACAAATGTAAGAGCACCTAAAATAAGTATTCCCAAAATTGCAAGCAAAGCAATATTTATTTTCCCGAAATCAAATTTTTTTTCACGCTTTGAATACCATACAAGAAGCGGCAGAGCAACCATTGAAATAACAAAAAGATAAAGGATAAACCATAAATGCCCGGGAGTGAAAGCCCCGTCATACCCTGTGAAATCCGTCACCTTAGTAAAGAATGTTATATAATGCTCAAAATATCCGCCTGTATAGCCGTTATGAAAGACATCTGCGATATATGTCTGAGGGGGAATAATCAATAAAATTCCGAATAAAAGAGGAATAAACAGCTTAAATATACGTTCTTTTGCATATTCGCCCGCTGTACGATTTTTTAATGCATAAACCGTAGATATTCCCGCAAGTGAAAACAAAAGCGACATCCACCAAGGGTAAACAGCAGTGGGAATTAACGTTAGAGCTGTACTTGATGCCATATGCACATAAAACTTTTCGCCAAAATTGTTAAAGCATATTGAGGCATGAAACGGGAAAAGCATTAAAATACATAATATTCTTATATTGTCAATATAATATTTTCGCATATTTCACCTGTCTCAAATTTAAAGGCAGGCAAAATGCCTGCCCTAAACTCTGTCTTATTATTTTTCAGCAATTACAGCAACGCCGGGGAGAACCTTACCTTCAAGGTATTCGAGAGAAGCTCCGCCGCCTGTTGAGATGTGGGACATCTTGTCGGCAAAACCAAGCTGAATTACAGCAGCAGCAGAATCGCCTCCGCCGATGATTGTTGTTGCATCTGTGTCTGCAAGAGCCTTAGCAACCGCGATTGTTCCCTTAGCAAGAATCGGATTTTCAAACACGCCCATAGGTCCGTTCCATACAACGGTCTTAGCGGATTTTACAGCATCAGCAAAGAAAACCTGTGTCTTTGTACCGATGTCAAGACCCATCTTGTCAGCAGGAATTTTGTCAGCGTCAACAACAGAAACTTCAATTTCAGCATCAATCGGGTCAGGGAAAGAAGCGGCGATTGTTGTATCAACGGGGAGAAGAAGCTTTTTACCAAGCTTTTCAGCCTTTTCAAGCATTTCCTTGCAGTAATCAACCTTTTCAAGGTCAACGAGTGAAGAACCTACTTCATAGCCCTTTGCTTTAAGGAATGTATATGCCATGCCTCCGCCGATGATAAGCGTATCGCACTTTTCGATAAGGTTTGAAATTACGTTAAGCTTGTCAGCAACCTTTGCACCGCCGAGAATAGCAACGAAAGGACGAACAGGAACTTCAACGGCATTGCCGAGGTACTTGATTTCCTTCTGCATGAGGTAGCCCACTGCGGTTTCCTTGATATAATCTGTAACGCCTGCTGTTGAAGCGTGAGCTCTATGTGCAGAACCGAATGCGTCCATTACGAATACTTCAGCGAGTGAAGCAAGCTCCTTGCTGAATTCAGCACCGTTCTTTGTTTCATCAGCGCCTCTGAAACGTGTATTTTGAAGAAGAATTACGTCGCCGTCTTTCATAGCGGCAGCAGCAGCCTTTGCATTTTCGCCTACAACAGTGTCGTCATTTGCGAAAACTACTTCCTTGCCTAATAGTTCAGAAAGTCTTTTTGCAACAGGTGCAAGAGAAAATTTATCCTCAGGACCGTTCTTTGGCTTTCCGAGGTGAGAACAGAGAATTACTCTTCCGCCGTCGGAAATAAGCTTTTTGATTGTGGGAAGTGCAGCGGTAATTCTGTTGTCATTTGTGATAACGCCGTCCTTTAAAGGTACGTTAAAATCACAGCGGACAAGAACTTTTTTCCCTTTTACATTAATGTCGTCTACGGTTACTTTGTTTAAAGCGCTCATATATGGACATCCTTTCATATAAAAAATTGACAGTTCCAAGTTGTTACTTATTTAACAACTGTTAGTTATATTTTAACCCATTTTTATAAATATAGCAAGTATATTTTTTATTTTTATCGTCTGTTTTCACCTTTAATTATCATTCCTGCGACATCATGACCGAGATGGCACGCAATGGTTGCGCCGACCTGTATGTAATGAGCCGGTTTATAGCCAAGTCTTTTTGTCAGCATTTCCGCTAGCTCGTCAGCTGTTTCCTTATTGCTTCCCACAAGAACGGCATATGGTGTCTGAGGGACCATTTTTTCAAGCGCTATTTCTGTCATTCTGGGGAGAACATTTTTATTTCCCCTGATTTTATCAATGGTTTCTGAAACGGCGTCAACAAACATAATTATTGGCTTTAATCCGAGAACCTCGCCGACAAAAGCTGCAACGCAGTTTACGCGCCCTGATTTTTTTGCGTATTTTAATGTATACGCAGTACAAAGGATAATTCCGCTGTCAAACCAGTCCTGTAAGAATGAAACGACAGTATCGAGCGTATCTCCCTTTTGTATCTTCTTAGCCGCTTCAATTACTGGGAAGCCGTAAACGCCTGTATAGCCCTTGCTGTCCATAACAGTAATTGTTATTTTATCGCTTGCGGCGGGGTTTTTCTCAAAGAACGCATCTCTTGCCATAATTGCATTATTATAAGAATTAGAGCCTGTCGAGCTGATAGTGACGTTTATAATGTCGGTATATCCCTGAAGATAAGCCTCATTATAAGCCTCGATATAATCCTCAACCGTTATCTGAGAAGTGTGAGGAAGCTCCTCACTATTTTCTAAAAGCTCATAAAATTCATGCGTTGTCATATCGGCAAATTCTCGGTATTCCTTGTCGCCGACAATGATATGAAAACCGATAACCTTAATATTGTATTCCTTTGAATATTCCGGTGAAACGTCGCTCGCAGAGTCGGTCATTATTTTAATTTTCTGCATTTACTATTCCCTCCCATATATTTTACCATATGAATTTTGTCAGTTTTCCTTCTCTTGAAAGGTCTGGAAATTCCCACTGTCTTAATACCTCATATGCGGCAATTGCCACTGAATTTGACAGATTAAGACTTCTAAGCTCTGGCCGCATGGGAATTCTCGCACAGTTTTTCTGATTCTGATATAACAATTCCTCGGGAAGCCCCTTGTCCTCTCTCCCGAAAACAAGATATGAGCCATCGGGATAATTTATATCACTGTATACATTCTGTCCCTTTGTTGTAAAATAAAAATAAGGGCCGTTATTTTTACCGAAAAAATCGTCAAGATTTTCGTAATAGGATACGTCAAGCTTGTCCCAGTAATCAAGCCCCGCTCTTTTAAGCATTTTATCGGAAATTTCAAAGCCGAAAGGTCTTATAAGGTGAAGCCTTGCACCAGTAACAGCACAGGTTCTTGAAATATTGCCTGTGTTCTGGGGAATCTGTGGTTCAACAAGAACTATATTAAGTGTATACATAACATC
>DAOPYP010000084.1:0-6235 GCA_035352975.1 Oscillospiraceae bacterium
AAAGGGAAATCAAAGGAGCAGTTTACCGCTTCTGTCAAGAAAATGTATGACAACTGCAAGTCAATGGGTATCAATACCGTATATGTTCATGCCCGCTCACACAGCGACGCATTTTATAAATCCGACCTTTTCCCTTGGTCAAAAAACTGCACGGGAACAATAGGTGCCGACCCCGGGTTTGATCCTTTTCAGATACTTGTTGATGAAGCCCATAACAGAGGGCTGTCAATTCATGCCTGGATAAATCCTCTAAGAGGAATGAATGACGCCGACATAAAGAATATTTCTGACAAATATTTAATGAAGCAGTGGTACAATGATTCCTCAAAAAACGGTAAATATATAGTTAATGTTGACGGCGTATGGTATTTAAGCCCCGCATACAAAGAAACAAGAAATCTTATCGTAAACGGAGTCAAAGAAATTATTTCAAAGTATAATGTTGATGGTATACATATAGACGATTATTTTTATCCCACAACCGAGAATTATTTTGACCAATCGGCATTTTCTCAGAGCGGCTCTTCAAATCGATCACAGTGGCGGCTTGATATAGTCAGCGGCATGGTTAAAGAACTTTACAGCGGGATAAAAGCAACAAATCCAAGTGTTGTGTTCGGTGTAAGCCCTCAGGGCAATATCAGCAACAACTATTCATTCCAGTATGCCGACGTAAGAAAATGGACTTCTCAGAATGGTTATCTTGATTATATTGTTCCGCAGATTTATTTTGGCTTTAATAATAAAACTCAGCCGTATGAAACCAATCTTAAATCATGGTGCGACATGGTGACAAATCCTAATGTTAAGCTTGTTGTAGGACTTGCCGCTTATAAAATCGGAACTGTTGAATCAACAGGGGAATGGAAAAACGATAAACGAATTCTTGCAAGACAGATTGAAACTTTCAGAAAGAGTAATAAATACGGCGGTGCGGCGTTTTTCAGGTATGAAAGCTTATTTAGCCCGTCGTCTGGCGTTGCGACACAAATAAATGCCGAGCTTTCAGAATTAAAGGCAATTTTAAACTAAAATGGAGGATACAAATGAAAAAGCTGTTGAGAATAATCAGTATTGTTACGGCATTAATGCTTTTTGTTCCGTATGTCGCTGAAAATAATACGATTTTTCAAAGCTATTCGGTTTCTGCGGAGGACGGAGCAACATCGGAAACAACTGCCGCAGTTACAACTGAAAATAATAAGAATAATGAAGAAAAGCCCGCAGAGGATTTCGTCGAGCCGGAATATGTCAGTAACTTCACTCTTCCTGAGGATTTAAGGGCGGTTACGCTTACACCGAGAGTGGATTTTGCTCAGAAGCCCGAGCAGTCACAGGCTGATATTCAGGCACAGCTTAATTCGATAATGGATGATATTGTTTCAAAAAGCATGAATGCCGTTATTGTCAATACAAGCTATAATTCCGAAACTTTTTATAATACAGATATAAATGATACCGTTGAAAAAACACCTGTCGAGCTTGCCGTTCAGACCGCAAAGGACAAAGGACTTTCGGTTTATCTTGTGTTTGATATGAATATAATTCTTACACAGTTCAAAACCGAGCCGCTTCAGGAAAGAATTGATTATCTTGCATTGAAAGCGCATACATTCACCGTGAAGCACCGCGTTGACGGAATAATTCTGAACGGATATTATTCTTCGAAGAACCGCACAAGCTTTGACGATTATATGGTAAACGGCTCCGGAATAGGCTTTGAAAACTGGCTTCTTGACAACGGCGCTTATGTTTTCAGCTTAGTCAGCGATGCAATAAGAAAAACCAACAATACTGTTCCCGTCGGAATCTATCTTCACGACGCTTGGTCAAACTATTCGACAAATCCCGACGGCTCAAAGACAAACGATCCTTTTCAGGCGCTTACTGACGGATATTCCGATACGCTTGGATATGTTAAAAACGGCTATGCCGATTTTATAATGCTTGAGGCTGAGGGCTCTATTGCCGACACCAGCATTCCCTTTAATGAATTTGTCGGTTGGTGGGCAAAGGCTGCTGTCGGCGCAAATATACCGCTTTATGTAATGCACGACAACGATAAAATATGTACTCAGGCGGCAGGCTGGGCGTACCCAGACCAGATAATTCATCAGATGCGCTCCGCTAAAAGTGTTGCAGGATATAAGGGGAGTGCGTTCAGCTCATATACTGCTCTTGCTAAAGATTCCGAGGGATCGACAACTGCATTGGTAAAATATTATAATGACCAGCTCAATATGGAAACAATTGATAATGAGCTTACAATAATTTCTCCTCAGAAAAGGACTTTTACCACAGAAGAACCCACGATAGCTTTCATGGGAACCTTTGACCCGAACTTTACGGTATATTTTAACGGACAGGTGATAAAGCTTAACGATGCGGGTAATTTCTATTATGAAGAAGAGCTTGATGTTGGACTTAATACCTTTACAATTAAAAACAAAGGGAAGACCATTGTGTATAACATTACGCGAAAGGTTCAGGTATTAAAAAGTATTGACCCTGCTTCCGACCTTGAGGTTGAGGGACAGAGCAATATTGTAATTACTGCGGTTGCATATAAAGGTTCAACTGTAAATGCTTCTATCAACGGAAAGAAAGTTTCTCTTAAACCGACCGAAGGACAGATTGAAGGACTTGAAAACTCCAATTACATAAGATATATTGGAACATATACCGCTCCCAAAGGAATTATAAATAAAGCACAGAATCTCGGAAGAGTTGTCGTTTACGGAAGTTATCCTGGTAAAAACGGAAAAACCTTCAACGAACAGATTACGGGAGGGAATGTAACGGTAAACGCTCTTCCCGAAGTTCCGAATAATGCGGACGGAAGTCTTTTAAAGGTACGTAATAATAACACTATGGTTTATGATTACAGGACGACGAACAGCGAGCCGTCACCTAATCAGGCAAGGCTTCCTGCCGGTGTTCTTGATTACTGCGTTAAAAAGGTTACTTACTCAAACATAAGCTATTACTTGACGCTTTCAGGGAAACGAATTAAATGTACCGATGTTGAGGTACTTGACAATGCTCCTATCGGAATAAACCATATTCAGCCGGTTTCTGCTGCAATCGAGGGTAATGATACTGTTTTAAGGTTTAAACAGAATGCAAAAACGCCTTTTTCGATGTCACTGGGGAATGTTTCATATTCAGCGGGAAGTAACGGGAACTACAATGTCAGCGGCTTCAGCGCAAATTCCATAAAGATTACATTTGACTATACAAACTCCGTCAACGGAACGCTTTCCCTTCCCGGAGGAGGATTGTTCTCTGATTGTTCGTGGGATGAATCAACCGCCAATGACATAACAAAGCAGACACTTACCCTTAATTTCAGCCGTTCGGGAATTTTCAGAGGAGTAACCGCTTCATATGACGGTGATGGAAATCTTGTTTTCAGATTTAAGGGATATAGCAGCGGTTTAAGCGGAACGGTTGTCGTTCTCGACCCCGGACATGGAATAACTGCAACAGGAAAGACGGATCCCGGCGCAATCGGACATATAACTGAACAGTCGGTACTACCGCCTATTGCAAAGCTTGTGGAATCCAAACTTAGAGCTAAGGGCGCAACGGTATACAGACTGAACACCGAATCGCAGTTCTATGATACTGAACAGCGTTCGTCAGTAGCCAGACAGTATGACCCTGATATATTTATCGCAATTCACGCTAATAAATCAAGTTCATCGGCGAGAGGAACGGAAGCGTGGTATTTTACCCCTTGGTCACAGCCGCTTGCTTCGTCGGTTTCTTCATCGGTTGCTCAGTATTTTGCGTCAAATGTTTATGCAGACGGAAGACTTACAAACAGGGGAGCAAAATATAATGTTTTCTGGGTAACATTACAGCAGGATTTTGCCTCAATTCTTCTTGAAACGGCATTTGTATCAAATTATGAAGATGCAATGGCAATGAGCAATCCTAATCATCAGAACGGAATAGCTGATGCGATTGTAAGAGGAATTGAAAATTATCTTTCAAGGTAATATTAATTAAGACAACAAATTAAAAAAGTATCTGATTTTTAATCAGATACTTTTTTAAATACTAACTTATAATAAAATATTAAAAATGCGATGAAAATTATTTTTTGAATTTACTTATTATTGCTTTAATATTGCTGAATATATCGAAAAATTTTCTTTCACTTTGATTTTGTCCGGCCTTTTCTGCATTCTCATATGCCTCGGCGTAAAAATACTGCTGTGAATTAATGTATTTTTCGTTAGCAATACGTTTTGTGTATGTTCCGTCGGGATTTTGCTTGCGTGCCTTGATATTGTCATTAAGCATTATTTCAAACATATTTGAAATTCTTGACTTTATGTCGGTATCATAAATCGGTACGGCGACCTCAATTCGTCGCAAGGTGTTTCTGGTCATAAAATCGGCTGAGGAAATATACATTTTCTGTCTTTCGCCTTTTCCGAAAATATAAATTCGCGAATGCTCAAGAAATCTTCCGACTATGCTGATTACCGTAATATTGTCGGTATATCCTTCTATTCCCGCGATAAGACAGCAAATTCCTCGAATAATAAGCTCAATTTTTACTCCCGCCTGTGATGCCTCGATAAATTTATCTATAAGTGTTTTATCGGTCAAAGAATTTAGCTTTACGCCGATATATGCATCAAGTCCGTTTCTTGCATTCTGAATTTCAAAGTCAATCATGCTTATTATTTTGTTCTGAAGACAGTTTGGCGCAACCAAAAGATAACTTGTATTATCCACACAGCTTTCTGTTGAAAGGGCGGTAAAAACATTTCGTGCCTCTGTTCCTATATCGTACGATGCTGTCATAAGCGAAAGGTCGGTATAGAGAGTAGAGGTTTTTTCGTTGTAATTTCCAGTGCCTATTTGTGTTATATATTCTATATTTTTTCCTGATTTTCTCGTAATCAAAAGAAGCTTTGAATGAACCTTAAGCCCGTGAAGCCCATAAATAACATTGCAGCCGGCTTCTTCAAGACGTTTTGACCAACCGATGTTGTTTTCCTCGTCAAATCTTGCACGAAGCTCGACAAGAACGAGCACCTCCTTGCCGTTTTCCGCCATGTCGATAAGTGCTTCAACGATTTTGCTGTTTTTTGCAACGCGGTACAGTGTGATTTTAACAGAAATAACCTCCGGATCTTTTCCTGCTTCATTTAAGAGGCGGATAAATGGCTTTATGCTTTCATAAGGATAAGACAAAAGAATATCCTTTTTCTTAATCTGGCTTATCATAGTTTCGTTTTCGTTAATATAAACCGATTTTTGAGGAGAAAGTTTTTTGTAAAACAGCTTTTCATCAAAGTCAAATTTGTCATTTAATGAAAATACAAAAGAAAGATCAAGGGGAGATTTCACATAAAAAACCTGATTTTTTGACAGCTCAAATTTTTCGCAAAGATAATCAAGGGGAAGGTCGCTTAAATGCCTTGAGAGCTCCATTCTTACGGGAGAAAGCTTTTTCCGCTTCTTTATAAGCTCCGCCATCGTATCCCTAAAATCAACGTCGTGGTCGTAAAGTGCTTCTTCTGCGTTAATATCAGCATTTCTCGTAATGCGCATGAGAGATTTGTCAATTATGCGGTAGCTTGAAAATACCTCGCCAGCATAATGAAGAATGAGGTCTTCCACAAGCATAAATCTTATTTTTTCAGAAGAAAGGAATATAAGCCTCTCAAAAACTCCGCTTGCGGGAATTACCCCGATTTTTATTGATGAAGCGTTCTTTGACTCAAGATAGGCGACGGCATAAATTTCTTTATTCTTAAAAAACGGAAATGGATGTCGTTTGTCAACTATCTGAGGGGATATAAGAGGTTTAATTTCATTGTTAAAATACAGTCTTAAATATTCATCTTCTTTTTTTGATATGTTTTTAAAATCAACCTGTTCAAGTCCGAAATCATAAAGCTCCTGTAAAACATCGGAATAAGCTTTGTCTTTTTTGGGAGAGAGCTCATGAACTCTTTCAAATATAGCATCAAGCTGTTCACGGCAGGTCATGTTCGTTTTATTCTCGCGAAAATCATCGGTCAAAAGCATCTGATCGGTTATAGAGCCTACTCTGACCATGAAAAATTCATCAAGATTGCTTTGAAAAATTGAAGCAAAAGTAAGTCGTTCAAATAAAGGCACAGAAATATCCTGAGCTTCTTCAAGAACACGTTCTTTAAATTTAAGCCATGATAATTCCCGGTTGTCGAAATAATTTGTCTGCATAAAA
>DAOPYP010000085.1:0-6151 GCA_035352975.1 Oscillospiraceae bacterium
CAATGCTTCCTTTGTTTCTGCATCAAACTTATCCAATGTCTTGCCGTCAAGTGTCAGCGTCCCTGTATAACAAATCTGCTGAGAACCAAATTTCTGAGCAACATTTGAAGAGTTAATATTCATTCCTATACCGCCGGTGAATGAAAGATTGCCGTTTACATATGCACTTTGTGCTTTATAAACGCCGTCATTTCCATTTATCACCACATCTCCAACGCTATATATAGGACCATATATAGGGATATTATTTATATTGGCACCGTGACAGAGAACTGCAACAGGATTATCGGCTGTTCCGACTGTTGCCTGATTTTCATTCTTGAATTGACCTCCTGTGTAAATAAAAGGCAATTTTGAATCTTTGTCAGCAATAGAAGTAAATGACATATTATTGTCAATAATAAAATCACCTTTAGTGGCGATATAATTACCGCTGTCCAGCCTATAAATTCCACCGTTGTTTCCTGAGTCTTTTGTTCTAACATCTCCGTCGGCATATATACTTCCCGATGCGCCGGCAAATCCCGCATAGTTATTGCCGGTATTCAGTACGCTTGAACCGCCGTAAAATCTTGAACTGCTTCCAAAGCCAAGTCCGTCTATTCCCTTTGCGGCTGAATCCCATCTGTTCGGATTGCTTCCCGGTGTTCCCGGTGTTCCCGGTGTTCCCGGTGTTCCTGGGCCTCCTGGGCCTCCCGGAGTAACAGTTACATATTTTTTAATTTTAATTACTTGTGAAACAGTTGCTTCACTTGCTTCGCCGGCAATCCCTGATTTTGCGGTAGCAATAAGTCTTACTTTCATAAAATACGTATTAGTATGACCAGCATCTGTTAGATCAACCCAGTCCGGATCACCACTATGTATTTCATTTTCATATAATACTACTCCATAAAGCTCAATGTCGCCTGGAACATCAGGTGCAATAACTGGAATAGGCGTTTTTGCGGACGTACCAGTCACTGCATTCCAGATTGCATCACAAATCTTATCTCCACCATTTGAATCCTGTAGACTTGGATCATGGGCAGCAGTCACACATGTATCAAGAAAGCTTTTAGCCGTAACATAGCTCTGACTGTTCTGATAATTGACTATAGACCTTTTCTGGGCATATCCGATCATCATGAAGGTAAACATTGATGCCATTATCAATATAGACATAACGCACACAACAGTAAAAATTGCGCTTCCTTTTGTGTTTTTGCTTACGATTTTCATAAATATTCCTCCTTCTTAAAAGTATAAAATATTATTGTTTATTCGAACTTAGGCTCTTCAATAGTTTTGATAGAGAAGATTTTGATTGTTATATCGCCTTCGGGGTCTTTTCCGTCTTCAGCTTCTCCGTTGCCTGAAATTGAAGTTATAATTACTGATTTGTTAATTGCTTTAATATCATCGGCAAATTTTAATATATCCTCGAGCTTTCCTGAGATAGAAATGGTTACATTAGTAACAGCAAGTGTGTCGGGAGAACTCGGGACAGGAGCAGCTGTAACCGCAGTCGTTTCCGCAGGCTGAGCTGTCGGATCTGCTGGTTTTGGCACTTCCGCATTAATATCAGCGATGTCCTTTAAGCTGTAAAGAACGTTATAAAGCTCGTATGAATATGCCGAAACCTCTTCAGGGGCAGCAAGCTCAAGCTCAAGCGACTTTATCGTTACATTGTTTTTTGCGCAGTAGGGGCTTAGATACTGGTCAACCTGATACGTGTCCATTTCGGGAAGGAAAAATGCCGAAATATCCTTTGTTTCATCATAAGCTTTTTTAATTTTGTCCTTTAAGCCTTCTGCATCCGCAATTTTCTGATCAATTTCTGCTTTTTGAGTCTGCTTTGCGGCAAGGTCAACCTTATACTGTGCATTTGCTGCAATTGCAGGCTTGATAACTATAAAAAATCCTGCGACCAAAGTAATGGCCACTACAAATACTATTAAAATAATTTTTTCTCTGTATGAAAGCTTCATTATTTGTCACCGCCTTCTGTTTTTTCATCTTGTGCAGCAAGAGGATTTCTCATCTGGAATGTTATTTCAGCATCATAGCTGCCTTTTGTTTTTGCCGCAACAGTGCCGATTACTTCTCCCGTTACAGGGTCAATAATCTGCTGCTGAGCCTGGCCTCCCGCCGCATCTTCTTCATCCTGTGATTCATAACCGACATATGTTATGTTGTCATATTTTTCAAGTTCATAAAGCTTTTGTGTGAACAAAGCCGGGAAAGTCAAATCGGTAGATGTGACTTTTACCGTAACAATGCCCGCTTCATATCCGAATTCTTTTACTGCCCCGCCTTCTATGCACTTATTTATGTCATCTCTTACTTCTGTGCATATTTCAGGATTTGAATCATGAGCTTTTTTAATATTTAAAACCTTTGTCTTATAATCCGTAAGCTTTGTGAACATTGCATTTCCCTTATCGGCTTTTGCAATTTTCTCCTGAGTTTCAGCAGAATTAATGTACGTGTCTATTTTGTTGATTTTTGATAACGTAGCTTTTCCGGCAATAGCAACTCCGGCATAAATTCCTCCGCAAAGAAGGGCAGCCGCAAGAAATGCTCCGCCGACCTGAAGTCCGACGGCTTGGCTTGAAACAGTCACCTGATTTGTCGTTCCCGCATCAGAACCTAAAAGGTTTGCGCAGTCGAAGTCTTTTTTGTTCAGATAAACCGCACCGATTGAGTTTGCATAAAGCGAAAATTCAAGGTTCTCATATCCGCTTAAATTCATAGGAACATTAAGAAGCGACGCTGTAACATCAATCTGTTCAAGCGAGTTTGTGAGTCTTATAAATTCGGAAGTATCGCCGTAAAATACTACGTTCTTGATATTTCCGGAACTTCTCGAGCGCTGGAACTGAAGCATTC
Source organism: Oscillospiraceae bacterium (assembly GCA_035352975.1). Lineage (GTDB taxonomy): Bacteria > Bacillota > Clostridia > Oscillospirales > Ruminococcaceae > DAOPYP01. The sequence continues at coordinate 2,872 of DAOPYP010000085.1, forward strand.
TGTAAATATTTTCGTTTACTGCCTGATATACGTAATCCGACTTGTCGTCATAGTCGTCAGGAGAAATTGATGCAAATCTTGAGAATGAAAGCTGATTGTTTTCAAAAACATTGATGTTAATGAAGTGAGGGTCAATCTGAACAAGAAGCATAGGCATCTTGCTTGCAACCTTCGGATCTGAAAGAACAAGTCTTGAAATACAGTTACAGCTTACAGATACAAATTTTAAAGAAATACTGAGCATTGAGAAAACGCGGCGATATCCGTCAACAACGTCCTTTGGACATGCATTGGCAAGAACCTTTGCCTCGCTTTTTCCGCCCTGCTCAACATTACCTGCAACAGTATATGATATGCTGTGTTCGTCTGATGCGTTAAGAGCGTTCTGCATCTGGTTCTGAACCATTGTTTTAAACTGTGCTGGCTTTGCGTTAGGGATATGAAGCTCCTTAAACATTATAAGGTTTGAAGAAATACTTACGACAGCTTCCTTTTCCCTGATGTTTTTCGACTTAAGTCCTTCATTAATTTTTGTAGCAACCTGAGTAATGTTTTTGATATATCCGTTTGTAACGAGTCCATCCTCAAGCTCTATATTTACGGAAGAATAAATCTTAATCCTTCCGCCGGTTTCCTTTGCTCTGATAACTCTTATATTTCTGTCAGTAATGTCAAATGATAACACTGTTTACCACCCCTATTATTTTTTAGCCGATATTTTGATACATTGAATAAAGTGCAGGGAATATTGCAACCATTACAAAGGCAATAGCAGCACCCATGAAAATAATCATCAGCGGTTCAACCATTGTAACAAGCTTCTGAAGCGCTGTATCCGCCTCATCTTCATAATATTCCGAGCTTTTTGTGAGAATGTCATCAAGAGCACCGGATTCTTCACCGACAAGAATAATCGAGCAGAACATTGAATCGAATATTCCCGTTCTCTGAATAGACATTGAGAGCGGCTCACCCTGTTTTACTTCGTCAACGACAGTTTCAAAAAGCTTATCTATGTAGGAATTTCCGAGTATCTTTGAAGAACGCTCAAGACATTCAATCATAGGAATACCGCTTGAATAGAGGGATGCCATGGTTCTAGCAAAACGTCCCGTGTAAACCTTTATAACCAAAGGACCGAAGCCCGGACCTTTTATGATAAATCTGTCCCACTTTAGTCTTATATCCGGAATTTTCAGCAGGTATCTTATGAGGAAAACCAAACCAACTATTATTCCGACATGAATGTACCAGAACTTTTTCAGATTATCAATCATATTAAAAAGAAACTGCGTAAGCGGCGGAAGAGTAGCACCCTTAAACATTTCCATAAACGCAGGAAGAATAAACAGTGCCATACCTATTACAACGCAGATAGAAAGGCAGGCAAGCACGATAGGATATGTGAGAGAGCCTTTAATCTTATTGAACATTTTATTTTCTTTTGCGTAATGATCCGCCATTCTGATCATAACGGCGTCGAGCGAACCGCTTGATTCGCCGGCTTTTATCATACTAATAAGAAAGTCAGGAAAAGCGCCGCGCTGAATTAATAATGCCTCGGAAAATGCCTGGCCCTTCTGAACATCTTCATAGATATCCCGCCATATAATTCTGGCAGCTTCTTTATCCTGCTCCTTAGCAAGAATATCCAAAGCCTTGACAAGAGAAAGACCGGAAGACATCATGGCGCTGAGCTGTCTGCAGTTGAATGCAAGCTCTCTTGTATTGAACTTATGAAGTCTTTTGCTGACTGTGGAATCAAGCTCCTTGTGGCTCATGCAGAAAAGACCGCGCTCTTGAATTTTAGACAAAAATTCGTTGTAGTCTTCACATTGCATACTGCTTTTGATAATACTTCCGTTCATATCTTTCGCAGTATAAGTAAATGTTTTCATAAAGATTAGTACCTCCAAGCTTTAGCTAAAGTATTTATAAAATCGCATACTTATAGTTAGTATAAAAATTATATCATATGAAAATATTTCATACAATATAAAAATATACCAAAAATAATAAAATTATTAATAAATAATTACTAAAATATATTTACAAATTTAATCCATTAGCAAATTATCAGCATTTTTCTGTGACACTTTGGGGATGTTTGTCATATTATGTCATAGGGTAAAAGCAGTTTTAACAAAGAAAGGGATTAAATTATGGATATAATGAATATGTCTGTCCGCACAACGCTTCCAAAGGATATGCCAATCGGTATGGCTTACGTTCCTTTTCAGCAATGGGATACTCCTTATGAGGGAGCAGTAGGATACTCACGGGGAACGATATTTAAAGAGCTTGATCTTCCTTTTATCGGAGAGGAGGCTGTGCCTGATGCAAACAGATAATAATATGGAGTTAAGAGAACGTGTTTCGCTTATGAAAAAAATTCAGATGTATGATTTTGTGGTTGACGAAACGGTGCTTTATCTTGACACTCACCCTGCCTGTCAGCAGGCACTTGAGCATTTCAGAAAATACAAGGCTATGCTTGATGAGGCAATGAAGGAATATCATGAAAAGTACGGTCCGCTTACCGCCGAAAGCTCAGCCGGCATGGACGTCTGGGACTGGGTTAAAGGCCCCTGGCCATGGGAAAAGGAGGCAAACTGATTATGTGGAATTATGAAAAAAAATTAACGTATACTTGCTGTAAGTATACGTTATAAAAAATCGACCTCGACGGTAAGGTCTGTATCGTGATTGTTTCGGCAGGCTCTCGTTGTTTTTGAGTAGTATATTTTTTTGACTGCCCGCTTTAGTAGCTTGTTTTTACCCTCTGCGTCTGCTGACATAAAATTATCTATCACGTACTTTAATTCGGCAATGGCGACATCGGGCGGGAGCTTTTTTTCTTCCTTTTCCTCGTCAAGCTCTTTGAGCTGCTGTTCTATATTCGACAACTTTTCATTAATGGTCGCTGAGCGCTCAAGAAATAAATTTGTATCATATATTCCCTGCTCAAGTAGTTCATAAAGCTTTGTTCGCTGACCCAGAAGCTTTGTCTGTTCAGAAAGAAGGGGCTTTCTTTTATCAATCTTAGGCTTGCTTTCTGCTTTTGCAACTTGTTTCTGCATATTTTTAAGTGCAGCTATTCTATATTTAAAAGCCGATAAAACCGCTTCGTCAACAGTTTCAATCTTTGCGCTTACGACCTTCCCCCTGCATTGGCTGTATAAGCAAAGCATATGCGCCTGACCGTTTATCGAGCGCCGCCTTAACTGGTGACCGCAATTACCGCAATATAAAACATTATGATAATAATTAAGCAGATCTA
>DAOPYP010000086.1:0-6015 GCA_035352975.1 Oscillospiraceae bacterium
TTCAAATATAATCACAAACGGCGACCTCCCTAATATCGGACAGGTTTCAAATCTTCCAGTCGGTGCGGTTGTTCAGACAAATTGCCTTTTCAGCCAGAATTCCGTTAAGCCGGTTATGTCAGGCGCTCTGCCTGATGAGCTTTGTTCTCTTACACTAAGGCACATTTATAATCAGAAAACTTTAGTTAAATCCGCAATTGAAAAAGACCTTGATATTGCTTTCAACGCATTTCTAAACGACCCGATTGTTACATCTGATCTTTCCTCTTCAACCGAGCTTTTTAAGGAAATGCTTGCGGGAATACGTGCTCATCTGGTTTATTATTGTTAATTGACATATTTTTAATAATATGTTATAATTATGTCTGCTGAATGATAAAAAGCAATTCAGCAGACATTTGTTTAAAAATATCACAAGCGGATTTTTCCGCTTCTGGGGGTGCCTTAATTTTTAAGGATAATAGGGAATCGGGAATGATTTTTTAAATCATCAGACCGAACGGTTCTGCCGCCGTATTGAATTAGCTGATTTTGCCGCATTTTGCGCCCACTGAGAAATCGGGAAGGGATAAAATCAGCGTGATTTTCATAGTCGGAATACCTGCCTTCAGGCTGTCGCAGAGTACATAGTGCGTGGACGATGACTTCACAGAAAATGAAGGACATTGTTCGTGATAATCATATATACTTAGCCCTTTTTTCAGGGCGTTGTTTGTTATGGTTTTACGGACAGTTATGCACTTTGGTTTATACCGAGGTGCTTTTTTCATAATTTCAGGAAGTAAAGGAAGATGACGTATGAAGGGTTTATCGGCATTTTTAGCTTCGCTCGCTATGTATACAAGAATTCCTGTTCCTTATAAGAAAAAGAAAAATGAAGACCCTCAGAAGATTATTTTTAATCTTGCTTTTATCGGAATACCAATAGGGCTTATCTGGTTTGCATTATTAAAAGTTTTAAGCCTGATAAATGCTCCATTGATTATATCGGCAGCCCTGCTGACTGTTTTCCCTCACTGGATGTCGAATTTTCTTCACCTTGAGGGTTTTATGGATTCAAGCGTTATGCTTATTTCTAAGAAAAACAGCTATAATAGTGGGGAACATTCCAAAAATCTTAACGCCATTTCAGTTTCGGTTTATCTTATTTTATATTTTTCGGGAATTTATTCTTTTTTAAACACCGCCCAAAATCCTTTTTTGCTGATTTTTATGCCGATATTGTCAAGGGAGCTTGCCGTAATTTTAATTTTCTTTTTTCCGGCAATGTCATCTGAAAGAACAAGGGTATACTGGGAATCAAAGCACACCGAATATACTATCGTGCTTATGCTCTTGTTTTTTGTTACAGCGGTAATATGCATTACGATTATCGGTATAAAAGGAACTGTGCTTGCGGCTTCAATGCTGATTTCTTTTATTTTATCAGCTAAATTATCAAAATCCGTAAACGGAATTACCGGGGACACTATGAACTATTCACTCTGCGTTTCAGAGGTATTCGGACTTATATCAGTAGTATTAATCAACTTTTAGGAGGAAAATTATTTGAAAATCGCACAAAAAATTTTAGCCCTGTCTTTAATGACATTTACATTTTTGTTTTCATTTACTGCATGTTCAAATTCAGACATCAACAGCTCACAAAGTAATTCTGACAGCACAGCAAGTACTGTTGAAAATAAAAAGGGAGATGATCTTGAAATCCCAGACAGTATTGACAGAATAATCTCATTATCCGCTTCAAATACAGAAATTCTCACGGGGCTTGGATTGTCGGACAAAATTGTTGCGGCAGATATTTTTTCGGCTGATGCGGGAGTAGATTCTTCAGTTGCAATTCTCGATATGCAGAATCCCGATATAGAAAAAATCGCCTCACTAAATCCGGATGTTATTTTTGTCAACGGAATAAATACCGACGGGGCATCAGACCCTTACAGCGAGCTTAAAAAAGCCGGAACTGATGTTATTAATATCCCCGCAGCAGCTTCTCTTGACGATGTTAAATCAGATATAAAGCTTATTTCGGAATACACAAAAACCGAAGAAAAAGGGAACGAGCTTATCAAGTCAATTGATGACAAGATAAAAGAAATTACAGATGTCGGTATCAGTCAAATCGGCACAGACTCAAGAGCCAAAAAGAAGGTTTATTTTGAATTATCCGCCGCGCCTTATTGTTACAGCTTCGGCAAAGGCACATTTTTAAACGAAATTCTTGACCTTCTTGGGGTTGAAAATATTTACGGCGCACAGGACGGATGGCTCAGCCTTACAGAAGAGGACATCGTTTCAAAAAATCCCGATATAATACTTTCATCAGTAAAATATGACGGATATGATATTTCTGAAATTGCAAAAAGAACGGGCTGGGAAAACGTCAATGCCGTTAAAAACAATAAAATCACATATGTTGATACAAATTCGGTAAGCCGCGCATCGCAAAATATTGTAAAGGGAATGGACCAAATTAAAAAAGCACTTTATCCCGATATAAAATAATAATTCAAATAAAAGGGACAGACTTAACGTTTGTCCCTTTGTTCAGGAATGAAAAAATGAAAAGAAAAATAATTTTAACAATAACTCTGGCTTTACTTATAATAATTTTTTCGGTGGGAATTGGAAGCGTTTTTGTTCCCCCTGACGACATAATTATGATTATTTTTAATAAGCTTTTTGGGGGAAATCTCCCCGATAACTTTAATCAGAATAATATTTCGATAATATGGGAGCTTCGGCTCCCCCGCGTTCTTCTTGCCTTTTTTACCGGAGCGGCGCTTTCTTCATGCGGTGCCGTTACTCAGTCTGTTCTGAAAAATCCGCTTGCCTCGCCTTTTACTCTCGGAGTTTCATCGGGTGCTTCACTCGGTGCGGCAATAGTTTTGGCTTCGGGTATTTCTATTTCTATTTTGAGGAATTTTACGCTTCCCGCTGTCGGACTTATTTTCGGAGTTATTGCCGTTTTCTTAGCGGTAAAGCTTGCTTCAAAACTGGATAAAAATCTTCAAAGTGCAACAATTATTCTGACAGGAATGGTATTTTCGCTTTTTATAAGCGGATTTGTAACAATTATCGCAGGGTTGTCAAAAGAAAAATACGAAATAATTATGCGGTGGCAGACAGGAACATTTTCGGCAAAGGGCTGGGATTATGTGAAAATACTTTTCCCCGTGCTGATCATCGGAATATTTATTTTTATTTATTTTTCGCGGGAACTTGATATTCTCACATTCGGCGAGGAGCAGGCTTCGGCAATGGGCGTTGAAACAAAGCGGATTAAATGGCTTCTTCTTATTGTTACAGCGGTTTTAACGGGAGTTTCCGTTTCTTTTGCGGGAATTATAGGCTTTATAGACCTCATCGCCCCACACGTTGCAAGAAAACTTTTTTCATCAAAGCATAACGTCGTAATTCCGATTTCCGCTCTTATAGGCGGAATGCTTATGACTGTCGCCGACCTTTTGTCAAGAACGCTTACGTCACCTAAGGAGCTTCCCGTAAGCGCGGTTACTGCCCTAATAGGCGCGCCGTTTTTCGTATTCATATTTTTTAAAAGGAGAAAAAGCCGTTGATTAATGTAGCCAATCTTTCCTGCGGATATGATGATAAAGATATTATAAATGATATTTCATTTTCCTGTGATAATGGGGAGTGTCTTGCCGTTTTAGGTCCTAACGGTTCGGGAAAAACAACGCTGTTTCGTGCTTTGTCAGGTTTGATTGATTACAAAGGAAGTATCAGAATTGATGATACCGAGCTTAAAAGCATAAAAAATCAAAAGGACATATCCACTAAAATCGCACTTATGACACAGCTAAGTGAAAGTTATTTTTCATTTTCGGTATATGATACGATAGCAATGGGAAGATATTCTAAGAGCGGTTCATTTTTTTCTTTATCTGATAAAGACAAGGAAATAATCGAATACTATATCGAAAAGCTTAATCTTTCAGAAATAAGAGAAAAAAGCATTACTGAGCTTTCGGGCGGACAGTTACAGCGAGTATTTCTTGCAAGAGCTTTTATTCAGGAGCCACAGATAATTCTTCTTGACGAGCCGACAAATCACCTTGACATACGCTATCAGCTTGAGCTTATCGAGCATATCAAGGAATGGGTAAAAAAAGAAAATCGATGCGTAATCGGAGTTTTCCACGACATTAATCTGTCTATGGCTTTTTCGGATAAAACTATTTTAATTGACAACGGAAAAATCACTTTCAGCGGTAATTCCAGAGAGCTTATAATATCTGAAACCATAAATAAAACCTACGGAATAAATATCAGAGAGTATATGCAGAAAAATTTATCCCTGTGGAATAATTGAATATATTAATATTGGGTTAATAATAAAAGTTTGACAAAAAAATATCTTGATAATTGGGACAAGATGTTTTATAATATAAGTGTATGTTAAATAGCTGTTTTTAGCAAAACAGCATAGCATAAAAAACCGAAAGGAGTACTTTTATGAACTATTCTCATGAAGTTGAGAGAATGTGCGTTCTCGCAAAAGGTCCTAAGCATGGTCCTGCACCTATTCCTGAAGAGGGAAAATGGGTACAAGCATATGATGTAAAAGACATTTCCGGTCTTACACACGGTATAGGATGGTGTGCACCGCAGCAGGGCTGCTGTAAATTAACTCTTAATGTTAAAAACGGTATTATCGAAGAGGCTCTTGTTGAAACACTCGGTTGTTCAGGTATGACTCACTCTGCTGCTATGGCAGGTGAAATCCTCACAGGAAAAACAATCCTTGAGGCACTAAATACTGACCTCGTTTGTGACGCTATAAACGTTGCAATGAGAGAATTATTCCTCCAGATTGTATACGGAAGAACTCAGACAGCTTTCTCAGAAGGTGGTCTTCCTATCGGTGCCGGACTTGAAGATTTAGGTAAAGGTCTTCGTTCACAGATCGGTACAATTTTCTCTACAAATAAAAAAGGTGTTCGTTACCTTGAAATGGCTGAAGGTTACATTCTTTCAGTTGCAGTTGACGAAGACAACGAAGCTTGCGGCTATAAGTTCGTAAAAATCGGAAAAATGCTCGAAGACATCCGTCACGGCACAGATCCTAAAACAGCTTACGAAAAAAACATCGGTACTTACGGCCGTTATGAAAATGCCGCTAAGTATATCGACCCAAGAGAAGAATAATAGATAAGGAGGAGAAATACAATGGCTAAGTTTGAAGGACAGGAAAGAAGAATGCCTAAAATCAATGAATGCTGTAAAGAATACGGCTTTAAGGACATTGACGAAGCAAAAGATTACTGCTTGGAAAAAGGCATTAATGTTGAAGAAATAGTTAAGGGCATCCAGCCTATCGCATTTGAAAATGCTGTATGGGCATATACACTCGGAACAGCAATTGCTCTTAAAAAGGGTATTAAAAAAGCTGCTGATGCAGCTGAAGCAATCGGAATCGGTTTACAGTCATTCTGTATCCCAGGCTCTGTTGCAGAACAGCGTCAGGTTGGTATAGGTCACGGTAATTTAGGTTCAATGCTTTTAAGAGAAGACACTGACTGCTTCTGCTTTTTAGCAGGACATGAATCATTTGCCGCTGCTGAAGGTGCTATCGGTATCGCAAGAACAGCTAACAAAGCAAGAAAAGCTCCCCTCAGAGTTATTCTTAACGGTCTTGGAAAAGATGCAGCTATGATTATTTCAAGAATCAACGGCTTCACATATGTTCAGACTGATTATGACTTTGAAACAGGCGAATTGAAGATTGTCAAGGAAAAGGCTTATTCAGACGGCGACAAGGCTAAGGTACGCTGCTACGGTGCTAACGACGTTCTTGAAGGCGTTGCTATCATGAAGTTTGAAAAGGCTGACGTTTCTATCACTGGTAACTCCACTAACCCTACACGTTTCCAGCACCTTGTTGCAGGAACATATAAAAAATGGGCTATGGAAAACGGAAAGAAATATTTCTCAGTTGCATCAGGCGGAGGAACAGGACGTACGCTTCACCCCGATAACGTTGCAGCAGGACCT
>DAOPYP010000087.1:0-5925 GCA_035352975.1 Oscillospiraceae bacterium
AAGCAATTTCTGATATAATTGTATTTGAGGATGCTCTTCATTGTGTTAAAGCTGCAAAAACCGCGGGATTTAAGGTTGTTGGCGTTTATGATAAGGCAAATGAAAAGGACATGGATAAAATCTCAGGATATTCAGATCTGTATATAAAAAGCTTTGAAGAATTATTATAACGGAGGAAAAAATGGCTAAGGTAATGGTCGGAATGAGCGGGGGAGTTGACAGCAGCGTTGCCGCGAAGCTTCTTCTTGATATGGGATATGAGGTTGCGGGGGTAACCTTAAAGCTGTTTGACAGCGAGGATATTTACAGTAAGGAAACAAGAACCTGCTGTTCCCTAACGGATGTCGAAGATGCAAGAAGTGTTGCATATAAGCTAGGTTTTGAGCATTATGTTTTTAATTTCAAGGATAAGTTCAGGGAAGATGTTATAAAGCAATTTTCTGAAAGCTATCTAAAGGGCGAAACCCCGAACCCATGCATTGAATGCAACAGGCATATAAAATTCGATAAAATGCTTGAAAGGGCAGAGGAACTCGGCTATGATTATATTGCGACGGGGCATTATGCCGAAATAAGATATGATGAAAAAAGCGGGAGGTATCTCCTTATACGACCGAAAGACAGGTCTAAGGATCAGACTTATGTCTTGTATTCGCTAACTCAGCACCAGTTAAAGCATACGCTGTTCCCACTTTCAAACTATGACAAGACAACTGTCCGTGAAATTGCCGAAAAAGCGGGACTTATAAATTCAAGGAAGCCCGACAGTCAGGATATATGCTTTGTACCTGACGGTGATTATGCCGGCTTTATAGAGCGCTCGACAGGAATTACTTCCGAAAGCGGCAGTTTTGTCGACTCAAAAGGAAATGTACTCGGTACTCACAGCGGTATAATCAATTATACGATAGGACAGCGCAAGGGCTTGGGAGTAACTTTCGGTAAGCCGATGTTTGTGGTTGATAAGAATGTTTCTGATAATACGGTTACACTTGGGGAACAGCCGGAGCTTTTTAAAAAAGTGCTTTATGCTTACGATGTAAATTTAATTTCAATAGAAAAAATATCAGAACCTATCCGCGTTACGGCTAAAACGCGTTACAGTCAGACGGAAAGGCAAGCAACCGTATATCCATGCGAAAACGGTATAAAGGTTGTTTTTGACGAGCCTCAGAGGGCGGTTACGGCGGGACAGGCGGTCGTTTTATATGACGGAGACATTGTTGTCGGCGGCGGAACAATAAGGTATTCGGAAAAAGGGGAGAATTAACATGAACGAAAATAAAATACTTGCTGAAAAAACAATAAAGGCGCTTAATAAAAACAATATGAATGCTTTTTATCTTGATAAAAAAGAAGAGGTTGTCCCTTTTGTTGAAAAAATGCTTTCAAAAGGGAGCACTGTTACAACAGGCGGTTCAATGACTCTTGCTGAGTGCGGAGTTATGGATTTATTAAAAAGCGGGGAATATAACTTTCTTGACAGATCAAAAGCGGAGGACATTAAAAAGCTTTACCGTGAAAGCTTTTTTGCAGATTTTTATCTTTGCAGTTCAAACGCAGTAACCGAAAACGGCGAGCTTTATAATGTCGACGGAAACAGCAACCGAGTTGCCGCAATATGCTACGGTCCCGAGAAAATTATTATGGTTGTCGGAATAAACAAGATAGTGAAAAATCTTGATGAAGCGATAACAAGGTTAAAGGAAATCGCCGCACCGCTTAACTGTAAAAGACTTGACTGCAGATCCTATTGCTTTTCAAAAGGCAAATGCAAGGGCATTGACGGCGAAATGACTGACGGCTGTTCGGGTGATTCAAGAATATGCTGCAGCTATCTTATCAGCGCACATCAGCGTATCAAGGACAGAATAAACGTTATTATCGTCGGCGAAAATTTAGGCTATTGATATGGAGATATTTGTTGATGCCGATGCTTGTCCGGTAAAAGAAATCATTGTTGAAACGGCAAAAAAATATCACCTTAAGGTGACAATGATAACTGATACATCACATGAACTGAACGATGGATACAGCAGTATAGTCACTGTCGACAAGGGACGCGACAGTGCGGATATAAAGCTTATCAACCTTGTTCACAAGGGGGATATTGTTGTCACTCAGGATTACGGCGTTGCCGCTATGGCTCTGGGGAAAGGGGCATTCCCTATGAGCCAGAACGGGCTTAACTTTTCCGACGAAAATATGGACAGACTTCTTTTTGAACGCCATCTCGGGCAAAAAATTCGCCGTTCGGGAGGGAGAACCTCTGCAATAAAAAAACGAACAAAAGAGGACGATGAAAATTTTAAAAAAGCTCTTGAAAACAGTATATCAGCTAATCTCAATAACGCTCTTTAATATCAGCTATGAGCTTATTGGTTATTGAATTTATTTTTTTGAAATCAACCGCTTTAATATAATATTCTTCAATTATGTCGTGGACTTTTTTTGCATTTAAAAGCGATGCCGCACCCTCAGAAAGAAGCTCTGCCGCCGCTTTTTTGCTGAAATCTATCCGCTGTTTTTTACTTGATATAATGTCCTTATAATAGAAACGTCCGAAATTTATATGCTTTGAATCTTCTTTAGTTATATCGGTTAGATATGTTGATGAAATAAAAGCAATACCGGCCTCTGGAATAAGAATATGCTCAAAGACAGACTCCTGAAAAAGATTGTTTTCGCTTATAATAATGTCATAGCCTCTTGAAACTGCGGCTTCGCTAATTTTCTGTAGGAATACATCCGCGCCTGAAAAATAAGGGTCGTGCATTAAAAAAATACTGTTGTAATTTTCAGCTTCGTGAGTATAATATCCGTTCTCTGTTAGGGCGGATAATTTTTTATAGCTTACCGTACCCGGATCATCTTTTATTTTGGGGAGATTTTTTTTAATAAATCTTCCTGAAAAATCCTTTAGCTTAGTATAATTTAGAGCGCTGTTCCCGATAGTATATATATCAGAATTTATTGAAGCAAGAGCGGTTATGTATTTTCTGCACCTTGTATGCCACTGCGAATTTTCATCAGTGACTTTTTTTATTTCATCCTTTTTTTCTTTAAGAATTTTCTCGTCCCAGCATTCACCGAGATTTATAATTGACTGATATACGCCGGGATAACTGCAGTCGAAAACGTGGGGAGAAGTTCCGTCAACAACAATTACCTTACTGTTTTTTAAAACGACAGCATCAAAAGAATGTGGGTCACCTGAACAAAGATATATGTCAATATCATCAATGTCTGAAAATTCAAGGGCTATTTTTTTCATAAGTGTGGATTTTCCTGTTCCGGGGCCGCCTTTTAATATGTAGGTGTAATATCCGTTTTCATTTATTTGCTGAGAAAAAAATGTTTTAAATCCGCCCGGAGTGCTTTCCCCGAGAAAGAATTTAGAAATTTTATTGGCCATTTATATCCCTCCGTACTGCATTTTATTCATTTTATGCGGTTTTTTAATATTTGACACAAGAAGGATTTTTGGTGACTATATTAATTTTAAACGTAAATAATCTTGTAATATTAAAGTATTTTATACTTGATTTTAAAGAACAAAAGGTGTAAAATATAATTAATTTATAATTATGATGGAGGAAGATTATGTCCAAGAAATTTATTATCGAAACATCGGCAAGACACGTTCATGTAACTAAAGAAGCACTTGAGGTTCTTTTCGGAAAAGGTGCAAAGCTCACACATAAAAAAGATCTTTCACAGCCCGGTCAGTTTGCTTGCGAAGAAAGAGTTACAGTCGTAGGAGCAAAAGGCGAACTTAAAGGCGTTTCAATATTAGGCCCTGAGCGTCCCGCAACACAGGTTGAGCTTTCCGCAACTGATGCACGTTCAATAGGACTTACTGCACCTATCAGAGAAAGCGGAGATGTAGCCGGTTCGGGAAGTTGTAAATTAGTAGGCCCCTGCGGTGAGGTTGAGCTTTCCGAAGGCGTTATCGTTGCAAAAAGACACATTCATTTAACACCCGAAGCTGCCGCTGAAATGGGCGTTAAGGATAAGGATGTTGTATGGGTTAAGGCTGATACAAAAGAGAGAAAGGCTGTTTTGGGCGACGTAGTAGTCCGTGTATCGGAAAAGTTTGCCCCCGCAATGCATATTGACACTGACGAAAGCAATGCAATTTGTGCATTTAACGGTCTAGAAGGCGAAATTATCACATTATAATAACTTATATAATCAAGGCGAAATTTTTCTGCCTTGATTTTTTGTTCTAATTGTCACCCTAATTTTGAATTTAGGTTGACAAGCTAAAAATTATGATATATAATATGAAACATAAAATAATTAATTAAGAGGGATGACATGACAGTTTCAAAAAGTAATATTTATGTTCTCACTAAGGTTTCGCTTTGCGTTGCTCTTCTATGTATTTCTGCGTACATAGTAATACCGCTGCCGTTTTCTCCTATAATGATTACGGCACAGACAATAATCATAAATCTTATTGCGCTTATTCTTACACCCAAACAGTCGCTTTTGACAGTGACGGTATATCTTTTGATTGGAATATGCGGACTTCCTGTTTTTTCGGGAGCAGTCGGCGGAATAGGAAAGCTTCTCGGACCTACCGGCGGATTTCTTTTGGGGTTTCTTATTATTGCGCCGCTTATAAGCTTATTGAAAGGAAAGAATATTAACATTTTAAGGTATTCAGATGTTACGGTTTTAATAGGAATGCCTTTATTGTATTTATGCGGGACGGCGTTTATGTGCTTTGTTCATGGCATGAATTTAAAAGCGGCACTAATGGCTGCGGTAGTTCCTTTTATAATTGGGGATGTTTTAAAATGCGTATTTGCGTCATTTATTGCGGCGGCGCTTAACAAAGCACTGCAAAAAGCAAATCTTGCATAATTACTTGCCGAATAAAGGCGTCTTGTCATACTTCTTTTTAAGTGTGGCAAGCGCCTTTTTTTCTATCCGTGATACATAGGAACGTGAGATGTTAAGCTTTTTTGCGACCTCTCTCTGAGTAAGCGCTCGGTGACCGAAAAGCCCATATCGGTGTGAAATAATTGTCAGCTCGCGGCAGTCAAGACATTCACCTAAAAATCTGTAAAGCTGTTCTGACTTTATATTCAGATCAATTTTTTCAAGAATACATTCCGTATCTGCGACAATATCCATAAGCGTTAACTGGTTACCTACTATATGTTAGACAATCTTATTACATCTCGTATTCTACGCTAAGAGTAAAGTCGGAACCAGTATTATAGTAAGTGATTTTTCTTATTAGTAGCTTGATTAATGAGTTTTTTTCAGAATTAGTCAAGTTGGGTTTATCGATCACATTAACGATATTTTTTAATTTTAATATTACGTCCTTATAATTAATTGTATCCTGTTTTTCTTTAATATTGTTAATGGCGGCTATAATAGTTGTCTTCTTATTTTCAAGCTTTGACATTCTTTCCTTGAAGACTTCTTCGGTATACGTTCCGCTTTCCAACAGCTCATATAATCTGTCCTGCATTTTATTAATTCCAGCTAATTCAGACGAAAGCGTAGTTGTTAAGGTGCTACTTGATGAGGTATTATCTTCTCTGCGCTTTAGCTCAATTTCAAATTTAGTTATATCAGTAATGAGAATTTTTTTTAATCTTTGAATAATATCATCAGATGGTGCACCTCTGGTGTGGCAGAACTTCTGCTTTGTGCAATGGTACCTTGGTCGGCATATTTCTTCCCCGTGCTTTCGGTATACGCGATAATTCATTGCCTTGCCGCACTGACAGTAGAAAACACCAGCTAGAATATTAACAAGCTGACGTTCTTTTGTTATTCGCGGATTTTGCCCGATTCTTTTATTTGCTGCTTCAAACAATTCCTGTTCTATTATTGCTGGATGCTTTCCCTGGACGAGCATATATTCTCCGTCTTTAGCTGTGGGGTTGGTTTTTATCACTT
>DAOPYP010000088.1:0-5883 GCA_035352975.1 Oscillospiraceae bacterium
GAGGCCCCAGAGGCGGACTTATTCTTACAAACGATGAGGAGCTTTTCAAAAAGATAAATAAGGCTATTTTCCCGGGAACACAGGGCGGACCTTTAATGCATGTGATTGCGGCAAAAGCAGTTTGTTTCGGAGAAGCCTTAAAGCCTGATTTCAAGGAATATCAGCAGAGGGTTATCGACAATGCACAGGCTCTTTCAAAGGGACTTTTAAAGAGGGGCTTCAATCTTGTTTCCGGCGGAACTGACAACCACCTTATGCTTGTTGATTTAAGACCTTTTGATATTACCGGAAAAGAGCTTGAGCATCGTCTTGACGACGTTTATATTACAGTCAATAAAAACGCAATTCCGAACGATCCTCAAAGCCCGTTTATCACAAGCGGAGTAAGAATAGGAACTCCCGCAGTGACAAGCAGAGGACTGGGCGTTACAGATATGGATCAGATTGCAGAATACATTTACCTCACAGCTAAGGATTTTGAAAATAACATCGAAAAAATCCGTGAGGGCGTAAATGAAATCTGCAGAAAATATCCTCTCTACGAATAATAAATTAAAAAGCAGGGTTTATCCCTGCTTTTTTAGGAGAATAGCTATGACGTATTTATCAAATGAAGATATTTTCGAAACATTAGGTGGGCTAAAATCAAATCAAGATTCCAAAGAAGATCCCAATATATTTAAATTGAATAATGGAGAAAAAATAGTCATAAGACATAACTCATCATCTATTCAGAATTATTGGTATAATATAAATAAAAATATTTTAACTCGTAAAATCGATTATTGCGTTTTTGTAACAGGCTTATATGGATTTTATAAAATACCAATTCAAATTATATCAGATTGTATAAAAAATAATTTGCTTAGTCATCAGAAAAAAACAAATCAGAGTAATTATAAAGTTGTAATTAATAAAGACTTAAGTGTACCTGAAATTATTACATTAAAAGGGTTTGAAAATGTTTCTATTTCTGATTATTTTTTTGAATTTAATAAAGAGTATAATTTTTTATATGAATTAAATAAAGAAATAGATGTTTTTGATGAGGGTTCTGTAAAAAAAGTACTAGTGAATGTTTATGAACGAAATGCTGTTGCAAGAACGAAATGCATAGAACATTTCGGATGTAATTGTAAAATATGCGGATTTGATTTTGCAGAAAAATACGGAAAACAGTATTCTGATATTATTGAAGTACATCATATTAAGCCACTAAATGAAATTGGGGAAAATTATATTGTTGATCCAATAAATGATTTAATTCCCGTTTGTTCAAATTGTCATACTATCCTACATAAAAAAGTAAATGGTAAATTTATGACAATAGAAGAATTAAAAGATAAATTTAATAAATAGAGGTGAAATAATGCCGTCGCCATTAGCGGACAGAATACGTCCGAAAACGCTTGACGAGGTTGTGGGACAAACGCACCTTATAGGCAAGGGTAAAATTTTAAGGAATATCATCGAGAGCGGGAATATTCCGAATTTGATTTTTTACGGTCCGTCGGGAGTGGGGAAAACCACTGTCGCAAGGATTATTGCCGAAAACACCAATAAAAAAATCTATAAGCTTAACGGAACGTCGGCATCGGTTTCCGATATAAAGGATATTGTTTCGGATATAGACTCATTTGACGGATATAACGGAATTCTTCTTTATCTTGACGAAATTCAGTATCTTAATAAAAAGCAGCAGCAAAGTCTTCTTGAATATATTGAAAACGGACAGATTACGCTTATTGCTTCAACCACTGAAAACCCGTATTTTTATATTTACAATGCAATAATCAGCCGTTCAACTGTTTTTGAATTTAAGCCAGTTTCTTCTGATGAGCTTGAAAAAGCTGTAGCAAGGGCATTTTCCGTACTTGAAAAAGAATACGGCTGTAAATATAAAATTGAGGACGGAGTAATATCCCACATAGCAAACGGCTGCGGGGGAGATGTCAGGAAAGCTTTAAATACGGTCGAAATGTGTGCTCTCTCCGTTCCTATGGACAGTGAGGAATTTTTGGTTACTCTGGAAACCGCAAAGGAGCTGACTCAGCGAAGCAATATGCGCTATGACAGAAACGGCGATGCTCATTACGACATTTTGTCCGCACTTCAGAAATCCATACGCGGTTCAGACGAAAATGCGGCGCTTCATTATGCGGCAAGGCTTTTTGAAGCGGGGGATATTATTTCGCTTTCAAGGCGGCTTCTTGTTATTGCGGCTGAGGATATAGGACTTGCTTATCCGTCGGCAATGCCGATTGTCAAAGCCTGTGTTGATTCGGCTATGCAGCTGGGACTTCCCGAAGCGCGAATTCCTCTTGCGGAGGCAATTATTCTTTTATGTACCTCGCCAAAATCAAACAGCGCATATCTTGCAATTGATGCAGCTGCTGAAGATGTAAGAAATGGCTGTACGGGCGATTTCCCGCGACATCTTCAAAACAAGCACTTTGACGGAGAGGGCGCGGCAGTAAAAGGACAGCATTATCTTTATCCGCATGATTTCCCCGACCATTATGTTAAACAGCAGTATCTTCCCGACGATCTAAAAGACAAGATTTATTATGAATTCGGCGACAATAAACTTGAACAGAATGCATTAGCCTATCGCAAAAAAATTAAAGAAAATAAAATGTAGTATGGCATAAGTAAAAATTTTAGGAGTGGTGACATTGAAAAAAATACTTGCATTGTTAATTTCATTATCAATGCTTATTGGGCTTTCTGCTTGTGCGGGAAATAAGTCTGAATCTTCGCAGAATGAAAGTACAAGCTTAGAAACAGAAATAACTTCCGAATCCGAAGAAACCAGTAACAGTTCAGCCGAAAATAATCTTACCCCCGATGAAAGAACAGCAGAGCTTCTTTCAAGAATGAGCCTTGAACAGAAAGCCGCACAGATGGTTCAGTGTGAGCAGGCATATGCAAATTCAAACGATATGGAAAAATATTGTTTCGGCTCTGTTTTAAGCGGAGGAGGCTCTATTCCGAATGACAGAAATAACAACACAGTGAAAAACTGGACGTCATATATTGATAATCTTCAGAAAGGCTGTATGAAAAGCAATATAAAAATACCATTTTTATACGGAGCAGATGCTGTTCATGGACATAACAATTTACAGAATGCGGTTATTTTTCCGCATAATATCGGAATAGGCGCCGCAAACGACAAAGAGCTTACGTATAAAATGGGCGCCGCTGTTGCAAATGAGATGAAGCTTACAAAAATACTTTGGAATTTTGCTCCGTGTGTTGCAGTATCAAAGGATCCTCGCTGGGGAAGAACATATGAAAGCTATTCGAGTGATACCGATATAGTTACATCGCTTGCGACGGAATATGCAAAGGGACTTCTTGACAACGGTGTAATGCCGACGGCAAAGCATTATCTTGCCGACGGAGCAACAACATATGGAACGGGCGAAAATAATCAGCTCGTTGACCGTGGTGATGCTCAAATGACTGAGGAAGAACTCAGAGAAAAATATCTTCCTCCTTATAAAGCACTTGTTGATGCAGGGGTTAAGACAGTAATGCCCTCATTCAGCTCATTCAACGGAGTAAAAATGCATGCAAACAAATATCTTCTCACCGATGTTTTAAAGGGCGAACTCAGCTTTGACGGTTTTGTTATTTCAGACTGGGAGGCAATAAATTATATAGGAAGCAAAGATTTGTATAAAAATATAGTTACTTCCGTCAATGCGGGCGTTGATATGTTCATGCAGCCGTATCAGGCAAAAGAAGTAATGGATAACATAGTTAAGGCCGTAAATCAAGGCGATATTACACAGGAACGTGTTGATGACGCCGTTATGCGTATTCTCCGTGTCAAGTTTGAAATGGGATTGTTTGACGACCCTATGCAGGAAAATGTAAAAAAAGATGTTACAGAACTTGGAACCCAAGGATACCGCGATATTGCCGAGCAGCTTGTCAAAAAGTCACTTGTTCTTGTAAAAAATGATAATAATATTCTTCCGCTTAAAAAGGGAACAAAAATATTCATTACCGGTCCTGCCGTAAATAATATCGGAGTTCAGTGCGGAGGATGGTCATTCACATGGCAGGGTATTATGGATGAGAAAGGCAAAAAAGTCAGTGAAGGAACGACAATCCTTGAGGGATTCAAGGAATATGCAAAGGAATATAATCTTGAAATAATTACAGATAAAAAGAAAGCTAAGGATGCCGATGTTGTTATTCTCGGGATAGGTGAAATTCCATATGCCGAATTTGAGGGCGATACAAAGGATTTGTCAATAACTGGTGATAAGGCTCTTCCTGAAAATAAAGAAGCAATCGAATTTGCCCAATCTCTCGGGAAGCCTACAGTTACGCTTATTGTTGCCGGAAGAAACGTAATAATAAAGGATCATATTGATAAGTGGGACGGCGTAGTTATGTGTTATCTCCCTGGAACTGAGGGCGGAGGAATTGCTCCTGTTATTCTCGGAAAAGATAATTTTAACGGAAAGCTTCCTATGCCGTGGTACGGAAGTCTTGATAATATAGCCACCGATAATGCTGATATTGAATTTCCTATTGGATACGGACTTAAATACTGATTATTATTCGTATATATAAAAAATGTCATATCTATCGGAAAGGAGAAGTTATATGAGTGATAAAATACCTCCTCAGGTAAGCGGAACTCTCAGAAAATTTCGGCTCAGAGTACCAGAAATTATTTCTGAGGCAAGCGGTATAAAAATATTCGGGAAGCTGATAAAATCGCTTGTTTTTTCAACGGATGTCTGCACAATAAAAAATGTCAACGCCGATGCAGTTATTGCGGTTTATCCATTTACCCCGCAGCCGATTATAACACAGGCACTTATGCTTGCCGCTGATATTCCCGTTTTTGCAGGAGTAGGCGGAGGACTTACTCAGGGGACAAGGGTGTATAATCTTGCACTTCATGCCGAGTTTCAGGGCGCAATGGGGGTTGTCGTGAATGCTCCCACTTCAAACGAGGTTCTGAAAATGGTTTCGGAGGCAATAGATATTCCCGTTGTGATAACGATTGTCAACGAGCTTGACGATATAGGAAAAAGGATTGAAGCGGGAGCAGCGATTTTAAATGTTTCCGCCGCTTCAAAAACAGCCGAAATAGTACGTTCAATCCGAAAGGATTTTCCTGAAGTTCCTATTATCGCAACCGGAGGACCTACCGATGAGAGTATAAAGGCTACAATTGATGCCGGCGCTAACGCTATTACATGGACGCCGCCGTCAAATGCCGAGGTTTTTAAGGATATTATGAATGCATACAGAAATAATCAGCCGCATCCATAGTATTTGCATAAAAACTGTATATAATGAATAGTATTCAGGATTTATGCATGAATATATATTAATTTTGCATAATATTCGTATAAACTCTTGACAAATCTGAATAACGATGTATAATATAATCTAAAGAAGATTATACCATATAAAAATAACTGGAGGAAATTAAAAATGACAAAGGGAATTAAAAAAGTTGTTCTCGCATATTCGGGAGGACTTGATACATCAATCATTATTCCTTGGCTTAAAGAGAACTATGACAACTGTGAAGTTGTTGCCGTTTCGGGTGACGTAGGACAGGGAACAGAGCTTGACGGACTTGAAGAAAAGGCAATAAAGACAGGTGCCTCAAAGCTATATATAGAAGATTTAAACGATGAATTTATTGAAGATTATGTTTTCCCGACTGTTAAAGCGGGAGCAGTTTATGAAAACAGATACCTACTCGGAACATCTTTCGCACGTCCGATTATTGCAAAAAGAATTGCAGAAATCGCTTTGAGAGAGGGCGCTGACGCTATTTGTCACGGCTGTACGGGAAAAGGAAACGATCAGGTACGTTTTGAACTTACTATCAAAGCATTC
>DAOPYP010000089.1:0-5850 GCA_035352975.1 Oscillospiraceae bacterium
TAACTGTCCTCTTTCAACTCTACCTGTAGCAACTGTACCACGACCTGTAATTGTGAATACATCTTCTACTGGCATAAGGAATGGAAGATTAGCTTTTCTTTCTGGTGTAGGAATATATGTGTCAACAGCATTCATAAGTTCCTTAATGCAGTCATAAGCTGGATTATTGAGATCATCCGGAGCCTCGAGAACTTTAAGAGCAGAACCCTTGATGATTGGTGTATCATCGCCAGGGAATTCATACTTATCAAGTGTTTCACGAATGTCCATTTCAACGAGTTCAAGAAGTTCTTCATCGTCAACCTGATCAGCCTTGTTCATAAATACTACGATATATGGAACGCCAACCTGATGAGCAAGAAGAAGATGTTCTTTTGTCTGAGCCATAGGGCCGTCTGAAGAAGCAACAACGAGGATAGCGCCGTCCATCTGAGCAGCACCTGTGATCATGTTCTTAACATAGTCAGCATGGCCTGGGCAGTCAACGTGAGCATAGTGACGAGCTACTGTTTCATACTCAACGTGAGCTGTGTTGATTGTAATACCTCTTTCTCTTTCTTCAGGAGCAGAGTCGATATTAGCGTAATCCTTCTTTTCTGCAAGACCCTGCATTGCAAGAACCTTTGTGATTGCAGCTGTAAGGGTTGTCTTACCGTGGTCAACGTGACCGATTGTACCAATGTTAACGTGTGGTTTTGTTCTTTCGAAATGTGCCTTTGCCATTGGTTTATTCCTCCTTAATATTCATTATAATAGTCATGTTTTTATATAAACAATTTTATCAGAAAGCAATAATAAATTCAAGTATTTTTTAAATTTATTCACCTTTCTTGCGTGCTGACATAATCTTTTCGGAAATAGACTTAGGAACTTCGATATAGCTGTCTGGTTCCATAGAATACTGTCCGCGTCCCTGTGTCTTAGAACGAAGATCATTAGAATAACCGAACATTTCTGAAAGAGGAACAAGTGAATTGATCTGCTGTGCACCTGGTCTTGCTTCCATACCCTGAATCTGTCCACGGCGTGAGTTAAGGTCACCGATAACGTCGCCCATGTATTCTTCAGGAACTATTACGATTACTTTCATGATAGGTTCAAGAATTACAGGATCTGCCTTCTTCATAGCATCCTTAAATGCCATAGAACCGGCAATCTTAAATGCCATTTCAGACGAGTCAACTTCATGGTAGGATCCGTCGTACAATGTAACCTTAACGTCTACAACAGGATAACCTGCGAGAACGCCTGCCTGCATTGCGCCCTTGATACCGGCATCAACAGCTGGAATATATTCCTTAGGAATAGATCCACCGGTGATTGCGTTAATAAATTCATAGCCCTTGCCTGAAACGTTAGGCTCAGCCTTGATTTTAACGTGACCGTACTGTCCCTTACCACCTGACTGACGTGCATATTTGCAGTCAACATCGGCAAGACGGCGGATTGTTTCTTTATAAGCAACCTGAGGAGCACCAACATTTGCTTCTACCTTAAATTCACGAAGCATTCTGTCAACGATAATTTCAAGGTGAAGTTCGCCCATTCCGGCGATAATAGTCTGTCCTGTTTCATCATCGGTCCATGTTTTGAATGTCGGGTCTTCTTCAGCAAGCTTTGATAAAGCAATACCCATTTTTTCCTGTCCTGCTTTTGTTTTAGGCTCGATAGCGAGCTGAATAACAGGGTCAGGGAATTCCATTGATTCAAGAATTACAGGATGCTTTTCATCACAAAGAGTATCACCTGTTGTAGTATTTTTAAGTCCTACAGCAGCAGCAATATCTCCTGCATATACAGTTTCAATATCTTTTCTGTGATTTGAATGCATCTGAAGGATACGGCCCATTCTTTCGTTGTTATCCTTAGTTGAGTTATACACAGATGTTCCTGCGTTAACTGTACCGGAATAAACACGGAAGAAGCAGAGCTTTCCTACAAACGGGTCGGTAGCAATCTTGAATGCAAGTGCTGCAAACGGTTCATTGTCTGAAGAAGGTCTTTCACAGTCTTCGCCTGTATCAGGGTTAACACCCTTGATATGAGGAACGTCAAGAGGTGAAGGCATATAAGCAATAACTGCGTCAAGAAGCTTCTGAACGCCCTTATTTTTATATGATGTTCCGCATACGACAGGAATCATTTCGTTTGCAAGAGTTGCTTTTCTGATGCAGTGCTTGATTTCGTCAATCGTAAGCTCTTCACCGTCAAGATATTTCATCATGATTTCTTCATCATGCTCAGCAATATTGTCGAGCATTGATGTTCTGTATTCCTGAGCTTTTTCAAGCATATCAGCAGGAACTTCTTCTACTCTGATGTCTTTTCCAAGATCATCATAATATACATAAGCTTTCATTTCAACCAGGTCAATAATACCCTTAAATGTATCCTCTGAACCGATCGGAAGCTGTATTGGAACTGCATTTGCGTGAAGTCTTGTATGCATCATATCAACAACGCGATAAAAATCAGCGCCCATAATGTCCATCTTATTTACATAAGCCATTCTTGGTACTTTATATTTATCTGCCTGACGCCATACTGTTTCAGACTGAGGTTCAACACCGCCCTTTGCACAGAAAACAGTTACAGAGCCGTCGAGAACTCTTAATGAACGCTCAACTTCAACTGTAAAGTCAACGTGACCAGGTGTGTCAATAATATTGATTCTATGGCCTGCCCAGTAACAAGTAGTAGCAGCGGAAGTAATTGTAATACCTCTTTCCTGCTCCTGCTCCATCCAGTCCATTGTTGCAGCACCTTCATGAACTTCACCAATTTTATGAGTTATACCGGTATAAAAAAGAATACGTTCAGTTGTGGTTGTTTTACCTGCATCAATGTGGGCCATTATACCAATATTTCTTGTTTGTTCAAGTGAACAATCTCTTGGCATAATTACCTCCTAATTTGTTTAAGTGTAGGAAAACTAATATTATAACTGACTTACTGTTACCATCTGTAATGTGCAAAAGCTTTGTTAGCTTCAGCCATTTTATGTGTATCGTCGCGCTTTTTACAAGCTCCGCCTACACCGTTGATAGCATCAATAATTTCTGCTGCAAGTCTTTCCTTCATTGTTTCTTCGTTTCTTGCTCTTGAATAAGATGTTATCCATCTGAGTCCGAGTGTCTGACGTCTTTCCGGACGTACTTCCATCGGAACCTGATATGTGGCACCGCCTACACGGCGAGCCTTAACTTCGAGAACTGGCATGATATTTTCCATAGCCTGTTCAAAAGCTTCTAAAGCTTCTTTGCCTGTCTTTTCAGCAACGATATCGAATGCGCCATAAACAATTTTCTGTGCTACGCCCTTCTTACCGTCAAGCATGATGTTGTTGATAAGACGAGTAACGAGTTTTGAATTGTATACAGGATCCTGCAAAACATCACGTTTTGCAATATTACCTCTTCTTGGCATTTCGCTTCCCTCCTTCATAAAATGATATCATAGGTACTCGCTTCATTTTGCCCCTTTCGGACAAAGACACGTCGACCAATGCAGAGGCAACTTATATATAATAAGATACTCCACATGAATCTTGTGGTGATCGAGACTACTACTTTTTCTTTGCAGCTGCAGCTACAGCTCCTGCCTTAGGACGCTTTGCTCCGTACTTTGAACGAGCCTGCATTCTCTTTGCAACGCCCTGAGCATCAAGAGTACCGCGGATAATGTGGTAACGTACACCAGGGAGGTCCTTAACACGTCCGCCTCTGATGAGAACAACGCTATGCTCCTGGAGATTATGTCCGATACCTGGAATGTAAGCAGTTACTTCTGAACCGTTTGTAAGTCTTACTCTGGCAATTTTTCTCATAGCCGAGTTAGGCTTTTTAGGTGTAGATGTTCTTACTGCCGTACAAACGCCGCGCTTCTGAGGAGAATTCTGTTCAATAGCAACCTTTTTCTTAGAGTTATAACCCTTTAAAAGTGCAGGTGCTGTTGATTTCTTTTCAGATACCTCTCTGCCTTTGCGTACCAATTGGTTAAATGTTGGCATAATTCCTCTCCTTTCTCAATAAAAATATGCAAAAGTGCGCACTTGTCCGCACTCATACTCGAATATTATATATTAAATATTTGTTTGTGTCAAGCATTTTATACAATTTTTTCGATAAAAATTTTACATACTAAATTAATATTTTTCAAAAAATAGTACGCCCGTTTATTGCGGACGTACTATTTGATATTATTTAAGCTCGCTCATCATTACTATAAGCGGAGAATTCCAGTAGATCGTAATTTCATTTGTCGAATATGACTGTGAATTATCGGCATAGCATTTTGCCGCGGGCTGTCCTGCAAGAACCTTTTTAGCGAATGGATCTTCAAGACTGCTGTCCGGTCCGCCGACTAACATTCCAGGCATTGTTTTTCCCAAAGCTACCGACGGTCTGTGGTGTGTATTAACCGGCGAAACCGTTCCGTATCCCGTTACATATGAAATTGCCATAGGATTTCTTCCAAAAAGATAATGAAGATGCTCTCTTGCCGACTGAATATATTCGCCGTTAGGTTCAATATAATCCGCCATGATAAGCAGCTCGGCATTGTTGGCAACTGTCATATTGCTTCCCCAAGGGTATTTGTCGCCCATTGATATAAAATATCCATCGCTTTTTGATTTCTTAAGAATTTCTTTTGCCTTATCAAGAATTTGGTTTTTAATCTTATCGTATATAGTCTTATCAACGAGGGATTTATCTGTATTGAGATAAGCCATGCTTCCGTAATAGCCCATATCCGCCCAGCCTAGTCCTTCGGGAAGTGCGCTCTGAATTTGATCCTTTACTATATCATGGTATTTCTTTTCGTGCGTTGATCTGAAAAGCTCTGCTGCCGCCCAGAAGCGTTCATCTCTGCTTACAGAATCGGGGTATTCACCCGTAACAATTCCCGACGGATTTTTAAAACCATCTTTTGCGGTAAGCTTTTCAACGTAATCAAACGCTTTTTGTGAAGCTTTTAAACATTTATCAGAAAATGTCTTGTCAGTCTTTGCGAAAATGCGTGAGCTCATTGCCATAACTGCGGCAAAATCTTCGGTTGCCGTCACAGAAACGGGAGATACGATAAGCTCGTCTTTTTCGTCCTGAGGCATAACCATTCCCGGGAAATTCGCACAGGTAACCTTGTGATAAACTCCGCCTGAGGTTTTATCCTGCATTTTAAGCATCCATTCAAGCTCATACCTTGCCTCGTCAAGAACGTCAGGCACTTTGTTTCCGCTTTCGGGAATACCCGTACTGTCAGAAAATGCACTCGGATTCATTTCATATGCAAGAAACAGGTCAGCAACAGTTTTCGCTCCCGGTGCAACATAGCGTCCGTAATCCCCCGCATCATGCCAGCCGCCGGTAACGTCTATTTTTGTTGAAGTGCCGTAAATTGTTGCTTTTGACGTATGACAGGCCGGGTGCGCAAAATCCCCGCCTTTATCAGTTGGAATTTCATAGCCGCAGCGCTGTAAATAAAGCATTTTTACAACGTCGTTAAATGCGCTGTCATAAACACCGTTTCCAATTTTGAATTCATAGGATTTCCCGAGATTCTTCGTCTGTATATAGTATGTTCCCTCTGCTTTTAAATCGGAAAAATCCCCATAGGCGTTGATTTCGCCCGCCGTTGAATTTGAAATTGATCCTTTAATCTCGCCTGTGTAAACAACCTTGTTATTTGAAGAATTGATTATTTCAAAAGTTTTGTCAAATCAGAGTGATTATAATAAGACTACCTCTGAAATTCATTCTAGAATAAATAAAGCGAAGTTCTATTGTGATAAACTCTTTAAAAGTAATATTAAAAAAATGAATCAAATTATTAGATATTATGAAACAAATA
>DAOPYP010000090.1:0-5844 GCA_035352975.1 Oscillospiraceae bacterium
CATTAATTATTGTTTCAATAGTCACTATCTTATCCCTCCATACAAATCGTGATTGACCTCTGCCGAATAAAAGCAGTCAAGTGTTAAATTGACTGGTATGAAATAGTTCCAGATTATTTATTCTTTTGATAAATTTCTTTTATTCTATCATATTCTTTTTGCGGAAATTCACCCCAATTGCTTAGATATATTTGATTACCATTACCGTTTTCATAAAGGCTAAACTCTGTAATAATTGCCTTTAACGCTTTTAAAATTTCTTCGTCAAATCCATATAAGAGTTTTGTTGCATTTTCTGCTAAGCTAATTCCTCTATATTCCAAATCTGCAGATTCTTGATCTGTATCATAAATTCCAATAATTAATTTGTTATCATTACGCTCTAATTTTAAAATATGTGCCGCGGGTTCGTCCTGCCAACATAGCCATTGTTCGCTTGCTTTGTTTTCAAATAGGTTTCCTAAAGCTTCTAATAAAAAAGCAGGTGCATCGCAACCTAAATAATATGAATTTGTCAATGCAATCATCCGATTAAAATCTATTTCAAACCATCCGTGACTTATAGATAGTATCTTAAATAACATTTTTATCCCTCCAAATTCCGATTTGTTACTTAGTTACAAACAAATTATACCACTAATTTTTCCATAAGTAAATCTTAAAAACCAAAATCAAAAACAAAAAGAGCAGGAGTAAATCCTGCTCTTTCTTAAAACATTAAATTATTTAGGGAACTTTATCGAAGCCTGTGCAGCAGCAAGTCTTGCTATTGGAACGCGGAAAGGTGAGCATGAAACATAAGTTAAGCCAATCTTGTGACAGAACTCAACTGATGATGGGTCGCCGCCGTGTTCGCCGCAGATACCGCAGTGCATTTCAGGACGAACCTGCTTGCCAAGCTTAACTGACATTTCCATAAGCTTGCCTACGCCGTTCTGGTCGAGTCTAGCAAACGGGTCGTTCTCGTAAATCTTGTTTTCATAGTATGCAGTGAGGAACTTGCCTGCGTCGTCACGTGAGAATCCGAATGTCATCTGTGTGAGGTCGTTTGTACCAAAGCAGAAGAATTCAGCTTCCTTAGCGATTTCGTCAGCTGTAAGACAAGCTCTTGGAATTTCAATCATTGTACCAACTTCATACTTGAGGTTAGAACCGGCAGCAGCGATTTCTTCGTCAGCAACCTTAACAACGATGTCCTTAACAAACTTAAGCTCCTTAACTTCTCCAACGAGAGGGATCATGATTTCAGGAACAAGCTTCCAGTCTGCGTGTGCTTTCTGAACGTTGATAGCTGCACGGATTACTGCTCTTGTCTGCATCTTAGCTATTTCAGGGTATGTTACAGTAAGACGGCATCCACGGTGGCCCATCATTGGGTTGAATTCGTGGAGTGAAGCAATAATTGCCTTGATGTCTTCAATTGATTTGCCCTGTGTCTTAGCAAGAGCGGCAATGTCAGCTTCTTCAGTAGGAACGAATTCGTGTAGAGGAGGGTCAAGGAATCTGATTGTAACAGGATGTCCCTTGAGTGCTTCGTAAAGCTTCTCAAAGTCGCTCTGCTGCATAGGAAGGAGCTTGTCAAGAGCAGCCTCTCTATCAGCAACTGTATCTGAACAAATCATTTCACGGATAGCAGCAATTCTTTCCGGATCAAAGAA
Organism: Oscillospiraceae bacterium; assembly: GCA_035352975.1. GTDB lineage: Bacteria > Bacillota > Clostridia > Oscillospirales > Ruminococcaceae > DAOPYP01. Next base: position 1,659 of record DAOPYP010000090.1, read on the forward strand.
CATATGCTCTGTACGGCAAAGTCCGATACCTTCTGCTCCGAACTTAGCAGCCTGTTCAGCATCCTTAGGTGTATCAGCGTTTGTTCTAACCTGAAGTGTTCTGAATTTATCTGAAATCTGCATAATTCTGTCGAAGTCGCCGCCGATTGAAGCAGGAACGGTAGGAATAGCTTCACCGTAAATGTTTCCTGTTGTACCGTCGAGTGAAATATAGTCGCCTTCAACGTATGTCTTGCCAGCAAGTGTGAACTTCTTGTTTGCTTCATCCATCTTGATTTCGCCGCAGCCTGAAACGCAGCAAGTACCCATACCACGAGCAACAACAGCAGCGTGTGATGTCATACCGCCGCGAACTGTAAGAATACCCTGTGCATAGTGCATGCCTTCAATATCTTCAGGTGATGTTTCAAGACGAACGAGAACAACCTTTTCGCCCTTTTTGCCGTATTCAACAGCATCTTCAGCAGTAAATACAACCTTACCGCAAGCAGCTCCAGGTGAAGCAGGAAGAGCTGAACCGATTGGCTTAGCAGCCTTAAGAGCCTTAGCGTCAAACTGTGGGTGAAGAAGAGCGTCAAGCTGTTTTGGATCCATCATAAGGATAGCATCCTCTTCTGTCTTCATGCCTTCGTCAATAAGGTCGCAGGCAATCTTAAGAGCAGCCGCAGCGGTTCTCTTACCGTTACGTGTCTGGAGCATATAAAGCTTTGTATCTTCAATTGTGAATTCCATGTCCTGCATATCTTTATAGTGGTTTTCAAGAATTCCGCAGATTTTAACGAATTCGTTGTAAGCATCAGGCATAACCTGAGCAAGCTGAGCGATTGGCTGAGGTGTACGAACACCGGCAACAACGTCTTCGCCCTGAGCGTTCATAAGGAATTCGCCCATAAGCTTCTTTTCACCTGTAGCAGGGTCACGTGTAAATGCAACGCCTGTACCTGATGTGTCACCCATGTTACCGAATGCCATTGCCTGAACGTTAACAGCGGTTCCCCATGAATAAGGAATTTCGTTCTGCATTCTGTAGTAGTTAGCTCTGGGGTTGTCCCATGAACGGAATACAGCCTTGATAGCTCCCATTAACTGATCTTTAGGATCTGAAGGGAATTCTGTTCCGATCTTAGCCTTGTATTCAGCTTTGAACTGTCTTGCAAGTTCTTTAAGGTCGTCAGCTGTAAGATCAACGTCCTGAGTAATGCCCTTTTCTTCCTTCATCTTGTCGATGAGTTCTTCAAAGAATTTCTTTCCAACTTCCATAACAACGTCAGAATACATCTGAATAAATCTTCTGTAACAGTCATAAGCCCAACGTGGGTTGCCTGACTTCTTAGCCAAAACTTCAACAACATTTTCGTTAAGACCAAGGTTAAGAATTGTATCCATCATACCAGGCATTGAAGCTCTTGCGCCTGAACGAACAGAAACGAGGAGAGGATTTTCAAGATCGCCGAATTTCTTCCCTGTGATTTCTTCCATCTTTGTGATGTATTCCATAATTTCAGCCTGAATGCTGTCGTTGATAACTTTGCCATCATCATAATACTGTGTGCAAGCTTCTGTGGAAATTGTAAATCCCTGCGGAACAGGCAAGCCGAGCTTTGTCATTTCAGCAAGATTTGCTCCTTTTCCTCCAAGGAGTTCTTTCATTGAACCGTTGCCTTCTGAAAACAAATAAACAAACTTTTTGCTCATTGGTTAATCTACCTCCAAAATTTTTTTGATTCTCGCAGAAAAGATAAAAATATTATAATTTCTACGGACATATGATTATTATATCAGATTTTTTTTATATTTGCTACTATTTTTAAATTTTTTTTCACAATTTAACAAAAAAATATTCCACAATATTTTAATCAAATATAACAGCATTTAATATTATTCAGACAATTTTTAAAAATATATTCATTGGGGCTTGAAAAATCAATTAAAAATTGAGATAATAATAGATATTTGAACTGTGACATACTTATTTTGTACTACAAAAGAAAGGGACATTTGAGAAAGATGTAATATTGTTATCCAAAAAATAAGAATATTATTTAGATTAACATTGTTTAAATCAGGTTTTGATAAATATATTTTAAAGCATGCACAAAAATGTAAGGCAGAACATTATGAAGCCGATCTTATACCAAAGGAAAATCCTAAATGGGTACAAGAAAACGCCCATGGAATGAATCCGAGAATGCCGATGATTTTGTAAAAAATAAAGAAAAGAGTTAAAATCATTAAATATTTATATAAAAGCCTATTAATTATTATGCTTTTAGGCGGCATTATGGGGCTAATAAAAGGATTAATTCAAAATATGAGTTGGTTCGGTTTTCGTCATTTGTTAGGTTTTGGCGGGACATTTGAAAATACTACAATGCCTTTATACGCCGTGATATATGGAGTTATAATGGCAGCATTAGAAATCACATCTTCGATTTTATTATTAATGAAAAAAAGAATTGGTTTTTACTTTGCAATCATAACATTGTCAGTAAATGCTTTTGGGTGTATAATTGCAATTGCCTTTGGTGATTTATTAGCAATCGGCAGTTTATTAACTAGAGTTTTTGCCTTATACATTTTATTTCAAGCGAAGAAATTGAATTTACAATAATATAATGACGAAAAGAGTGTGAAGTCTTTGGAAAACAATATTTATTTATACGGAATGATTCTCATGACCAACAGCTTCCTTATGGAAAATGATTATCCTGAGGCAGATACTTACGGCGAAATAAAAGAGAAATACCATCTTCCCGGCGGCGAAACCGGAACCTGTGCAACGGTTCTTTCAAGCCTCGGCTGCGATGTAAAGATTGACGGCACGCATATGGGGACAAATACATACCCCGGCATAGAAAAATTTTACTCTGATAAATCCGTTGACATTTCGTCCCTTAATTTTGACAAACAGTATGCGGGGATTGAGGATTATGTTATAATAGGTAAAAATACCCGCACACCTCTGGGAACGTTTGAAAAGTTTTTCGCTGACGATGTGAAAAGATGGAACAGCCCCAATGAAAATGATATAATTGAAGCTGATGCCGCAGGAATCGATCCGTTTTTTCAGGATCAGTCGGAGGAAGCCGCAAGGCTTTGCAGAAAGCATGGAAAGCCTTATGTTGTCATTGACTGTCCTTTTGACAGCGAGCTTCATAAGTATTCAGCGATAAATATACTTTCGGATGAATTTATCCGCCCATATTATAAAGATGCCGACAGAATCAAGCTTTTTAAGGAATATCAGAATAATACTGATGGACTGACGATATTCACATATGGTGCAAGACCGCTTATGTACGGAAGAAAGGGCGAAGAAATTAAGTTTTTTGAGCCGTTTAAAATCAATCCTGTAAGCACTCTGGGCGCCGGCGATACATTTAAGGCGGGATGTGTCTATGCACTTCTTAACGGAATGGACGATTATGAAACGGTGCGCTTTGCAAGTGCCGCGGCGGCTTCAGCCTGCATGAGCTTTCCTCTTCCGCTTAATCCGCCGACATTAACTAAAATAAACGAGTTTTTATAAATCAGGAGGACTTTTATATATGTCAGATAATTGTGCTGTTATTCTTGCGGGCGGGAACGGGAAAAGAATGAAATCCGATCTTCCTAAGCCCATGTTTAAAGTATTGGGAGAGCCGATGATTGACTGGGTAATAAAGGCGTGCAAAGCCTCGGGGATTTCAGCTGTATGCGTTGTTACCGGCTATAATCACGAATGCCTTGAAGAATACCTTGGCGACAGATGCTATACGGTTTTTCAGGAGGAAAGAAAAGGTACGGGTCATGCCGTAATGACGGCAAGGGAGTTTATCGAAAATCATTCGGGCGGGAATACGCTTGTACTTAACGGCGATGCTCCTTTTATCGATAAAGATACAATAATCTCTGCACTTAATCAGCATACTGAGAAAAATAACGCTGTTACGGTTATAACATCTAACATTTTAAATCCTTTCGGATACGGGAGAATTATCAGAAGCGGTAACGGAATTTCTTCAATTGTCGAAGAAAAAGAAGCGACAATGGAGCAGAAAAAAATTACTGAAATAAATTCGGGAGCTTACTGGTTCAATACAGAAAATCTTCTTTCATCGCTTGACGAGCTTAAAAGCGATAATTCACAAAGTGAATATTATCTTACCGATACTGTTGCAATACTTCTGAACAAGGGACTGAGGGC
>DAOPYP010000091.1:0-5715 GCA_035352975.1 Oscillospiraceae bacterium
CAGTGCTCTCTCAACTTCTGTATGTGATGAACTTCAAGCTCATCACTGTTATATTGCTTAATTGTTCCCGGAAGTAAGTTAAGACAGGCCTGACATAAATGCAGGTCCCTGTCTTTTATTTCTTCTCGTTTATTCTGCCACGCTGATGAGTTCCGAAAGTCATAAGCTTCGTCCTTTTTGATATAATCTATCGGCTTTCGCTTTGGACATTTCTCGCCTTTGGGATGAATTCCACCGCAGTATGCACAGGCTTTGAGCATAATTTTTTCCTCTTAAATAAAGTAACCCACCTTCTGTTGAAAGCGAGTTACAAAATATTTATTATGATTTTTATCTTCCTGTTAATATTAATTATAAAAGCAGTTGAATTTCTGTATATACAGTAGTAGCTAAAGTAGTTAACTTTATTATAGTCTCCGCAGTTTTAGCTGCTGTAGAAATCGTTCCTAATATGCTTTTAAACTTACTTTCTGCCTTTTGTTTATTTTTTTCATTGTACAATTGAAATATTTGAATAATAATCTCAATATTATCGTTGCTTTCTTTTGCAATATCTAGAATATCTCTTAAACTTGCAGTATTATTTGATATTTGAGATAACAACTCAAGTTGTTTTTCCATATGCTTGCGTTGTTCAGCTACACTTATTTTGTCAACTTTAATATTAAAATCGTCAAATATCATCTTTTTTTCTTTAAAGGCTGACGCATATAAATTTGCCATCTCACTAGAAGTCAATCTTGGTAAAATTGGGTTTATTTCTTCTGGTATATTTTTATTATCCATTTTTCTTTATCTCCCGTCATTTTTCTTTCATAATACCACCCTTTTCATCAAAAAGCAATATTTAACAAAGAAAAATATAGAAAAAAGGAGAAAAACGACACCTTGAAAATTATTTTAAAATACCCTTCACCCTCTCACAGCAAATTTCATAATACCCCTCGTCAATCTCAAACCCGATATAGTTTCTGCCTGTATTAATGCAGGCGACTGCGGTCGTTCCGCTTCCCATACAGTTGTCGAGAACAACGCCGCCCTCGTTCGTATATGTCCGAATAAGATATTCAAACAGGTCAACAGGCTTTTGTGTCGGATGAAGTCCGTCCCGCTGGCACTTGAACGAAAGCGTCTGCCTCGGATAGTTCGTGAACTGCTGTGTATATTCGTTGCTTAAAGTATCTGCATCATAAACAAAATCCGCTTTTCTTTTGCATTTGACTGCTAAAGGCTTTTCAAGCTTAACAAGCCCCTGAGGATTATATGTCGGATGCTTTTTATAAAACACGCAAATATCCTCAACGCACCTAAGCGGCTGGAACTTTGCGAACGGAAAGCCCGTCACCTGATTTTTCAGCCAATACCAGCAGTATTTGAATAGCTTTCGGTTGCTGTTAATTAGCTCGGTCGTGAACGGCTGGCTTGAGGTCAAAACGATTGCCCCGTTGTCTTTGATTATGCGTTCGTATTGCTCCCACAGCTTGTCAAACGGAATAAGACTGTCCCATCGGCAACCTGTTATTCCATACGGCAGGTCGCAAAGTATCATGTCAACGCTTTTGTCGGGAATGAGTGACATTCCGGCAATGCAGTCTGTATTGTAAATTTTATTAAATTCCATAGTTACCTTCCTTTCGGTAACTATAACGGAAGTAGCTTTCCATAATTCCTTAGTCTAATAATACCACACGAAAAACTAACAAAACTAACAGCTTTTGTTTTTGGATAAATATCTTGAAATTGTCATTATCACTGCCGCCTCTGTCGTTCCCATCTTCAAGGCGACCTGCTTATATTTCATACCCCTATCGAATTTCAAAAAGAACATTGTCCTTATCCAGCTGTCCTCAATCCCGATTATGTAAGCCGAAAGTTCTATCAGCTCAACTTCTTTCTGTTTTATCTGCCGACTTAATGCCATACCTTTTTTTGACATCCCGCTTATTTTTACAGTGCGGAGAACATACGGATCGTGAGTGTCCGAACCCTTGACGGTATCCCCCAAAGTTTCATAGCTCAACTGCTCTGACAAAATATCTATCTCAATTCTCAGTTTGGGAATTCTGCTTAAATTTTTTGCGGTCATTGAATTTCTCCCTTCTTTTTCCTGATGGACGTAAAACGGCGACAATTACAAGGCTTATTAAGGAGCGGCCGCTCCCTCAATTTTTTTAATATCTCTTACATATTTAAAGGAAATATATCCGCCCTGCTGATAACTGCTCTGATAGCTTCCGACAAATACATACCCTTCCGGAGCTCTCGGAGGCTTGCCCTCTGTGTATTCCCTTTTGGTTTCCTTAGGTTTTTCTTTTGTGGGAGGAATCAGGTTCCGCGACTGCTTCCACCGCTTGCCTTTATGCTCAGCGTTATTATGTTTATGTAAATAAACCGCAAGCCCTGTGAAATCCTGCCCGCAGTCAACCCCGTAATAGAAATTATGCTCTCTCAAATTTTCGGCTCGCTTAATGCTTCCCTCTGCCCATAACTCAAGAAGCTTGTCCGCAGTAATATATGTGCCGTCCACTATCGCGTGAACGTGAAGCCTGTCCGTTCCCCTGCCTCGCCCGATTACAAGAACATATTTAACTCCTGGTTCCCAGCGCTTAACCCGCCTTAAATAATTGTCAGCGATTCGGCTTGCATCTTCCCATGATTCCGGAAGGTGAGCATCGTCAAAGGTCAGCGTTAGGTACCATGAGTTTTTCGTGAAATTATTGTCGACAATCCGGATGAAATTCTTTTCGGACTTTTTTCGGTTGTTCTCAGCCTTTTCCTCAGGAGTCAATTCCTTTTTATCCTTCGGCTCGGTTTTCTTCGTAAGCTTTGTATTTTCGGGAACAAAATAAATTTCCTTTTCAAGAACTGCCCCGCTTTTAACTTCCCGCATGACACGCATAATTTAAACCTCCGATTCTGTAAGATACCCTATACTATATATAATGTAATTAATTTTGCAGTTGACCGCGAAAAACACATTATATATAGTATAGAGTGACTTGCACTCTATTCTTCTTCTCCGTCAGTTTTATCACTTGAAATATACCTAACTGCCAGTTTATTTTGAACACTTATGAAATCAAGTATATCTCCTTTATCTTGCGTTAAATTTTTATAAAGCAAATTACATGCCAAAAGTAGTGCGGTGAACATATCCGTCGGATTAGTTTTATTCAGTTCAATCGGCAAAGTTGCATTTACTATCTCGTCAGAATCTTTGAATGTATTACCTATATTTTCATAAAAGCTCATAGCCATTTGCTCTATTTCTTCATTATTAATTTTGCTCATAATACTTGTTCCTCACTTTCTTAATTAAAACGGCACATCATCATCGCCGATTATTTCTTCAAATTCGCCGATATTTCCTATTGAAATAGTATCGCCCGCTTTTTCTTGCTTTGGCTCTGATGAAGGAGCCTGTACGCCCTGCTTTTTCGTTTCGCCGAAATAAACCTGATCCGCATAAACCTCCGTTGTATAGTGCTTGACTTCCGGGTATTTCTTATCGGGAAAAGAGCCGGTCCGCAAATTCCCCTCGACAACAATCATGCTGCCCTTTGAAAAATACTTGCTGACGAATTCCGCAGTCTGTCGCCATGCGACTACTGAAATGAAATCCGCCTGACGTTCCTGTCCCTGTCCGACAAAGTTTCGGTCACAGGCAACAGTGAAGCGACAGCAGGGAATATTATTCGCCGTTTGCCTTAATTCAGGTTCGGCCGTCAGCCTCCCCATAATGATTACTTTATTGAGCATTGGTTTCATTCCTCCGTTTCGGGCTTTTCACCTAACTTTCTGCCACAATTAGAACCGAAATTCATATTATATAACCTTTTATCTGAAAAACTTCCGCTTTTGCCATCTTCACATTTTTCACAGCATGAAAATAAAGGCAGGTAAACAAGCTTCCCCTCGCCTCTCAGCTTGATAAGCTTTGATAGTTCTATACGGCATAATTCGTCGTTAGCCATTTTAATGTCACCCTCCTAAACTATAAACTCAAAAACATGAATTCCTTTGTCCCTACATCTGCGCCAACATTTATATAATAGTTCATTTGACCATTTCTGAATTTTTATCCCATGACATAAATAATCAGGATCCTCGCTCATTGGACTGATAAAACCGATTCTGCGTCCGTACCTACGTGCAACATCGCTCACCGATAAATCACCGAATCTATGCAATTCTAATCGTTCTTTTCTATGTACAAGCGTTTTGACAATTACACTTATAGTTTTTCCGTTACCCCTGTCGGGAAGTAAATCTTTCGTTTTCAAAAGAGCATAATCCCTTAATTCTTTTCTGTCTTCAAGGTTCAGTGCTTTGATTATCCTCTTGTACCTTATCCAAGAAACAAACTTATTTATTAGCTTTTTTATTAGCTTTATCATCATTTTCCCCCTTAATATACTGCCAGTTCTGCGGAGCTCGTTCCAGTCCGAACTCCGAAAGAGGCAGCGGCTTTTTAAACTTTTCGGCTTTTGAAATATGCCAGGCATAAAGCGTCTTACCGTTCGCGTAATCATAAAGCTTTGAGAGGTCAAGCATAGTCTTTTTATCATTAAGCTCTAAGGGGCTGTATGCCGGAAGAATAAAGTCAAACTCAATTCTCCCGACTACCATTCCAAGACCGCCGCCGAACTTCGATTCATAAACATAAGCCTCGAATACTCCCCGCCTTTTGGGATAAGTCTTGCGGATTTCCCAATCTTTCAGCCCGCTTATTATTCCCGCGAAATACTTTCCCCTAAGACTTAGTATTATTTTTGTCATGATTTTCAGCCTCATAAGCGTTCAGAACGGCGTCGGTGATTTCTTTTCTGAATTCCTCATTAATCGGATGACATATATCTCTGAAATATCCGTTTTCGTCTTTTCTTGACGGCATTGCTACGAACGGCCCGCTTTCGTCGGCTCTTTCAATAATTTTCATATCGTGAACGGCAATACAGCCGTCAAGCGTTACAGAAACGATCGCCTTAAGAGGTCCCTCCGCGAATGTTTTTCTGATTTTAACTTCAATTTTCATGTTTTCAAGTCCTTTCAAAATTTGTACATTGAATGCCCCTGCGTTCGGGGCATTTTCTTTTGTTTCTGCATATTTCGTTAAACCGCATATTCCCAGCGGTTTTTCATTTCCTCCGGCGAAATGTAGTAGTCCCGCTTCCGTGTCCCCGTCCAAGCAACGCCGCCAGCTTGCCCCGCGAAGAAAAAGTTTGCCGCTCGAAGGGAAGCCCCGCCTTCGCTTTCAAGCGTGTATGTAATCACCTTTTTGTACCCCATACCGCGGGCAGTTCGGATGCAAGCGGCATATAGCTTTGAACAAGCGTTTCGCGTACCGTCCGTGCAGTTACGATAAATTTCAAGCGTTTCCCCGTTGTCCAGTCGCCGCGCCGTAGGTCTTCCGCATATTGCGACACCGCACAGCCGCCCATTTTCATAACAAGAAATTGCAAATTTTCCACCAACGGGCGGTATATTGTGGCGGTGATGCTCTTTCACGTATTCCCGAGCAGGCCTTAAATGAATAGGCTTTATTTCAAGCATTGCTTCGTGTCCCACTCCTTTCTATTTTCATGTTTTCAAATCCTTTCAAAATTTGTGCATTGAATGCCCCTTCGTTCGGGGCATTTTCTTTTGTTCCTGCATATTTCGCAGACGTTTATGTAACCCGTACTGTATTTGCCTTTTGCAAGGTCAACTCCGATA
>DAOPYP010000092.1:0-5698 GCA_035352975.1 Oscillospiraceae bacterium
TTCCGTGATATTGTTCACCCGATTTCGCCCGAGGCACGTCAGCAGGTTGAAAGTCAGATTCTCGAAGCATATGAAAATCATCTTGCTCAGCAGCAGGCAGAATCCGAAGCATAATTTTTCCCTTAAAGCGGACGTTTTTCGTCCGCTTTTTTTATTTGCCTTTAAGAAGATAATACGCTTTTAAAATGCCTATCTGCGTTTTGCTGTCGCGTATTTCGTCATTCATAACCATTTCAAATGCTTTGTCAAGCGGAATGCTCACAACGTCGAGGAACTCGTCGTCATCAAGCTTTTGTTCGGAAAAATGAAGTCCCTTTGCGATATAAAGATATATTTTTTCGGTAAGATATGCCGTCGTCGGATAAACCAGACCAAGATAAGAATATTCGTCGGGGACAGCGCCGGTTTCCTCTAAAAGCTCTCTCTTCCCGCATTCAAAATGGTCTTCGCCTTTGTTGAGTTTCCCAGCTGGAAGCTCCAAAAGAACATCAGAAAACGGATAACGAAACTGCTTCACAAATAATAAATCGTTGTTTTCCATAACAGGAATAACACATACTCCCCCAGAATGCTCGACAACCTCACGGGTTGCATATGTCCCGTTTTCGAGGAGAACGGTGTCTTTTTTCAAATCAATAACCCTGCCGTTATATAATGTTTCGGAGCTTATCATTTCTTCAAACAGATGCATATGAATACCTCTTTAATCAGTTATAGTCATAGTGATTTTCTTTTTTGATTGTTCTTTCTTTTCTGAAAATGAAAAGATATGCCAGAAGAACTAGAATTCCGCCGAGCGTAATTAAAAATCCCGTTTTAAGCCCTTGTGGGAAATAGTTAAACCTTATAATATGCTCGCCCGCGGGAACCTTAACCGCCATAAAGCCTATGTCAGTTTTTTCGACGGTGACTGATTCTCCGTCAACACTTGCGGTAAAGCCTTTATCGTAAGGAACGCTGAAAAATACAAGGTTATCTTTTTCGAGCGTAATTTCTGCGGTGAAGCCTTTCGTATCCTCTTTAAATGAAGAGCAGGCGGTTTTTGACCTTTCCTCACAGTCGCTAAGATAACGATCGTATGAGGTTAGGTTAAGCTCCGAATTGTCAAGCGGCTTTAATATGTCCGAATATTTTTTTATCTGTTCGTCATTAAGGACGATAGCTTTCATTAGGATTTTGTCCGCGTATGCGTCGCTTTGCTTTAAATACAATTCCTCACTTATATAATAGTCAAAGGTGAAGCCCATAGGAACGTAATATTTGTTTTCATATATCTTAAAGTTGTTTTGAGTATCATAATATTCAAAGCCCGGCATATCCAATGCTTTTTCTTCTTTTCCGTCTTCGTTAAGATAATTGAAATAATACTTTACCGAAAAAAGTCCTCTCAGTCCGAATTTTGAGGTATCCGCCCTTGAAGCGACATCTCTCGTAACCCCGACGGTCGGATAAAATTCCATAATAGATGCGGGGACAACGCTCTGGAATGCCCGCATAGACGATATTCCCCATGACATAGGGTAATTGTCCATGTTTTCGCTAATGTCTATTCTGTAAAAATCAGATTCGAGGAGAGATATGTTTTTAGCACCGTTAATCGCCTCGCTGATGAACGGCTTTGGGTACGGTCCGTTTGAGACGCCGTACCAAACGGTAGTTGCCGTGCATATAAAGCAAGCGGCAATGGCTATCGACGAAAGCTTTTTTATAAACTCCTCATCACGCTTTGATTTCCTTAGCAGTATAATGAGCGTTACCGCGCAAGCCATAGTGACAGCAATTGTTATCCAGAAATAAATCGGATATTTCGGAAGTGAAAACCATTTTATTTTATCGTCGATTTTCGACGGCAAAGTCCCGATAACTGCAAAAATAACTACCGCCGCCGCAGAAAAGTATGCGCCGTATTTTAAATCAAGCTCGGAATTGTCGATTGCATATGCGGTCATCATCGCCATAATAAGTATCGGCATGAAATACCAGCGTGCATAATAAGAGCTTGTGAAGCCTGCAAAAAAGCTGTTCAGTATCGGGATAAACGCCATTGCTATGCATATTTTTATTATCCTTGATGCCCAGTGACTTGACTTACCCCTCATAAAAGCTATTACCCCCGCCATTGAGAAAAGAGGGAGATAGCCGCCGATTGAAGCCCATTTTGCGGTTTCCGATGCAAAAAGATTAGGTCTTGCAGGAATGTCAGGGAGCATGAAGAAGGTTTGTATAATGCGCAGTATCCTCATTTTGTCATTATATGCGACAAGGTCATTGCCGAGAAGTCTTTCGGCTGTCCTTGGATTATCGACAATTGCAAGGAGCGACGGCAAAAGCATGAACGCCGCAAGCATAATTCCGATTACGGCTTCACCCGCAAGCATAAAAAACTTTTTCGGAGTGATTTTAAAGTCGGGCGAAAAGCTCCGGATTATGAAATAAATGATACAGAATATGACTTCGCCCTCAAAAAAGAAATAGCTGACAACTGCACAAAGTGCCACAGCAAGCGCAAATACGCCTTTTCTGTCATTTTGTATTCTTTCTTCCATCGCGATAAGAAGAAGAGGGAAAAATGCGGTTGCATCGTGGAAATGATTGAAAAAGACATTGTACGACTGAAAGCCCGAAAAAGCATAAAGAAGTGCGCCGATAAATGCGGCGTTATAATTTCTCACAAAGCGTTTTATATACATAAACGCGGTTAATGAGGCGGTTGCATATTTAAATGCAAGAAGCACCGGCATAAGATAGGGCACGGCAGCATCGGGGAAGGGGATTGTAAGCCAGAAAAAAGGGCTCCCCAAAAGGTAAAAGGAATATGAACCAATGAAGTTTGCGCCGAGGTCTGTGTTCCAGTTCCAGAAAAAATCGCCGTTCCTCACTGCGTTATGGGCAAGCTGATAAAAAGGAATCTGCTGTGAATTGAAATCGCCGTAATAAAGGAAAATCCCCTTATTATAAGCAATCATCGGGAGCATAACAATATAAAAAACAACAAAGCCTGTCAAAAAGACTTTGAGATATATTTTATCCGGATTTTTTAATGAAAATGTCACTTTAACACCTCGGAATTATATAGAAGTAATATTTCAATTTATTATATCATATAAAAATTTAAAAATCAAACATTTGTTTTGAATTCGTAAAAAATAAACAGCATGATATTATAAGTATCATACTGTTTATACAAATTATTCTTTAAGCGGATAATTTTAAGGAATTACTTAAGTTCGATTGTTGCGCCAGCAGCTTCAAGCTTAGCCTTGAGCTCTTCAGCGTCAGCCTTTGAAGCGCCTTCTTTGATTGCCTTAGGAGCAGCTTCAACGAGTTCCTTTGATTCCTTAAGTCCAAGGCCTGTGATTTCCTTAACAGCCTTGATAACGTCCATTTTCTTTTCGCCGAATGAAGCAAGAATTACATCGAATTCTGTCTTTTCAGCTTCAGCAGCAACAGCAGCACCAGCAGGAGCTGCAGCAACAGCAGCAGTTACACCGAATTCTTCCTGGATTGCTTCAACGAGTTCAGCAAGCTCAAGAACGGATAAAGCCTTAACATCTTCTACAAATTTTAAAATCTTTTCAGAAGCCATGATAATAATCTCCTTTTAATTTTTAATTTAATTTACCCGCATAATAAAACGGGCTCTAATAAAGCCGCAAAATTATGCAGCGCCTTCTTCAGCCTTTTTGTCGGCAACAGCCTTAACAATAGCAGCAAGCTTCTGCATAGGACCCTGAAGCGAGCCAACGAGCTGTGAAAGAAGAATTTCCTTTGAAGGGATCTTTGAAAGAGCAACAACGCCCTTTGCATCGTAAATTTCCTTGTCGATGAAGCCAGCTTTAAGTAAGAATTTCTCACCCTTGCAGTCCTCTGAGAATTTACCGAGAATTCTAGCGGGAGCAGTCTGGTCACCTGTGCTTACAGCGATAGCAGTTGTTCCCTCGAGAACGTCTGTAAGACCGTCAAGACCTACATTCTTCATAGCGAAACGAAGAAGAGAGTTCTTTTCAACGCGGTATTCGATTCCTGCTTCTCTTAATTCTTTTCTTAATTTTGTGTCCTGTGCAACTGTGATTCCCTTGTAATCAACAATAACACCGGCAGCAGAATTTTTAAGAAGTTCGGTAAGTTCAGCTACTTTTCCCTGTTTCTGAAGCAAAACCTTTTCACTTGGCATAATATTTTCACCTCCGATAAAGTTATAAACCAATCGGTATTCAAAAAGAAAAGTCCTTTCTAAAAAAGAAAGGACACAAAGTTTTTTGTTAACTTTGCAATCTTTCCTCGGCAGGATTTCCGACAATTACGTCTACCTGCTGTCTTTAGAATACGATAGCTTTATTATTATAGCATCATAAAATTGCTTTGTCAACACTTTTTTTATTTTATTGATTGTCGGGAAAATTCTGCGGCGGATAGTTTGGCTGAGAAAAGTCCTGTTGAGGCGGCTGCTGATTTTTATTTATGTAAATATCGAGTGCCTTTATTCCCCTTAGCGCAAGCTTTATATAGAGAACCATTAAAAAAAGTGCAATCCCTAGATATGCCAAACTAATTATAAGAGTAATTCCCCCGCCGAGTAATGCTCCTAGTTCTTCCATGATAATAACCCCCAATTTTTGTTTTAAGAATATATTACCATTATATTCAACATTTGTCAATGTTACGTCGTCAGCTAAGAAATACAGACTATTCTGCACGCTTATGTATTTTTTTACTGTCTATGGAATAAATATAATACTTTCTACGCTATTATTATATATTTTGTGTGCTTACTACTAACAACTTGACTTCTTTAAACAAGTAGTAAGGTACATATTACTCATCACCTGCGAGTTCTTTTAGTTCACTAATTTCAGACATTTTATTTCGAATAAGTTCTTGAACTTCTTTTAATTTATCAAAGTAATCTAAATACAATGAGTCATATTTTTTATCTAAGATAGTGAGAGTCGCTAAGTTAGACTCATCATTTTTAGACTCGGCATATGATATAAGTTTTTTAACTTTAGCTTGTTCTACTTTTAGTAACTCAACTTGAGTTTCCATATCTCTTTGTAGTTTATAAATATCTTCTAATTCTTTATTTTTTTCCTCAATTTTTTTACGAATTTCTGCTCTTTGATAAACATCTAATGTTGTTGCAACTGTTGTAGTGATAGTTGGTGCTTTAGTTGTTGTAGCAGCTGTGGTTGTAGTTATCGGTGCTTTAGTTGTTGTTACCGATTTCACCGTTGTAACATTTTGTTTAACTGTTGTTACAGGCTTTGCAGTAGTAGCAACAGCTTGCTTTGCTGTCGTGGCACTTGTCTGCACGGTTGTGGTCACTGTGGTTGCTGCTGTGGTAGTTGTTGTGGCTGTTGTGGTTTCTTCTGCCGTGGTTGTCTGAATTGCCGTTGTTGTTTCTGTAATCACTGTTTCGTCAGTCGAGGTTTCGGAAACATCGGCACTTGCGGTAGCATTTTTAGTATTTGCACAACCGACAAGCATAATTGCGAGAGCTAATGCTGCTGCTATTATTTTTTTACTATTCTTCATTTTAAAACCTTCTTTTTTAAAAAATATAATAAAAGCTGTCCCCAAAACAAAAATGTTTGAGGACAGCTTAAATTTATCTTATATAAAAAGGCATAATTATATTATATATATGTATGTATGTATGTATGTATGTATGTATGTATGTATGTATGTATGTATGTAT
>DAOPYP010000093.1:0-2479 GCA_035352975.1 Oscillospiraceae bacterium
ATAAGCTTTCTTGTCAGCTTGTAAACCGCTTTTAAAACATTTTTTTCAGTGAATGAAAGCTTCCCGTTTTCAAGTGCAAGAATTTCGCCCTGCTTAATATCTTTACCCTCAAAATCAGAATTTCTTGCGGCAAAGGTAACCTGTCCCGTTTGAACCTTTTCAAGTGCCTTTGTCATTGTAATTCTGTTTTGGTCAAAATCCGCTTCGGGGTCAAAGCTTAAAAGTGCCGAAATGCCCTGAGGAATTGTCCTTGTCTGAAGAACGCAAACCTTTCTGTCGGCAAGCTTTACCGCCTGTTCGGCAGCCATAATAATATTTTTGTTATTGGGAAGAACAAAAACAGTTTCAGCGGGAGTTGCCATAATAGCCTGAAGAATATCGTCCGTTGACGGATTCATTGTCTGTCCGCCGCGTACAATACAGTCGGCGCCAAGATCCTTGAACATTTCTTCAATTCCGCTTCCTGCCGCAACGGCTACAAACCCATATTGCTTTGAGGGCTTTGTAGGAACGAATTCCTGAGGCTTGCCCTGACGGATAGCCTCACGCTTTTTGCCGTTGTGCTGTTCCCTCATGTTTTCTATTTTAAGGTTTACAAGCATACCGAATTTTATTCCTTCTTCGAGAGCTTTTCCGGGATGATCCGAATGAACGTGAACCTTTATTATTTCCTCGTCGTCGACAACAACCACACAGTCGCCGATTGTTTCAAGAAAGGCACGCAGAGCAAGCGGATCCTTACAGCCCTCGCTTTTCTGAACAATAAATTCCGTACAGTATGTGAAGGTTATTTCTTCGTCTACATTTCCGACAACGCCTGTTGATTCAATAACGGTAACATCCTTTGTCTGAATAGCTTCGGCTGCAACCTTTTTACCCTTGAATACAGAAAGCATTGCCTCAAACACAACGACAAGCCCTTGACCGCCCGCATCAACTACGCCAGCTTTTTTTAGAACAGGCAGCATTTCAGGGGTTTCGGCAAGAGTGATATTCGCCTGTTCGCATACCGCTTCCCACAATTCTGCGGTATCCTTGCAGTCTTTATAAATCTCATCAGCTTTTTTTGCAGCCATTCTCGCAACGGTAAGAATTGTACCCTCAGTCGGCTTCATAACGGCTTTATATGCGGCATCAACACCAAATTGAAGTGCTTTTGACATATCCTCGGGGGTAGCGGTTTTTTTGCCGCTCAGTCCCTTTGAAAATCCGCGGAAAAGGAGAGATAGAATTACACCGGAATTTCCTCTTGCCCCTCTCAAAAGCGCCGAAGCGGTTGCATCAGCAACCTGTGAAACGGTAACGCTGTTGTCCATAAGCCTCAGCTCTTTAAGTGCGTTGCTCATTGTCATCGACATATTTGTGCCTGTATCACCGTCCGGCACAGGATAAACGTTAAGCTCGTCAATCTCACGTTTTTTATTAGCTATGCTTATCGCCCCCGACATAAAGGCGTCACGAAGCATATTCCCTTTTATCACTTTATTTTCAATCCTTTCAGAAAATGCCGAAAAAACATATTGTCAAATCATTTCAGCGGCAATAGATATTATTTAAGAAATCATTCCATCAACAAAAACGTTGACTTTTGAAACCTGAATCCCCGTAGATTCTTCAATGGTATATCTCACTTTATTCATTATGCTGTCAACAATCGCTTTGATATTTGTTCCGAATCTCACCGTAATGTGAAGGTCTATGTCCAGCTTGTTCTTTGAAACCCTGATAACAACGCCCTTGTCTATTTTTTTAGTTTTATCTATTACGGACAGAAAATTCTGCTTTGCGCCGCTTAAATTCATATCGACCACTCCGAAACAGCTTGTTGCCGTATTGCCTATCAGCGATGCAAGATATTCATATGAAATATCAATTGAACCGAGATGATTTTCAATTGTAAGCACTAAAATCACATCCTTTTTTGATTAATTGGCGGATATTTCTTAAATTATATCATTAATAAATTATTATTTCAAGTATTACGATAATAAAATAAACATATATTTCATTTTTAAAAAAATTATGGTATACTATAAAAAATATAAAATGCTTAAACTGAAAGGGATTAATATATGAAACTTTTATTTGTTGGGGATATTGTCGGGAAAAGCGGCTGTGATTTTTTTGCACAAAAAATTTATAATATAAAAAAAGAGCACTCAATAGATATTACTGTCGTGAACGGTGAAAATTCAGCACAGGGCAACGGACTTACGAAAAATTCTGCCGAATTCCTTTTTTCTCACGGTGCCGATGTTATTACCACCGGAAATCACTGCTTCAGAAGAAGGGAGGCATCTGACCTTTATGATACTTCCGAATGTCTTTTACGCCCTTTAAATTACCATAAAGATGTAATCGGAAAGGGATACTGCGTTCTTGATTTCTGCGACTGCTCCGTTGCAGTTATAAACCTTATGGGTATTGTTTATATGGAGCCGATTGAAAATCCCTTTACGGCAATCGACGAGCTTCTTAA
>DAOPYP010000093.1:2489-5683 GCA_035352975.1 Oscillospiraceae bacterium
TAAACCGTATAAAACCGGTGTAATGGATTTTTCTGGCTGTATTAATATCTTTAATGCCGGCTAAAAATGTTTCATCAGCTTCAAACCATTCGCCAATATGAATTCCCTGGAGATCAGTTTTTTTACATCCGAATATATTTGTCGATTTTCATGCGGAGGCAACCGCCGAAAAGAAATGTATGGGGCATCATCTTGAAGGACGCGTAACCGCCGTAATGGGTACTCACACCCACGTTCAGACCGCAGACGAATGTATTTTCAAAAACCATACCGGATATATCACGGACGTTGGCATGACAGGACCGGAAAATTCCATTCTCGGCGTAAAAACCGAAATTGCACTAAAAAAAATGATAACTCATTTTCCTGTACAGTTTCAGGAATCAGAAGAACCTTGTTTTTTGAACGCTGTTGTCATAGAATTCGATAAAAATTTAGGCAAATGTACCAATATTCAGCGACTAATTATATCCTAATTGCCAAAATATTACTCAACTATTGATTTTTTTAATTATTTATAATATAATTTTTATCATAATATCACTTTAAACTAAACTTACATAAATTTCAGGACTAAATTTACAGGAGGACATCTATGGAAATTTTAAAAGTTTCATCACATTCCACGCCAAATTCTGTAGCAGGCGCTATTGCAAGTGTCGTAAGAGATAAAAATGTTGTTGAGGTACAGGCTGTGGGGGCCGGTGCAGCAAACCAAGCGGTCAAGGCTATCGCTATCGCAAGAGGTTATCTTGCTCCTATAGGAGTTGATTTAATCTGTATTCCCGCATTCGCAAGTGTTGTTATTGACGGTGAAGACCGTACCGCAATGAAATTTATCTGTGAAAAAAGATAAATTTTACTTTCATTTTAAAACGTTTACAAAAATGCATTTTCAAAAAAAGAAAATGCATTTTTATTTTGCTTGAATTTTTTAAAAAAATATGATATACTATATGCTGTATTATTTTACTAAATGAAAAGAGGTTCCGTTATGCCTGCAAATATAGTCGTAGGAGTTCAGTGGGGCGATGAAGGAAAAGGGAAAATTATTGACATCCTTGCATCGAGAGCTGATGTTGTGGTACGTTCTCAGGGCGGCAACAACGCCGGACACACAGTCGAAGCTAACAAAGAGGTTTATAAGCTTCACCTTATTCCGTCAGGGATTCTTTATCCTAAAACGCTTTGTCTTATAGGTGCCGGAGTAGTCATTGACCCTAAAGTAATTCTTGAAGAAATTGATTCACTATCCTCAAGGGGAGTTTGCTTTGACAAGCTGAAAATTGATCCTCGTGCGCATATTATCCTGCCGTGGCACACTGAGATTGACAAGCTTTCCGAAGAAGCAAGAAGCGAAAAAGCAAAAATCGGAACAACGGGCAGAGGAATAGGCCCATGTTATATGGATAAAGCTGAGCGATGCGGAATCCGTATGTATGATTTAATTCACCCGGAGGTTTTCGCCGAAAAAGCTAAAGAAGTCGGCGAAGCCAAGAATAAAATCATTACGGCAGTTTTCGGCGGAAAGGCTCTTGATGTTGATAAAATAATCTCCGACTATATCGGATATGGCGAACGCCTTAAAAAGTTTGTCGACGACGTTTCCGTTCTCACATATGAAGCAAGCAAAGCCGGAAAAAATATTCTTTTTGAGGGCGCACAGGGAACACTTCTTGACATTGACTTCGGGACATATCCTTATGTAACATCATCTCATCCGCTTTCTGCAGGAGTTTGCACAGGTACAGGCATAGGCCCGAAAATGATTGACAGCGTTATCGGCGTTGCAAAGGCTTATACAACACGCGTAGGCGCAGGACCTTTCCCGACAGAGCTTAACGACGAAATCGGCGAAGAAATAAGAAACAAGGGCAACGAGTTCGGCGCAACAACAGGCCGTCCTAGAAGAACAGGCTGGTTTGATTCTGTAATTTTAAGACACGCCGTGCGTGTTAACGGTCTTACTGGACTTGCGGTAAATAAGCTTGATACTTTAAGCGGATTTGATACTTTAAAAATC
The DNA here is from genome assembly GCA_035352975.1 of Oscillospiraceae bacterium. Taxonomy (GTDB): domain Bacteria; phylum Bacillota; class Clostridia; order Oscillospirales; family Ruminococcaceae; genus DAOPYP01. The sequence goes on from DAOPYP010000093.1 coordinate 4,513, forward strand.
TGTGTCGCTTATAAAAAGCCCGACGGAACAATTACCCGCGATTTTCCTCCTACACTTGAGGAGCTTGCAGGCTGTGAACCTGTTTATGAAGAAATAACTGGCTTTAAAGAAGATATATCGGTATGCAGATCGTTCAGTGAACTTCCAAAGGCTTGCAAGGATTATTTTTCACGTCTTGAAGAGCTTTGTGAATGTCCTATCGTAATGGTCGGAGTTGGACCTTCACGAGATCAGAATTTAGAAAGATAATTTGTTAACAAATAATGTATTCTATTAAATTTATACAAATAGAATACATTATTTTTTTATATTATGACGATTTTTATTTATTTTGTATATTGCAAAAAATATAAGTCTTCTGTATACTTAAACGTATAAGTTAACCATAAATTGTTGCTGAACCGTGCAGAAATTGCTAAACCGTAGGTACTTAAACGTTTAACATAGGAAAAATATGCAAACTTAAACGTTTAAGCGCCTTTGAGAGATGAAGGGAGAAAATTATGGAGGACATCGGCATATCAAACAGTAATAAATACACAGGTGATAGTCTATCAGAAATGGTAAAGCCCCCTGTACTTGAAGACATGGGCAAGCCCGCAGAATTATTTTCAGAAGCATTTAACAAGCCTGCTGATTTTAACAATGCATTTAACAATTCAGTAAGCAATGCCGACAAAAAATCTATTGACAAAGTATTTGAAACAAAAAAACAGGAAAAAATTAAAAAAGGATTCGCCAAAGCAGTTCTTTTATGCGCATTGGGTGTGATTTCAAGTCTTTTAATGCTGATGACCTCTTCTTATAATTATATTTTTGCAGCAGTGGTTTTTATTTTTTCACTATTAATTTTTGCAAAAACAACTAAATTAAAAACATTAATAATGTTATTATTTCTTGCCGACGTAATTTATTCCGCAATTAATTTATTTAATATCATTAAAAAAATATCAGAACTTACTTCATTTTTTTCACTTATATCCTGTTCAGTAGTTGCTATATTGTCCCTAATCATCTGCTTATGCGTAATTACCAATGAAAATCTTTCCGCTTATTATGAATCTGAAAATAAAAATAATTTCTAATTTTAATTAAATAAAAATACCGCTCCGATTTATTTGAAATGCCCCCCTTTTGTTAGACAAAGTGGTATAATAGAGATATACCGAAA
>DAOPYP010000094.1:0-5623 GCA_035352975.1 Oscillospiraceae bacterium
GGGAATTGCCGCATGGTACAAGCCCGAAGACCTGATTGGTAAAAAAATAATTGTTGTCGCTAATTTGAAGCCGGTAAAATTAAGAGGCGTTGAAAGCAACGGAATGATTCTTGCCGCAGATGCTCCCGACGGCTCCGCAAAGGTCGTTTTCCCGGATCAGGATCTGCCCTGCGGTGCAAAAATAAGATAATTTATCACAAGGAAAATTAAAATGCAGAATATTTTTGATTCACATTGTCATTACAGCGACGAAGCGTTCGATGAGGATAGAGAGGAAATTCTTTCGGCAATGAAAGACGGCGGAGTAAGCTATCTTCTCCATGCGGGAACAAATGCCGAAACAAACCGATTCGGCGTTTCGTATGCGAAAAAACACGATTTCTTTTATACAAGCGTCGGGATTCACCCTGAGGACATTCCGTACGCTTCAGAGGCGGATTTTCTTGAAGCCGAAAAGCTTATGTCGGAAGAAAAGGTTGTTGCCGTCGGTGAGATCGGGCTGGACTATCACTATGAGGAATACGACAGGGAAAAGCAAATTTACGCCTTTGAAAGACAGCTTGATATGGCAAAAGCGCATAATCTCCCCGTTATTATCCATTCAAGGGACGCAACAGCCGACTGTATGAATATCCTTAAAAAGTATAAGCCGAGGGGTGTTATGCATTGCTTTTCAGGCTCAGCCGAAACGGCAAGGGAAGTTCTCGCCCTCGGAATGTATATAAGTTTCACTGGTGTTGTCACCTTTAAAAACGCAAGAAAAGCTCAGGAGGCGGTTATGGCAATTCCGATTGACAGACTTCTTCTTGAAACTGACTGTCCCTATATGGCGCCCGAGCCGAACCGCGGGAAACGCTGTGACAGCAGAATGATTGCTTATACGGCGGCGAAAATCGGCGAGCTAAAAGGCTTATCCGCACAGGAAATCATCGACACCGCAACAAAAAACACGAAAAGACTTTTCAATATCATATAAGGCATATCCCCCTTTTTAAAAGCATAAACTTTTAAAAAAGGGGGAATTTTAATGCCGTCAGAACAAAACAAACCGCATAATCTCATTCTTGAAAACAGAAAAAAGCTCTCAATATCGGGCGTTACCGATGTGGACAGCTTTGATGAAAAAACTGTCATTCTTTACACACAGATGGGCGAACTGACTATTCAGGGGAAAAATCTCCACGTCAACGGACTTGATGTCGAAACGGGGGAAATGTCTGTCGAGGGCGATATATGGGCGCTTACCTACGGCGATAAGGACAGGCGCGGCACTCTCGGATTTTTCGGGAAGCTTTTCAGATAGCTGAATGACAGGAGAAATATATGCAAAAAGACATTCTCGAAACATTCTTCACCCCGTCACAGCAGTGCGTTCTTTTCCTCTACTCCGTTCTTTTAGGGGCAGCGCTCAGCATAGTCTATGATTTTTTTCGTGTTTTCAGGGCGATAATTCCTCACAAGGCGGTTATGATTGCCCTAGAGGATATTCTTTTCTGCATAATCTGGGGGCTTTCACTTTTTGTCTTTTCGGTCGAGCTTTCAAGGGGCGAGGTAAGGTCATATTATCTTTTGGGTAACATTTTCGGTTTTCTTCTTTGTCATTTTACTGTCGGGAATGTTATCGTCGGTGCCGTCAGAAAGATAGTTTTAACAATAAGATCAATTTTTTTATTTATATATCGTATCCTTTTAGCTCCGATAATAAATTTTCTAGGGTTAATATGTCAAAAAATAACGGCTTTTTTTGTGGGTATTTACTCAAATTTTAAAAAAGACATAAACAATAAAAAAATACTCTTGAAAGATACGCATAGAATGATGTATAATAAACCTACACATAAAATTGCTCGGAATAAAAAAGGAAAAAAGGAAGTGAAACGAATTGAAAACAATAGCCGCAGAAAAAAAGAAAAACGGTCTGTTTCTCAAAGGACTCGTTAGACTTGCTTTTTTGGCTTTTGTCGGTGCCGCACTTGTTTCGGTAATCACCTGTCAGGCTTCTGTTGCCGAAAAAAAGGAACAGCTTGCGTTATTAAAACAGCAGGAAGAACAGCTCATTGAAGACAATCAGAAATATGAAAGACTTCTTGAAATTGATGACGAAAAGCAGTATATGGAGAAAATCGCTATCGACAAGCTGAACTATGCTTATCCGAGTGAGAGAAGATTTTATGACACGTCACGCAATTAGCGGATGTCAGGGGCTTTAAACAAAAACGTATTATTTTAAGAGAGGATTTAAAATTCTTTATGCAGCTGGAAATCGGAAAAATCTATGACGGGAAAGTCACAGGCATAACAAAATTCGGGGCATTCGTGGAGCTTGAACCGGGAACAACGGGAATGGTTCATATTTCAGAGGTCGCAAATACTTTCGTAAATGAAATAAAAGATCACCTCCAGGAGGGACAGACAGTAAAAGTAAAGGTCCTTACTATCGGCGACGATAAGAAGATAAGCCTTTCGATAAAACAGACTGTCGAAGCACCTCCGAAAAAAGAATTCAAAAAAGACTTTAAAAAGGATTTCAGGGACAATAAAAGCGGTCCCCGTTTTTCAAAGCCGATTTCTAAAGCACCCAGCGCTCCTCCTCCGTGCAGAGCAGATGCGTGGGAGCCTAAAAGGTCTGCCTCTTCTTCAGACGGCTCTTTTGAGGATATGCTTTCAAAGTTCAAACAGAACAGCGAAGAAAAGCAGTGCGATCTTAAAAAAATCATTGACAATAAACGTAAATCAGGCGCAAGACGTTCAGGCGGAAAATAATTTAACCGACAAATTGGATTTCATTGAAATCCAATTTTTTATATGTTAAAATAAATACACATAAAAAATGAAATAAAGGGAAAAACTATGCTTTTATATAAAGGAAATATCCACACGATGAGTGGCGTGACCATAAAAAACGGAGCAGTTATAATTACCGATGGTAAAATAGATAAAGTATTATACAGTGAGGATTGCTCGCCCTCTGAGGATGATATAGACCTTAAAGGCGGCGACCTTTACCCTGGATTTATCGATGCTCACACTCACCTCGGAATGATTGAGGACGGCCTGGGATTTGAGGGCGACGATTCAAATGAGGAAACCGACCCCGTAACCCCTCAGCTCCGCTCGATTGATGCGATAAACCCTATGGACGACTGCTTTAAGGAGGCTCTTTTCGGCGGAATTACGACAGTTCTGACAGGCCCGGGGAGTGCCAATCCGATAGCGGGACAAATCACGGCGATAAAAACATACGGTAAGCGTATTGACGATATGATTCTCGGGACAGTCGGAATGAAGCTTTCGCTTGGTGAAAATCCGAAAACTGTATATAATGATAAGGATGTCACGCCCGTCACAAGAATGGCTACCGCCGCACTTATAAGGGAAGCGCTTTTCAAGGCTAAAAAATATGATCACGATATTAAGGACGCTGAGGAGAATTCCGAGCTTGACCCTCCCGAATTCGATATGAAGTCGGAGGCTCTTCTTCCGCTTGTGCGAAAGGAAATCAAGGCACATTTTCACTGTCACCGTGCGGACGATATTTTTACCGCAATAAGAATTTCAAAGGAATTCGACCTTGACTATGTTATAATTCACGGAACAGAGGGACATCTTATCGCCGACATTTTAGGTGAAGAAAATGCAAAAATTGTCGTGGGACCTGTCCTTTGTGACCGCTCAAAGCCGGAAATGAAGCGGCTTTCCTCCGATAATGCCTTTAAGCTTAATGAAAACGGCGTTAAGCTTGCTTTATGCACCGACCACCCCGTTATCCCCGTTCAGTATCTTCCGATATGCGCGGGAATATGCGTAAAAAACGGACTTCCGTTTGAATCGGCAATCAGGGCAATAACCATTGATGCGGCTAAAATCAGTGGCATTGACAAGGCTGTCGGCTCGATTGAAGAGGGTAAGGACGCCGATTTTGTGATGTTTGATGCAAACCCGCTTGAGGTTATGTCAAAACCGATTTTTGTAATGGTGAACGGGAAAGTTGTTCTGAAAGAAATATAATTATACTTGGAGTGATATTATGAAAGAAATCAACGTTGAGGATATTGAAAACGTCGTCCGCGACCTTTGTATAAAGGCAAATATCTTTCTTCCTGAAAGCCTTAAAAACTGCATAAAGGCTTCAACCGCAAAGGAAGAATCCCAGACGGGAATTGAAGTTCTCGGCGACATCCGCCGCAATTTCGAGGTTGCCGAAAGCGAAAGCCTACCCGTTTGTCAGGATACGGGAATGGCGGTAATCTTCCTTGAAATAGGCCAGGACGTTCATTTCGTGGGCGGAAATTTATTTGAAAGCATAAACAAAGGCGTTTCACGAGGATATACCGAGGGATTTTTGCGCTGTTCGGTAGTCGGCGATCCGCTCGAAAGAGTAAACACTGGGGACAATACCCCGGCTATTATACATACCGTAATCACGGACGGAGAAAATGTCAAAATCTCGGTATGTCCCAAAGGTTTCGGGAGCGAGAATATGTCCACGCTTAAAATGTTCAATCCGTCGGTGACGATTGACGAAATCTGCGGCTTTATAACCGACACAATCTCAAAAGCGGGGAGCAACCCTTGTCCGCCTATAGTTGTCGGCGTGGGGATAGGCGGCGACTTTGAATATTCGGCGCTTCTTGCGAAAAAAGCGCTTTGCAGGGATATTTCCGTCAGAAACTCGAAAAAGCTTTATTTAGACCTTGAAGAAAGACTTCTTAACGACATAAACCGCCTCGGAATCGGTCCTCAGGGCTTCGGCGGGAGAGTAACCGCCCTTGCCGTGAACATCGAGCAGGCGCCCACGCACATTGCTGGGCTTCCTGTTGCGGTGAACGTCGGCTGTCATGTCACAAGACACGCTGAGATTACGCTTTAAGTAAAACGCCTATAATTATACTAATTGTATAATTGGAGAAGTAAAAATGGAAAATACATTGTTTCTTGTAATCCCATGTTATAATGAAGAAGAGGTTCTAAACGAAACTGCTCGCCGTCTTTCGGGAAAAATGAATGCTCTCATTGAGAGCGGGAAAATATCCGAAGACAGCAGAATTTGCTTTGTCAACGACGGTTCAAATGACAAAACGTGGGAAATCATAAAAAATCTCAATGCCGAAAATAATATTTTCAGAGGGATAAACCTTTCCCGCAACCGCGGGCATCAGAATGCTCTTTTAGCGGGGCTAATGACGGTTAAGGGAGAGTGCGATGCCGCTATTTCACTCGACGCGGACTTACAGGACGACATAAATGCAATCGACGAAATGACGGAAAAGTGGCTCGGCGGCTGTGACGTTGTATACGGCGTGAGAAGTGCAAGAAAAAAAGACACGTTTTTCAAAAAAACCACGGCACAGGGATATTATAAGCTTTTAAAGGCAATGGGCGTTGACATTACCTACAACCACGCCGATTACCGCCTTATGTCAAAACGTGCGCTTGACGGGCTTGAAAGCTTTAAAGAGGTCAACATATTTTTAAGGGGAATTGTCCCCATGATTGGCTATAAAAGCGACATTGTCATGTATGAAAGGCAGGAACGCTTTGCGGGCGAATCAAAATATCCGCTGAAGAAAATGCTTGCCTTTGCGTTTGAGGGGATAACGAGCCTTTCAATTAAGCCCATCAG
>DAOPYP010000095.1:0-5541 GCA_035352975.1 Oscillospiraceae bacterium
CCGCAAGTGCATAGACCATAAGCATTATAAAAAATCCGCCGATAATAAGCTTAACAACGAGGTCATTTATTGAAGAGAAGCCGTTTAGCTGACCGGCAAATTCAGACCAGTCCTTTACCACAATACTTCCGATAAATGAAATTATCATTGAAACAATCCCCGACATCAGAAACGGTGCGAGATAGCTTATTGCTCCGCTTAAAAAATCACTTGTAAAACGCTGTCTTGTTGTAAGAGGGAGCGACATAACCATATCGACATTTGATTTTTTATATAGATACGAAAAATTGCCCATTGCAATAACTATACCGATAAGCACGGCGGCAGCGGTTGCAAAAACGCCTACGGCAATATATATTTCGGGAGAATTAGGATATGGGGGAAGAGCATTTTCAGCTAAAAGTCCCTGCGTATAAAGCATATATGCGGCATTATATTTTTCCTGAGCCTTTAAATAGATTATCATATTTATCAGTATTACAGGAGCTGAAATAAGATTAAGAATCAGTGCAACGACAGAAATTCTGATGTTGCTTTTAATTTTATAGAACATATTTGTATAAGTATTATCAGTTAATTTCTGTGCAGTCATATCCCAATCCCTCCATTTCATAAATAAATATTTCTTCAAGTGTCAGCGGAATTATGTCAAGAACCAAAGGCTTTTTGATATTCAGCTTTGATTTTATTTCTTCCTCATCGCCCTTGATTATAAGATAAGTCAGGCTCTGATTTCTTTCATAATGAAGAACCTCAAGGTCGCTGAATGCATCTTTGTCGTAATCAATCGCAAATGCAGCCTGTACTTTATGAATGTTTCCTTTTACACTGTCAAGGTCGCGGTTGAAAATTATTTTCCCCTTATGCATAAGAGCGACGGTATCGCATACCTCGTTGATTTCTTTAAGATTATGACTTGAAATTATTGTTGTAAGTTTTCTGTCAAGCATTGCATCAACCAGCATACGTTTGACAATAATTCTCATTGTAGGGTCAAGTCCGTCAAATGCTTCGTCTAAAAGGAGATAATCTGTCTGGCATGAAAGTCCGATGATAACGACAGCCTGACGCTTCATCCCTTTTGAGAACTGGTCAATTCGCTTGTCTGAAGGAAGCTTAATTGTATTTTTTAGTTTTTCAAAAATTTCTTCCGAAAATTTCGGATAAAATCGTTTGTAAAAATCCTTTAATTCGATTAATGTAAATCTGCTGAACTGAATAGTTTCATCATTGATAAAAAATACTTTTTCCTTTACGGAAACATTGTCAAAAATAGGCTCACCGTCAATATGCGCATCGCCGGCTTCCTGCTTGTAAATTCCCGAAAGAATTCTTAAAATTGTGGATTTACCCGCTCCGTTGGAGCCTAGTAGTCCAAACGCGGTGCCCTCTGGTATAGTTAAATCTATATTGTCAAGAGCGACAAAATCATCAAAGCGTTTGGTTAAACCTTTTAACTCAATCATCTCTGTTCTCCTTCTCGTTTGTTGAGCCGTTCTATAAGTTCGACTATTGTTATTTCCACGTTAACGGCCTCGGTTACTGCTGTGTCAAAGTTTGTGAATGCTTTTTCCTTTATCGAGCTTTTGTCTATTTTGGCGACAAAGCTTCCGCGTCCTGCAAGAGAATAGATAATCCCGTCATGCTCTAACTGCTGATATGCCTTTGAAACCGTGTTCGGATTTACCCCGATATCCTTTGCGAGAATTCTTACGCTCGGAATCTGATCATTCGGTTTAAGTTCCTTTTTCATTATAAGCTCAACGATCTTTTTATAAAGCTGTTCATAAATAGGGGTTCTGCTTTGCAAATCAATGCTGTACATATATTTCCTCCTTTCAGAAGCGGTGTATCATGGGTAATATGTGTAATATTTATTATAATACAGTTATAACAGATATAATAGATTTTGTCAATAGTTTAAGCATATGTTTAAAATTTATTTATCATTTTGCTCATTGACGATAAAAATATTTGTATATATAATATATATTGGAGTAAATTTTTAAAATTACAAAAGCTAGAAAGGTTGCTGCTTTTATGAGAAAAACCAAAATCGTCTGCACTATGGGGCCTTCGACTGATGATGAAGATATTTTAAGGAATTTAATGCTTTCGGGTATGAATGTTGCCCGTTTTAATTTTTCGCACGGTGACTATGAAATGTTTAAAAAGCGTTTCGAACAGGTTAAAAAACTTCGTGAGGAGCTTGATCTTCCTATTGCGACAATGCTTGACACAAGAGGTCCTGAAATTCGTTTAGGAAAGTTTGCCGATAATAAAGCCGTTGAAATAAAAGCAGGAAATACCTTTACGCTCACAACAAAAGATATTATTTGTACAAGTGAAATAGCATGTGTTAATTTTGAAAAGTTACCTGATGACGTTTCAATCGGGACAATGATATTGATAAACGACGGACTTGTTTCTATGAAAGTTGAAAAAATAGCCGATACCGAAATAATCTGCAGAGTTATTGACGGCGGAACACTTTCAAATAATAAGGGCGTAAATGTCCCCGGCGTATGTCTTTCCATGCCGTATTTAAGCGACAAGGATATGTCTGACCTTGAATTTGGTTCAAAAATGGGCTTTGATTTCATTGCCGCAAGCTTTGTGCGTTCTTCGGCTGACATAAATTATCTTAGAAAATTCACTCATTCTCTCGGCTGGTACACTCCGAGAATTATTTCAAAGATTGAAAATATGGACGGGGTAAACAATATCGACGAGATTATAGAGGTTTCTGACGGAATAATGGTTGCAAGAGGAGATATGGGCGTTGAAATTCCTTTTGAGCTTATTCCCTCCATTCAGAAAAGCATAATTTCAAAAGGTTATAGATCCGGGAAACAGGTTATTACAGCCACTCAGATGCTTGAATCAATGATTACAAACGCACGTCCTACCCGTGCCGAAATAACAGACGTTGCAAATGCAATATACGACGGAACAAGCGCGATTATGCTGAGCGGTGAAACAGCTGCCGGTCTTCATCCAGTCGAGGCGGTAAGGACAATGGCGCTTATTGCCGAAACCACCGAAAAAGATATTAACTATGTTTCCCGCTTTTCAAAATGGGAAAGCGACGCTAATAAGACGATAACTAACGCAATTTCTCATGCGACAGTAACAACCGCACACGACCTTAACGTAAAGGCTATTATTACGGTTACAAAAACAGGCTCAACGGCAAGAATGATATCTAAATTCCGTCCGCTTTCACCGATTATCGGCTGTACGACAAACGAAACGGTATGCAGACAGATGAATCTTTCATGGGGAGTTTCGCCTATTATGTGCGAGGAAAAGGAAAACACCGACGAGCTTTTTGACCACGCAATTGATATGGCTGAAAAGCACGGGCTTGTGGAAAAGGACGACCTTGTTGTAATTACGGCGGGAATTCCACTCGGAATTTCGGGAACGACAAATATGCTGAAGGTTCATATGGTAAAAGGCTTAGATAAAAAAGGATAAGGTCTTGACAGCAGTATTTTTATAATGTATAATTAATATATAAATTAAATAAGGGGAGCTTTTGTTAAAGGCTGAGAGGGAACTGTAAGTTCCGACCCACAACCTGATTCGGATAATGCCGACGTAGGATAATAGTATTTTCTATGAAGAACTAAGCCTCAGGTGAAATAACCTGAGGCTTTTTTAATTTTCTGTAATGGTTGTCCCTTAATAAAAAAGGAGAAATTTAAAATGACAAACTCAAAAACCCGCTGCCTTGTTGAAGGCGCAATAATGATAGCTTTAGCTGCTGTTTTAAGCTACATACGCATTATTAAACTGCCTTGGGGCGGCTCAATCACATTGCTTTCAATGCTGCCGATTGTAATTTTCAGCATTAAGCGAGGAGTCAAGCAGGGACTTGTAGCGGCGTTAATATTCTCATTAATTCAGCTTGGACAAGGCATAATTGACGGCTTATTCGGATGGGGACTTACAGTCGGAATGCTTATTGCGTGCATATTTATTGACTATATCGGTGCATATACCATAATCGGTATCGGCGGTATTTTCAGGAATAAAGGTCTTGCGGGCTGGGTTGGCGGTACGGCGCTTGCAATATTCATCAGATTTTCATTTCATTTCATAAGCGGCATAGTTATCTGGAAGTCATACGGCGAGCTTTGGAGCGGCTTCTCAACTGATAACAGCTATCTTTACAGCCTGCTTTACAACGGCGCATATATGCTCCCCGAATTAATATTTACCGTTGTCGGTGCGGCAATTCTGTTTAAAATTCCTCAGATAAAAAAGCTAATTGTATCTGAAAACTAAAGCTCCATAGACTTTTCCTTAAGAATACGCCCTTCCTTGAGAAGTGAATTTAAGGTTTCCGAATCGCTACTTTCAAGCGCATTTTTATAGTCGTTAAGATTATCAATAATCAACGATATTTCAGAGATAAGATTTTCTTTATTCAAAAGGAAAAGCGAAGTCCACATATTTTCGTTAAGCCTTGCAACCCTCGTCAAATCCTTAAAGCTCCCGGCACTGAAGCCTGACTGCTCCTGAGCGGTCGGGCTTTTTATATATGCACTCGAAACTATGTGCGCAAGCTGTGAGGTATATGAAATAATTCTGTCATGCTCCTCGGGAGTGGTTACAACCACTTTTTTAAAGCTAAGCTGATAAGCGAGATTTCTAACAATAGATATTTTTTCTTCGTCTGCATTTTCGTCGGGGGTAAGAATAAGGCTTGCGTTTTCAAAAAGTTCCGGAACTGAATAGTCAAAGCCGGAAAACTCACGCCCCGCCATAGGGTGAGCGCCGATAAAGGTAACGCCGCATTTTAAAAGCTTTTCGGATACTTTTTCGGTTATGGCTTTTTTAATTCCGCACGAATCAATGACAATACTGCCTCTTTTGAATTTTTCGCAGTTATTAAGAATAAATTCAATTGTCGCTTCGGGATAAAGACAGATGATCGTCAGATCGCTTTGCGAAACATCTTCTGCCTTATCAATGATCGCTTTTTGAGCTATTGCGGAGTGAATCACATCACTGTTTATATCCATCCCATAGCATTTATGCTCTGTCATGCGGGAAATCACCTTACAGAATGAACCGCCTATAAGTCCTAAGCCGACTACCGTTATATTCATATACTCACCTTTTTATATTTTATTGCTTTAAAGTATACCAGCATTGATAAAAAAAGTCAATGATATAAAAACAGGGCATCACAATTAAGTGATGCCCTATGATTTAAATGAAATTAGTTCTGAGGACCGATATAATCCGAACTGTCAAATGCAAGTATCGGAAGGAAAATGAATGAAAGTAAAATAAGTCCTGCAGCGAACCCGCCGCCCTTTCCGAATGCCTGTGCAAGCTTTACATATGTAATGATAAGAATTACAAAATTTACAAATGGGATTAATGTGAGCAAGAACAGCCAGCCGTTACCCCATGTAATCTTGAATAATACATATGTGCTGTAAAAAGGAACAATACATGCCCAGCCCGGTTCGCCAGCCTTAACAAGTATCTTCCTTATATCAATAACGTAAAAAACGATTAGTG
>DAOPYP010000096.1:0-5441 GCA_035352975.1 Oscillospiraceae bacterium
ATTCCGTCTATGCTAGCGTCAGCAAGTTCTTCAGGGCTATAATCAAAATCTTTTTCATCTGTAATAATACCGATAAAATGGTCGCGAAGTCCGATTAAATTCCAGTCGTCATGAACATTCTCATTAAGAAGATATTTATGAACAGTTTCATCAATCATATCCTTTATCATTTTTAGGATAAAATCATGAATATCTTCGCCGTCGAGAACCATATTTCTCTGCTTGTATATAATTTCACGCTGTTTGCTCATAACATCGTCGTAATTAAGGACATTCTTTCTTATACTAAAGTTTCTTCCCTCAATCTTCTTCTGTGAGGATTCAATAACCTTGGTCAGAACTCTGCTCTCAATAGGAGTATCTTCGTCAACATTAAGAGAATCCATCATTGCGGTTACTCTGTCGCCGCCGAACAATCTCATAAGGTCGTCTTCAAGAGAAAGGAAGAAACGGCTTTCACCGGGGTCGCCCTGACGTCCGGCACGGCCTCTCAGCTGGTTGTCAATACGTCTTGATTCGTGACGTTCGGTTCCTAAAATGAACAGTCCGCCCGCTTCACAAACAACCTTTGCTTTTTCTTCAACCTCTGCTCTGTATTTTTCGTAAAGCCCTCTGTAAATTTCTCTTGCTTTTAAAATTTCTTCATTGTCGGTATCTGCAAAGCCTACGGCTTCATTGATAATTTCTTCGGGAATTTCTCTTTTTCTAAGTTCTGCCTTTGCAAGGAATTCAGCGTTACCGCCAAGCATAATGTCGGTACCGCGTCCCGCCATGTTGGTTGCAATGGTAACTGCTCCGAGCTTTCCTGCCTGTGCGACAATTTCTGCTTCCTTCTGATGCTGTTTTGCATTCAGAACCTCGTGCTTGATTCCTGTGCGGCTGAGCATTTTGCTTAATAATTCGGATTTTTCAATAGAAATTGTTCCGACAAGAACAGGCTGTCCCTTTTCGTGACATTCCTTAATCTGTTCGATAGCAGCCTTGAATTTACCCATTTCAGTCTTATAAACGACGTCAGGCTGGTCAATTCTTATAACAGGCTTATTTGTAGGAATTTCAATAACATCAAGCTTGTAAATTTCTTTGAATTCGTCTTCTTCGGTCATAGCGGTACCGGTCATACCGGACAGCTTTTTATAAAGTCTGAAGTAATTCTGGAATGTGATTGTTGCAAGAGTTTTGCTTTCTCTTGCCACCTCAACGCCTTCCTTTGCTTCAATTGCCTGATGAAGTCCGTCGTTGAATCGGCGTCCGTGCATAAGACGTCCCGTAAATTCGTCAACAATAATAATCTCCCCGTCTTCGCTTACAACATAATCAATATCCTTTTTCATTATGCCGTTAGCTTTAAGAGCCTGGTTGATATGATGAAGAAGAGTCATATTGTCGGCATCCATAAGGTTTATTACCTTAAAGAAGCTTTCTGCTTTTTTCATGCCTTTTCTTGTAATAGTAGCGGTTTTAGCCTTTTCATCAATAATGTAATCGCAGTCGTCGTTTAATTCTTCCTGATCCTCTTTTGTATCCATTTCAACTACTTTTTTACCGAGAAGATTTTTTGAAAAATTATCAACGATAGTATAAAGCTGTGTGGACTTATCGCCCTGTCCGGAAATAATAAGCGGGGTTCTCGCTTCGTCTATAAGAATAGAGTCTACTTCGTCCACAATAGCAAAATTAGGCACACGCTGAACACGGTTTTGTTTATAAATAACCATGTTGTCACGGAGATAGTCAAACCCGAATTCGTTGTTTGTTCCGTATGTAATGTCACAATTGTAAGCTTCACGTCTTTCGTCATTGTCAAGGTCGTGAATGATACAGCCTATAGTAAGTCCGAGATAGCGATAAACCTTACCCATTTCCTCAGACTGTGTTTTTGCAAGATAGTCGTTAACGGTAACAACGTGAACGCCGTTTCCGTCAAGAGCGTTAAGATATGAAGCAAGGCAAGCAACAAGGGTTTTACCTTCACCTGTTCTCATTTCCGCAATACGTCCCTGATGAAGAACAATAGCGCCTATAATCTGAACGGGGTAAGGCTTTTTGCCTAAGACTCTGAAAGCCGCTTCACGACATGATGCAAGTGCTTCAGGAATAATATCGTCAAGCGTTTCACCTGAATCTAATCTTTCTTTTAATATTGCAGTCTGTCCCTTAAGCTCTTTCTCGCTCATTTTTGTATATTGTTCATCGAGATCAAGTACTTTTTGCTTTATAGGCTCAATACGCTTTAATTCTTTTTTGCTGTATGAGCCAAAAATAGTATCAATTAAACTCATTAACTCTTCCGCCTTTTCTTTATCAATAAAAGTATATGAACACTCAAATTATATTATATATCACATTGTTTTTTTTGTCAACAAAAAACAGATACATTTAATGGGAAAACAGATACATTTTATAGGAAAATTATCCATAGTTATTTAACTTTTAAATCCCAATTTATTTCACCCATGCCGTTAGCTTTTAAAAATTCATTTGCTTTTGAAAAATGACGGCAGCCAAAAAAGCCATTATATGCAGACAACGGGCTTGGATGCGCGCTCTCAAGTATAAGATGGTTTGTATTGGTAATAAGATTTTTCTTTGAACGCGCGTTTGCTCCCCATAATATAAAGACCATAGGCTTTTCACGTTCATTAAGCTTTGAAATAACCATATCAGTGAAGTTTTCCCAGCCCATACCTTTGTGGCTGTTAGGCTGTCCCTCTCTGACTGTGAGAACCGCATTCATAAGCAGAACGCCTTCCCCTGCCCATTTTGTCAGGGTTCCGTCTTTGGGCGGCGTAATGCCAAGGTCATTATAAAGTTCTTTAAATATATTCTGAAGCGACGGCGGAAGAGGTACCCCCTCTTTTACCGAAAAGCAAAGTCCGTGCGCCTGACCGATTCCGTGATAAGGGTCCTGCCCAATAATTACCGCCTTAACGTCACTGTATGACGTATATTTAAGAGAGTTGAATATATTATACATATCTGGAAAAATATTGTATTCAGAATATTCCTTTTTAAGAAAATTCCTGAGATTTATGTAATATTCTTTTTCAAATTCGCCTTTAAGAATATCGTCCCATTCGTTGCTAAATGCAATCACTGTACTCACCTCTTGATAAATAATAGCACAAAAAGCAATTTCAATCAACGGATATTTATATTTTGACTTGAAAAATCCTGTTGAATAAGTTAATATAATAATAACAATTATTTGGAGGATATATATGAAAAATATTCTTGTTACCGGCGGTGCCGGATTTATCGGAAGTCACACCTGTGTCGAGCTTCTTGAAAACGGATATAACATCATAATAATGGACAACTTCTCAAATTCAAAGCCTGAGGCTCTTGACAGAATAAAAAAAATCACAAATAAGGATTTTGTATTTTACAATACAGATATAACTGATTTTAACGGAGTCTGTAAGATTTTTGAAGAAAACAAAATTGACGCTGTTATTCATTTTGCAGGATTCAAGGCTGTCGGAGAATCTGTTCAAAAACCGATTGACTATTATTCAAACAACATAACAGGAACGCTTGAGCTATTAAAGGCTATGAAAAAATACAACTGCAAAAACATTGTATTTTCTTCTTCCGCAACGGTTTACGGAATGAATAATCCCGTTCCCTATGAAGAAGAAATGCCGACCTCGGCGACAAACCCTTACGGTTATACAAAGGTCATGATTGAAAGAATATTAACTGATATTTCAAAATCCGACAATGAATTGAGCGTTATTCTTCTAAGATATTTCAATCCGATAGGCGCACACAAAAGCGGACTTATAGGCGAAGATCCTAACGGTATTCCGAATAATCTTCTCCCCTATATATGTCAGGTTGCAGTCGGGAAATTAAAACAGCTCAATGTTTTCGGGAACGACTATAATACCCCCGACGGAACAGGCGTCAGAGATTATATTCACGTTGTTGATCTTGCAAAAGGACACCTTTACGCTTTAAAATATGCTTTTGAAAACAAAGGAACAGAAACGATAAATCTCGGAACTGGAAAAGGCTCAAGCGTTCTTGAGGTTCTTCATTCTTTCGAAAAAGCCTGCGGAAAAGATATTCCATATAGATTTTCTGAAAGACGTTCGGGGGATATTGCGGAATGCTACGCCGATACTTCAAAAGCAAAAAAGCTTTTAAACTGGTCAGCACAATATAATCTTGACGAAATGACTTCTGACAGCTGGAATTTTATCAGAAACAATCCCGAAGGTTTATAAAAGATCTGCTTAAATAGCAGTTTCGAAGTTGTAATGTTTATCTAAACAGTTATTATAAATATCACTAACATAGGAAACACACCTATGTTAGTGATTAATTTATTATTTATATATTATTCTTTTAGAGCTTGAGCACACTTAGAACAAAATCCTTCATTTCTGTTTTATCAATGGACTTGTTAAATCTTATAGACTTGTTTTTAAGTTCAAGAAGCTGAACAGGTATTTCATATTTTGATAGTTCACTGAGCCTGTCAACCATTTCAAACTCATCAAGTGAAGATGTTCCGCCTTCAAGGGCTTCAAGAACGCTCGCGCTGAATTTATAAGGGCTTGCCGTCGAAGCAATAATTGTTTTTGTTTTATCGCCTGTTTTGGCTTTATAATCCTCATAAACCTTTACCGCTACTGCCGTGTGAGTGTCGCAGGTATATGAATACTTCTCAAAGATGCTCTTTATCGTAACTTCGGTCTGCTTGTCATCACAGTATCCTGCACAGAATTCGTCCTGAAGTACTTTTTTAACCTCATCGGAAACTTCATATTTTCCTGTTTTTGAAAGGCTTGTAAACCATTCATTTATTTGAGTATCATTTTGTCCGCACAAGATATACAGAAGTCTTTCGAGATTGCTTGAAATAAGAATATCCATTGACGGTGAAATTGTGGTGAAGAACTGTCTGTTCCTGTCATAAACGCCTGTATTAATGAAATCCGTAAGTACGTTATTTGAGTTTGATGCGCAGATAAGCTTATTAACGGGAAGTCCCATTTTCTTAGCAAAATATGCGGCGAGAATATTTCCAAAATTACCCGTCGGAACAACAATATTGACTTTTTCGCCGAGCTTAATTTCTTCGTCTTCAATTAAAGTTGCATAACTTGAAATGTAATAAATGATCTGAGGAGCAAGTCTTCCCCAGTTTATTGAATTCGCACTTGAAAACATCATTGAGTTATTGTCAAGTACAGCCTTAATTTCATCGTTTGTGAATATTGCTTTTACGCCATTCTGAGCATCATCAAAGTTGCCTTTAATTGCACATACCGCAACATTTTCTCCGTCCTGAGTGGTCATCTGGCGCTTTTGCATTGGGGAAACGCCCTGTTCAGGATAAAATACCATAATCTGTGTTCCGGGAACGTCCTTAAAGCCTTCAAGAGCCGCCTTTCCGGTGTCGCCTGATGTTGCGACAAGAATGACAATCT
>DAOPYP010000097.1:0-5439 GCA_035352975.1 Oscillospiraceae bacterium
AAGGAAAATATTTCGCCAGAGGAAGAGATTGTAACAGAAAGCATTCCAGAAACGATTTCTGTCGAAGAAGCGTATGAGCTTGTCTGCCGCAATGAGATATTCGGGAACGAAAAATACGAGATAAAGCTGAAAGAAAATATTTTTATAAATAATGAGGAATATTATCTTTTCATTGCATATAATATCAGTAAGGACGAAAATTCACAGGAAATTGCCGGTACAGCAACAGTCAGCGTCCTTTCGGGAAAGACTACGTTCTTTATTCCTCAGGAAGAGCCTGTAGAAACTCCCGCTTAATTTTGCAACATCGGATGATTACCATATATAATAAATCCTTTTCTTTAAGAAAAGGAGAAAACGCCTCCACGGATTGCAGACCGGTGGGGCGTTTTTCTTTTATGATTATGTTTTTTCAGCTTCCCGCTCAGCTTTTGAAAATATACAGCCGCAGTAATCCTGACGGTATATGTTATATTCCTTTGAAAGCTCCGTCGAGCGTTTATAGCCATTTTTCTTTTTAAAGTCGGAAACGAGATATTTTACACCATATTCCTCCGAAAGTGCTTCGCCGATTTCGTTCAGCTTTTCGGCATTTTTATAAGGACTTATCGAGAGCGTTGTCGTGAAAAAGTCAAAGTTATTTTCCTTTGCAAGCTGAGCTGTCTTTTCAAGACGGAGAAGATAGCATTTAAAGCAACGCTCGCCGCCCTCTTTTATCCCCTCAAATCCTTTTACAGCGGTATAAAATTCATCAGGATTGTATATCTCTTTTATAAATTTCACATCATCAGAAAATACTTGGTTTATAAAGCGTTCCTGTTCATTTTCACGGAAAAAATATTCATTTTCGGGATAAATATTCGGATTGTAATAAAGCACAGTAATATCAAAATGCTTTGAAAGATATTCGAGAACATAACTGCTGCACGGAGCACAGCAGCTATGGAGAAGCAGCTTAGGCTTATTTTCAAGTCTGTTAATCAAAACGTCAAGCTCACGCTGATAATTTCGTTTTTCCATAATTTAAACTCCCGCAAAAAACACAAAGCCGACAAGCGCCGCCATCACGGCAAAATTATAAACAGAAAATATCAGAATATACTGCAAGGGCTTTGAATTTTCGGTTTTTATGTAAAGCTTAAAGGAAATAAGGCTTGCGAGCGAGGCAACAAGAGTTCCTAAGCCGCCTACGTTTACTCCTAAAAGAAGTGCCTTTGAATTCTCGGTAAACCCAGAAAGCATAACCGCTGCGGGGACATTGCTTATAACCTGACTTAGTATTAGTCCTGTGAAAAATTCCGAGCCGTTTATAACCTGTGAAATGCTTTCCCTCACGGCATCGATACGTCCTAAATTCCCGACGAAAATAAAAAATGCCACAAAGGTTATCAAAAGGAAGTAGTCCACGTTTTTTAAAACCGCTCTGTCCGCAATAAGAATTGTTATAAGCACAACAAAAAGACAAATATAATACGGTATGACATTCAAAACGCCGAGAACGCTTATGAGAAATAGCACGGAATATATAACAAGCGGCTTTATCGGCATTTTCTCGTCGGTGAAGCTGTGAGGCTTTGCGGTTTCGCCGAATCTCTTCACAAGCGCAATAACTGAAATTATTATAAACCCCAGAGCCGCAGGCGGTATCACCGTTTTAAAAAATTCAAGCGGAGAAAAATGATAATAGGTGTATACGAAAAGGTTGTGCGGGCTACCGAACGGAGTGGCCATTCCGCCTAAATTCGCCGCAAGCGTTTCCATAACGACGGTGAAGATAAGGCTTTTTTGTCGGATATTCCCCAAAATCCCGAACGTCAGCGGAACAAAGGTGATAAGCGCAACATCATTGGTAACGAACATTGCCGAAAAAAACACAAGCATTATCAGAATAAATGAAATTGTCTTTGAATTATCCGAAAGGGAAAGTGCTTTTTTTGAAACGACGTCAAAAAATCCGTTTTTTACAAATCCCTGAACAACCGCCATCAGACAAAACAAAAGTACAATTACTTTTATATCTATATAGTGTATATACTGCGCGTCGGGCGGAACAAAAAACATTGTAATAACTGCCGCAAGCGATGAAATAATTAATACCGCTTCGCTTTTTATAAGTGTGAGCATTCTTTTGCGCATAAATTCTCCCGATTATGTTTGATTTATATTATGAATTGCTGACGGAATATGTGAGATATATTATTCCCCGTAAAGTGCGCGCTTTATTTCCTCT
This sequence comes from Oscillospiraceae bacterium, assembly GCA_035352975.1. Classification (GTDB taxonomy): domain Bacteria; phylum Bacillota; class Clostridia; order Oscillospirales; family Ruminococcaceae; genus DAOPYP01. Next base: position 2,231 of record DAOPYP010000097.1, read on the forward strand.
TTTGGGACAAACCAAAATTCAAGGTTATTCTCCCTGTCCGAGCCGTTCCCGAGAATAATCATATTTCCGCTTCCGTCATTATTAATTACGCAGTTGTGGTGCATAAGATCAGGCGTTTCAAGTCCCTCAACGTCAATATCAAGATATAGCTGTTCCCCTGTGCACACATTAGATAAGCTCAGCTGTGTGGAGGTTCCTGTGTCGTCCGTTATCTGAACCATTGAGTAATTAATTTCAGGGTGCGTTTTCGGTGTAACCTGGTAAAAAGGCATATTTTCGTCAGCAGGAGGATCTGCCTCAGATTTTTCATAGGTATTACCCTTTTTATGATAGATATAATACGAAGAAGTTACTTTAAGATCCTCCTCGGTATTTATTCCCTCTGCGGTCGCCTTGCTTTTGCTTGACGAAGCATAAATGTCGCCGCTGCTTATACCGGTTGAAAAATTAATGTAATTCCCGATTTGATAATTGTCAATACTGTCGACAACATCCTCAAAAATAAGGCTCATATTTTCATCATATACCTGAAAGCCTGCTTTATAGACATTATCCGAAGTAATCTCTTCCGTCTGATAAATTACTGTATCGTCATAATAAAAAGGCATATTCATTCTTTTTTCGCCCGGAACAATTACATACATAGCCATTTTATCATAAGAGAAGTTTTTAATTTCTCCGGAATTCACATCCATTACGTCAATTGCTCTTGACCTGACGGTGCTGTACATATCGCTGAATTCAATATTGCGCCCCTCAAAGTCCTTTGCTGTAGCGGGGACGTCCTTGAACTGAGTTATTATAAGGTTCTTTTTCCCTAAAGGATTGAGCATTATAATGCTCCCCTCATATTTTGAAAAATCAAGCTCTTTATACGTTCCATTCTCAAGATCAAGCTTTATCACTCTTCTGTGCTTCTGAACATCCTCCATGGCTTTAACTGCCGCTGTGTCAGCCATGTTGGTCTTGTCGTAATATTCAAGAAATGCGGTCTTTTCATCAGTGCCTGGGGTAATACTGTATGAGTCCAGCATAATGTCGGAATAAACAGTCTTTTTCTCCCCAGTAACACCGTCAATAGCGACTATGTCCATCGGATAAAAGCCCATTTCATAATCGTTTCCCATTTCGGTAACTATACTATATTTTGAAAGTGCCTCACCCGTTTTTACTCCAACTACCGCTTTTTTTCCGACAAGTGTCGGATAAGCATTATAATCTTTGTAATCCAGTCTGTATGCTTTTCTTATCGTCATGTCGCCCTTTATTTCTTTTTTCGCCTCAGTTTGTTCCGCAGTGGTTTCAGATACGGTTTCAGATGCCGTCTGAGAAGTTGTTTCCTGAGGTTGTTGTGAATCACCCTTAGAAATATTATCGCAGCCTGAAAATGTGGAAAGCATTACCGCCAACGGCAGTATGAGTTTTAATAGTTTTGTCATCATAAAATTCTCCTGATCATGTTTTAATTTTTATTATTCACCGTATAGAGCACGCTTTATTTCCTCTTTAGGCACAAACCAGAATTCAAGGTTATTTTCCCTGTCTGAGCCGTTTCCGACAATAAGCATATTACCGCTTCCGTCATGATTTTCTATCCAACTATGAGTTATAAGTTTTGGTGTTTTAAAACCCTCAACATCAATATCAAGAAAAAGTTCTTCCTCGGTACAATAATTATATAATTTCAACTGCGTCGAGGTGTTTGTATCATCCGTTAACTGATCTATTCCGTAATTAAATTCAGGGTGTGTTTTCGTTGTATATTGATAATATCCCCCATTGGCTTTTGTCCTTATCTTTGGCTGAGATTTTTCATAGGTATTGCCCTTTTTATAATAGATACGATCAGCATAATAATCAGTCCCATCAGATTTACATTTATTCCATGAAACATAAATATCTCCATTACAAGCTCCGCTGCTAATGTCGATAAAATCTCCGTCCTTATAATTGTCAATGCTGTCAACAACATCCTCATATATAAGATTCATGTTTTCGTCATATACCTGAATTTCCAATTTATAAGTATTTTCCGCCGTAAGCTCTTCAGTATAAAAAATAGTCATACTATCATAATAACAAGTCCTAATGCTATCAATTTTTTTCTCTCCCGGAATAATCTTAAATTCATCCATTTTATCATAGTAGAAATTTTTAACTTCTCCTGAATCCAAATCCATTATATCAATGGTCCTTGACTCGACTGTGCTGTCCTCATAGCTAAATTCGACATTACGCCCCTCAAAGTCCTTATCAGTCACTGGGAACTCTTTGAACTGAGTTATTATAAGCTTATTTTCCCCCAAAGGATTAATCAAAATTCGAGTTCCTTCATATTTTGAGAAATCGAGCTCCTTATATGTCATATTAATTAAGTCAATCTTTATAACCCTTCTATGTTTAGTAACATCTTCAATGGATTTAACCTCTGACGTGTCTACCATATTGGCTTTTTCAAAATATAAAAGATATGCAGTCTTTTCATCATTGCCCGGAATTATGAAATATGAATCCTGCATGACGTCGGAATAAATTATATTTTGTTCGCCCGTAATAGCATCAGTTACAACTATATCTATCGGATAGAATCCAATATTATATTCGCCAAATTCGTCATTAAAGGTGTAATTTATAAGTGCCTCGCCCGTTCTTACTCCACTTATAATTTTACTTCCTACAAGATAAGGAAATTCATAACCAATTTTGAATCCTAAGTCCGGAAGCTTATACGCTTTTTTTATCGTCATGTCGCCTTTTAATTCTTTTTTCGCCTCGGTTTGTGAAGCTGTGGTTTCAGACACAGTTTCAGATGCCGTCTGAGAAGTTGTTTCCTGAGATGACTGTGAATTGTCTTTAACTATATTATTACAGCCTGAAAATGCCGAAAGCATTACCGCCAACGGCAATATGAGTTTTAGTAATTTTGTCATTCTAAAATTCTCCTGTAAAAAATTATTTTAAATATTCGTCAATAATGAACTTAGGACGTTCCTTTGTTTCGAGATAGATTTTCCCGATATATTCACCGATAACGCCTATTGCGAGCAGCTGTAATCCGCCCAGCGCCCATAGAGATACGGCAAGCGACGTCCAGCCCGTAACGGTTGCACCCGTAAAATGCCTAATAAGGAAATAAATCAGCATGAATATGCTTATCAGAAAAATAACAAGCCCAAGCGATGTAATCATTCTGATGGGCTTAATTGAAA
>DAOPYP010000098.1:0-5413 GCA_035352975.1 Oscillospiraceae bacterium
AGTATAAAAGCAAGAATTGCTGCCAAAATAAAGTAAACAGCAATAATCACAACCAAACTGACGACAAAATAAACAGTGACTTTATCGTCAGGAGTTTCTGTGCTGTATTTTGAAAGGAGCTCTGTCCATGTCTTCTTTAACTCAACAAGAGCAGCGTCAGCTTTTTCAGCGGTATCAAACTGCTTCATCATTTCATAAGCCTTTGACTTGTTCATTGAACCGTCGGCATTCCACTTGTTTTCGCCGTTTTCAACATAGCCGAGAACGAATACAAAGTCCTTTGATTCGCCTGCTTCAAGTGTAACGTCGATGCAGTGTGAAGCAATTGGTGACCAGCCGTCAGCAACGGAGTTGTTAGGCTGTCCTGCCATAACGGTCTGAGGGTTACCAAAGCCGTTGTAAAGTCCCATAAAGCTTTCTCTGTCCGTATCAAAGCCGCTTATCGGCGAATTAACGGTATAGAATGCGAAATGATCGCGGCGCTCTTTATATTCTGTGTTGTGGAAGATTATTGAGCCTTCGATGTCAACTTCGCCCGTATTGAAATTTCTCTGGAAGTTTTCGCCGTCGTCCTGTGCGTTCCAAAGACACCATTCAAGGAATGAAAACAGCTTAAACGTTTTCACTGACGTGCCTTCGTTCTTTAAAACTACCTTCTGAATTTCGCCGTTGAAGTTCTGTGGAACAAAGAATGTTGCTTCGGCGGAAATGCCGTTTCTCTTGCCCTTGATAATTGTATATCCCATACCGTGACGGCATTCATAGCTTTCGAGATCAGTTTTGCATGGACTCCAGCCTGGGTTCCATACGTCGCCGTCGTCGTTTATGTAGAAATAACGTCCGCCCATGTCGATAGGTGCATTGTTGTATCTGTAACGTGTAAGTCTGCGAAGTCTGGCGTCCATGTAGAAGTGGTATCCGCCCGCAGTGTTAGAGATAAGTGAGAAAAAGCTCTGTGTGCCGAGATAGTTTATCCATGGGTAAGGGGTTTTTGGGGAAGTGATAACATATTCTTTGTTGGCGTCGTCAAAAAATCCGAATTTCATTCAATTCAACCTCTCATTTTATATTTTAAAATAGTATTTTTCATTCTATTCATAGAAAATTATACAATATTAAACGTTTTCGGTCAATATGCTAAACAAAAATCTATATACAAATTAAACTAAATTTTATGTTCAATTTATACATACGATTAAAATTATCCCTTTGTGAAAAAGTGCTGATAAGCGGTAAAGGTTTCGTTTTTTGAAATTTCGCGATAACCGCTTTTTGACTTTGGAACGGTAAGGTTTGGGGCGTTAATCATCCAAGTCATCGGCTCGGGACAAAAATATCCCTTGTTTCCCCATTCGTTCCAAAAAATCCAGAAGCCGTATTCCTCGCCCGTTTCATAGCAGACTTTTTTGCCCGTCTTTACGTCCTCTGCTACAACGCCGTGAAAGTCCTTTCCGTCAAGCTTACCCATAAGCGCAAAGTACATATCGTTGTCAATTACCGACGTTGCGGGGTTTATTGCTCCGTCGGGATACTGTCTGTCGTAATCGCTTTGTTCCTTGAATTCGCCTGTTGTAAGACATCTCTCATCAAGAAGAATTTTTTCCCCGACAGGTGCATAAAGGCGTATGTTCCTTACATCGCCGCCGTCCGCAAATGGAGCCTTTATTGCGGTGTGAGAGCCTATCCCGACGGGGAGCTTTTTGTCGGAAAGATTTGTTAAAGAATAAAACTGCTCAAGTCCGTTTTCCGAAAGAACATACTTTATTTCAAGAACAAATTCAAGCGGGAAGTATTTGAACATCTCATCTTTGCCGTCATAATGGTATTCAAAAACGGCTGCTGCCTTTTTTTCATCTGTCGTAAGAGATTTAACCTTATGTACTCTTTTGTGAAGAAAACCGTGCATATAATTGCTGTACGGCGGCATCTCGTTTATGGGGAAGCGGTAAACTCCGTCAGATGTAGCTATTACGCCGTTGTCCAGTCTGTTCGGAAAATAAAGTGTGGGGAAGCCGTAAACCTCAGGCGATGCCTTATAGGTTTCGATAGGAAGCTCCTCTGAAAATCTAAATACGTCGATTTTCCTTACCGTGTCCCTCAATCTTATAACGTTGCTGCCCATTGCGGGGATTATCAGCGCGTAATATCCGCCAGCGGACATTTCCACACAGGGTTCGCCTTTATAAATTGTTTCTCTTGAAAAAATCTCACTCATAAATCATTCTCCCTAACTGTCATATTTTCTTACTCTAAGTTGTATGCCCATTTTATCCGATAATATTTTGCAGCGTTCTATTTCTTCTTCAGAAATAACATCGACAACTGTAAAAATAACTTTTGGAACCGTTTTCTTACAGCCCTCCGCAAATTTCAAAAGTGCATCAAAGGACTTTTCACCAAAGCAAGGATTTGAAACCTTTGCGTATTCTTCTGGATTTGAAGCATTAAGGCTTATCGAAACAATGTCCGCCCTGTTCTTTAAAAGCTGTGCGGTGGACTTGTTGTTTATCAGGTCGGATAGTCCGTTTGTGTTAATTCTTATCGAAATATCACAAAGTGACTTTAAATAATCCAATGTTTTTAAAAGAAGGTCAAGCTTTTCAGTCGGCTCACCGTATCCGCAGAAAACGATTTCAGAATACTTATGAATATCCGCTCCGTCAATTGCCGCTTTAACCTCGTCAAAATTCGGCTCATGCTCAAGCCACAAGCTGTCCGAACCGTATGCGCCGTCACCGTTATTTCTTATACAAAAAACACAGGCGCATGGGCATTTATTTGTTATATTAAGATATGCTTTATTATTAACCTCATACAAAATCGTCATAATATAAATCTCCTCGAAATGATTATACATTTTATTTTATAATAATTCAACCATTTTATTCTTAATTTAATTGGAATTATTAATAAATTAATAATTTTTTTAGGATTTTATTTTTATGTTTTTGGTGTATAATATAACTATAGAAAAAACAGGAGGGATAATTTTGAATAACAAAACAAGACAAATTACATTTACCGCACTTTTTCTTGCAATAGCAATTGTATCACAGTTTGTTGGCTCTAATCTTGGCGGGGCGGGATTTTTAGGGCAATACATTACGGGGACTATCGTCAATATGTGTCTTATGCTTTCGGGAATAATGGTGGGGATTTATTCCGGACTTACAATCGGTGTGCTTTCGCCCTGCCTTGCTTTTTTCCTTGGGATCATTAAATTCCCGTTTGCAATTCCCGTTGTAATAGCCGGCAATATTGTTTTCGTGCTTATTACCGTTCTTATTTATAAAGCGGTTTCCGATAAATCGCTGGGATTAAAAGCTGTTGTTATGATTATCACCGTTATTGCAGCTGCGGCTGTCAAGGCGCTTGTAATGTGGCTTTTATCAAAATACGTTCTGAATATTTTCACCGTCGTTCCCGCACCGCTTGTTGCAAGCTTCGCTTTCCCTCAGGTTATAACAGGCTCGTTAGGCGGTCTTCTTTCTCTCGCACTTCTCCCGATTCTCAAAAAAGCAAAAGCGGTTTAATAAAACCTAATAAAAAAGCTGTCTGTATATAACAGACAGCTTTTTTGTTTTATGCGTTTGCTCTCGTGAGCCATACATAGGCAATATCAAGTGCCTCATAAAGACCGTTCTTTTCGCTTGTCTTGACAATAGCCTCGACAGGATTTTTTGACTGATCCGTAGACATCTGATAAATTTTTACTCTTGACGCAACGTCAAGGTCGCCCATTCTTTTCTTTTCCATAATCTGTATCATAACGACATAATCGTCTGACATATTCCCATAGTAAATCGTGTCTTTGTTTCTTACCAAAGGGAAACCCTTATAGGTGAAAAAATCTTTTTGAATACTTTTCTCACTCATTGCTGTTCCTCCTTTATTAATTCTTTATTTAATGATAACATATTGCGGGAATTATAGCAAGCATCACAACATCTTGTAATTATACTGTAATATTCTGTTTATATTCCCTTATCTGACCAATAGTATTATACCCTCTTTGGCTTAAATATCTTGTCGAAATGAACCTTTGAAAAGATATTTTTTACCAGCTAGTAACAGGATTTTCTCCCGCTTCGAGAAGCGCAATATTCCCGATAAGTCTGTCAACATATGAGGTATTGCAGGTAAACTCAGACTTTCCGTTCTTCTTGATAGCACTTCTTCTGAACTGGTTGTCATAATATTCGATAACCGATTCATTACCGAACTTATCGGTAAGAATAAGCTTTACCTGGCAGTTGTCAGTTTTCGGCTCGTCAAAATAAAGCGTATCGCACGGAGTGCTTAAAATAAACGGATAGAAAGCCTGTAATACCGCTTTGTCAAATTCTTTTCCGTTAAGCTTAACCTTAAGAGCATCATTATCCGCTCCCTCAATGTCTAATGTCAGGTGCTTATCGGATGTGATTATCTCAAGCTTTTTAAGGTCGTAAAGTCCTTTTTCGGTAACAACTTTCTGTATCATGTCTGATGCCGATATTTTAGCAAATCCGAGCATTGGCAAATCGAAGATATAAATAATATCCGTACCCTCAAAATACCCGTAATAAGAATCAGAAGAATTTTCGGTTATAGGGTTTCCTATTTTGAATGTATAAGTCTTTCCCTCTGTTTTCATGGAATATATAACCGATGGGTCATCAAGTCCCGCGCCTTTAAGGTCTTCTGCCGACGGATGAACCTTATAAACTTCAGATGCATTGAGTACAAATAGTCCTCTTATGACAGCCGTTGCATTTTCCTTAATTAGCGGAGCTTCAACGGGAGAGGTCATAATGTGCTCAGTGTCATAGGTAAAGTCGGTTTTATCATCCTTTTTTAAAGAGGCATCGTATTTTAAAACTATTGGATTCGAAATATCCTTTCCGGTTATGCTTACTTCGTCAATTACGGGATATTTGTCGTCGCTCTCGGGTGTTTCAAGGAAAGAATGGGATATAACATTTTCTTTTCCGTTCTGAATACCCTGGAATTGGTCGGATTGAACGGTATATACCGTTTTGTCACCGTCAAGCATAAAATAAACCTGTCCGGCAGTATACGCTTCTTTACCCACTCTGAATTTCTTAACAGTCTTTCCGCTGTCGGAAAAAGTGACTTCAACCTTTGAGGCATCATTCCCCAAGCCGTACTTTTCAAGGTCTTCGGCATTTTCTTCGATAATCTGCTTTGCGGTAACGCTTGCAGTGCTTTCAACAATTGCCGAAAGATATGTGTCGTCAAGCGGAAGCCCCTCATATCCGTCAACGGAATAGCCTGAGCCGTTTCTCGTGACGGTGTATGAGCCGTTCTGATTTTCTATTTTAACCGAAGAAATTTTTTCGGAATCCTTATCGTAAAGAAGCTTTGTGGTAATTGACGATGACGAGCTGTCGTCAGATGAATTTTCCTTAGGCTC
>DAOPYP010000099.1:0-5324 GCA_035352975.1 Oscillospiraceae bacterium
GATTCTATTCCTCTTAGCTCTGATAATTACGAAAACGAATGCGAATTTAGGCTTTGCCGTCTTTTATATATTTGTTTAAAAAAGCTTACCGGCATTACTCCGTCATGGGGAATTATTACAGGAATACGCCCCGTCAAGAAGGTAAATGCCCTAATTGACGAGGGGAAAACAAAGGAAGAAATATCAAATCATCTCAAAGAAAAATATTTTGTGAGCGATGATAAAATAAATCTTTCTTATCTTACATCCGTGACGCAAAAGCCGCTTCTCTCTGTTCCTGAAAAATCGTTCAGCCTCTATGTTTCAATCCCCTTTTGTCCTACAAGATGCAGCTACTGCAGCTTTGTTTCACATTCAATGGACAGCGCTGTAAAGCTTATTCCCGATTATATAGAAAAGCTTTGTGAGGAAATTAAAATTACCGCTGATATTGCAAAAAAGCTTTGTCTTTCGCTTGACACGGTTTATTTCGGAGGAGGCACCCCCACATCAATTGAGGCAAGCCAGCTTGACAGGATAATGACGGCGGTTTCTGACAGCTTTAACCTTTCGCATTTGCGGGAATATACTGTAGAAGCGGGGCGGGCGGATACAATAACAAAAGAAAAGCTTGAAGTTATACTTAAAAACGGCGCCGACAGAATCTCAATAAATCCGCAGACAATGAACGATAATGTTTTAAAAGCAATAGGAAGAAATCATACCTCTGAACAGACAATTAAAGCGTATTATCTTGCACGGGAAATCGGATTTAAAAATATCAATATGGATCTTATTGCGGGGCTTCCCACTGACGATTTTGAAAGCTTTAAAGCATCTGTCGAAAAAGTCATTGACTTAAATCCAGAAAACATAACGGTGCATACCCTTACGCTAAAGCGTTCATCGGCATTATTTGAAAATAAAAATGAAGTCAAGGATATTTCCGTATCCAAAATGACGGATTATTCACAAAAGGCAATTATTGCGAACGGATATAATCCATATTATCTTTATCGTCAGAAAAATACTCTTGAAAATCTCGAAAATGTCGGATATTCAAAAAAAGACTTTGAAAGCCTTTATAATATTTTCATCATGGAAGAAATTCAGTCTATTTTTGCCGTTGGTGCGGCGGCATCCACAAAGCTTTTTGATATAAAAAGCGGAAAAATCCAAAGGGTATGCAACTATAAATTCCCGTATGAATATATCGGACGTTTTGATAAGCTTATGGAAAAGAAAAAAGAAATTTATAATTTTTATAATCAATATTAAGGAGGATTTTATTATGTCTGCTTTTGATGAAGTTGTTTACGGTGCAAAAAAGGTATTTGATGCTGCTGCGGTGAAAACTAACGAGCTATATGAGGCATCACGCATTCAGATTGAAAAGTCGCAGCTTAACTGCCGCCTGAGGGATGAATACGAAAAACTCGGGAAAATGTGTTACAAAATGTCCGAAACCGGTGAGGACATGACAGGACAAATGAAACTCAACATAACCAAAATCAAGGGATTACTTAAGGATTTAGAGCTTGCGAATGAAAATCTCAACTCAAAAACAAGGTCAAGAACTTGTGAAAGTTGCGGATTTGTCGTAAACTCAAAATACGAATTCTGCCCCAAATGCGGAACAAAGCTTTGATTTAAAGGGGATGTCTAAATGAAAATCAGCATTTTTGATTTACATCAGCTTAAAACTTACAAAAATGTTGTTATCCTTGTAAAATATAATGACAGATGGCTTTTTGTACAGCGTAAAGGAAGCACGGAATGGGAAATTCCTTTCGGAGATATCGAACAGCATGAAAAGCCAATTGATGCCGCAAAACGTCATCTTAGAGAAAAAACAGGAGCTTTGAATTTTTCTATAAAACCTGTTTTCGATTTTTGGACTGCTGACGACAGCTCTCAGAACAACGGTATGGCTTTCTATGCGGAAATTACTGAGCTTGGAAAACTTTCAGACGAATATCAGACAGAAAAGACAGGGCAATTCAAAAATCTGCCCGCCTGTCTTAAATATCCTGAAATAACCGCTCTTCTATTTGATGAATTGATAAAATATAACAGCAAGGAGAAACTGAAAAAGCAATATGCTGAATAAAAATGATATAGTCACTATTGAAATTACAGGAACGACTTCCGAGGGAAACGGCGTCGGAAAATATGACGGAATGGCCATATTTGTTCCTTTGTCCGCAATAGGCGACAAGCTTAACGTTAAGATTACAAAGGTTCTGAAAAGCTATTGCTTTGGAATAATTGAAAGTATCATCCTCCCCTCTCCTGACAGGATTGAGGAGGATTGTCCTGTTTTTTTAAAATGCGGAGGATGTTCATTCAGACACATAAGCTATGAATCGGAGCTGAATATTAAATCCGACTTTATCAAAGATTCTTTTAAAAAGATCGGAAAATTCGATTTAAGTTATGAGGATATTCTCGGCTGTACAGAAACCGAGCATTACCGTAACAAGGCACAGTACCCTGTTGCACAGCAGGACGGACAGGCTGTCTGCGGATTTTATTCCAAAAGAAGTCACAGAGTTATCCCTTTCACAGGCTGTAAATTACAGCCCGCAGTATTCAGAGATATTGTCGATTTCATCATGAATTATATTAACTTGAACAAAATTTCGGGATATGATGAAGTATCAGGAGCAGGAATTTTAAGGCATATTTATATTCGTCAGGGGTATCACTCAAAGGAGATTATGCTTTGCTTTATAGTAAATAAGCCTTGCAAGGAATTGCTTATTCCGCTATGTGAACAGCTTTCTAAAGAATTCCCCGAAATAAAATCATTTGTAATGAACATAAATTCACAGAACACAAATGTCATTATGGGAGAAAAAAATAAAACACTTTTGGGGAAAGATTGCATTTATGACATAATGTGCGGTAATAAAATTTCCCTATCCCCCCACTCATTTTATCAGGTAAATACCGAACAGGCGGAAAAGTTATACGGAATTGCCGCTGAATATGCAAATCTTTCAGGCAGTGAAACAGTAATGGATTTGTACTGCGGGGCGGGAACGATAGGGCTTTCTGTCGCCGATAAAGCACGGGGAATTTTAGGAGTTGAAGTGATCCCACAGGCAATCGAAAATGCAAAAGAGAACGCGCTAAACAACAATATCACAAATGCCGATTTTATATGTGATGACGCTGGCAATGCCGCAAAAAAGCTCTCAGAAACTCAGAAGCCCGACATTGTTATTGTTGACCCGCCGCGTAAGGGCTGTGATAACAATACCCTTGAAGCAATAATAAAAATGAACCCGACTAAAGTGATAATGATTTCCTGCAACCCCGCAACAGCCGCAAGAGATTGTAAATTTCTCAGTGAAAACGGATATGAGATTGAGCGGATACGCGGTGTGGATTTATTCCCGAGAACGACACACGTTGAGACGGTAGTGCTATTGTCCAAACTTCATTCAGACCAACATATCGACATAGAATTGAATACTGATGAGCTTGATTTGACATCTGTAGAGAGCAAAGCCACTTATGATGAAATAAAAGCTTATGCGAAGGAACACTCTGGTTTGTCGGTATCTTCTCTGTATATCGCACAGGTAAAAGAGAAATGTGGAATTATTGAGCGTGAGAATTACAACAAGGCTAAAACTGAGGACGCAAAGCAGCCGAAGTGTCCGAAGGATAAGGAAAAAGCGATTATTGATGCGTTGAAGTATTTTAAGATGATATAAAATAGTGACCGCCTATAAGAAATAATTCTTATAGGCGGTCACTTTTTTGCAAGGCAACGCATATCGGTTGTTGGGCTCACGCAAGGCAAAAATGGGTAGAGTGTCTGCCCAAAGGAATTGAAAAGCTCAAAAGCAGCTCAGGCATTTGAGCTTATTGAACAGTTTTTTTCAATTGAAAAGGGTTTTGAAGGTATGCCTCAAAATGAAATTTACACAACAAGGCTTAAAAAAACGAATCCTTTTGTCATTGGTCGTAAAAACTGGTTGTTTTCCGACACGGACAAGGGCGCAGACTCAAGTGCTGTGATTTTCAGCCTTTGAATCTGCAAAGTTGAACGGGCTTGACGTTTACGGGTATCTGCTGCTCTTGACTGAACCATCTGCTGAAAGTCTCAAATATTTGCTGCTCTGGTCAAAGCACCCAGATTACTGTTATGTTAAATAAATTCATTCTGCTTTTGGATTAAACCAAAGGCAGGATTTTTATAGCACGCGGGATTATTGAGCGGATATTGTTAATCGAACTTTAAAATTGTAAAATAATCAGTAAATCCCAATAGCATATTCCTTAACAAATTAAAATAACAGGCAAGTCTTGCTTTCTTCTACATCATAAACAGATGAAGCTGGTCCATCAAATTCTGGATCTGAAAACTTCATTGTTGCCTTTCTAAAGTCAAGAATAGTAAAATAACGTTTATCTCTATCCCAAACTAAACGAGTTCCTCGACCTATAATTTGTTTAAATTTTGTCATTGAGCCAATTACGCAATCAAGAGCTATTACTTTGCACATTTTGCAGTCAACACCTGTTGAAAGTAATTCTGCTGTTGTAACAATTGTTGGATACTTAGAATTATTATCTATGAAATTTTCAAGCTGCTTTTTCCCATCATCGTCTTGTCCAGTAATACGCATTACATATAATTAAAATATTCATTATTACCTACCTCAATCCATCGGTTTAATCATACTCTCGATAAAAGCGATTTCCTCGTCGGATAGATTATACTTTTTATAAAGTTCTTCATCAGTCCATGGCTTTGAGAAATCTTGAATTGGAACAAATCTGTATACTTTTTTATATGCATTTTGAGTAATTTTTAAAATGCTTACAAGAAACCTAAAAAACTTTGTACGCATATAAGAGGCAACGTTCTGTGCTTCTTGCTCAGTGTCAAATTGACCGATGATTAAATATGTCATATTACAACACGTATTTGGGGGAGCAATAAAAGGCTTGCCGATTATAAAATATGGATAAGCACCTCTTTCGCCATAGGCTTTGCTTATCATCACCTTATATTTGTCAACAATTTCAGTGCCAGTAGTGATGTGCTTCTTATCAATATAGCTTAGCCATAATGTACACTCAGCTGTTTAACCTCTTGTGTGACAAAGCAGACGACAAATACGGCGGACGGCTGCCCGTGCACGTTCGTTTTATCCTTGATGAGTTCAGCAATATCGGACAAATTCCTAAGTTTGAAAAGCTTATAGCCACAATCAGAAGCCGTGAAATATCGGCTTCAATTATTTTGCAGGCGCAATCTCAGCTAAAAGCACTTGGAAGCATACTTAAAGGCTATGTCCCAAAGGGGATTAGTTCTATCATTAATG
>DAOPYP010000100.1:0-5316 GCA_035352975.1 Oscillospiraceae bacterium
TTATCAAAGACAGCGTCTTTCGCGCGCGCTTTTATAAGGGCGAACCCGGAAAGCCGGGCGAGCTTTTAGGAAGCTTTTCATCAATTTTTTCCGTCGGAAACATTCAGATAAACAACAGCTGCGGACTTTTTGGAACTCTCAGCAATGCACCAAATCTCTCCTCGGCAATACCTCTCGGAATGCGGCAGGAAATACAAACGGGTGAAGCAACCATACTTTCAACAATTGAAGGCTCAGAGCCAAAGGAATATAAAATTTCCATCGAAAAAATCGACCTTAAAGATGATGGTGCCAAAAATATGGTTATACGAATTACCGACCCCGAGCTTTTATCAAAAGCAGGAGGAATCGTTCAGGGAATGAGCGGAAGTCCTATAATTCAGAACGGAAAGCTTATCGGAGCAGTTACTCACGTCTTTGTAAACGACCCGACAAAGGGTTATGGTATATTTTGCGACAAGATGTACCATTATTCGACATTAACTTCTACAGAAGAAAAAATATCTGCATAATTTTCCAAAAAAGTGTTGCAATATATGTAACAAGATGTTATAATATAGCAAACAGCTGAGTGCTGTTATCATATTTCCTTTTATGATAACGGCATAATACATAATAATATTATTATCCCGTTCTTTTTAGCGCAAAATTTGTCGAATTATTTTTTGGAACTTTATAGATTTATTTGAAAAAAACTATTGCTTTTCCCAAAATATTATGGTAATATATGGAAGTAATAAAAATACTGGAGGTTTCAATATGTTAAACAAATTAAAAATTCTAATCGCAGACGACAGTCTTGAAATCGGCATTTCTTGTGCGAATTATTTAAAAAGCAACGGTTTAAACGTAATTAACCGCCCTAAAGACGGACAGATGATTTATGAAGCAATAAAACAGTATCTTCCCGACATCGTAGTTATGGATGCTGTTCTGCCTAATCTTGACGCCGTAGACCTTATGAAAAAAGTAAAATCGTCAGTTTATAAAACTCCATATTACATAATTTCAACCGCATATGATCATCCGTTTATGGAAAAACAGCTTATGGAAAACGGCGCAAGCATGATTTTGCTGAAGCCGTATGAAATCAAGACACTTTATGAGAGAATAATCACTCTCAGCAAGCTAATACTGACCGAAGGAATAACTATTGCAAAAGAAAGTGACGATAATGACATGGAGGTTATCGTTACCGACATTATTCATCAGATAGGCGTTCCCGCGCACATCAAAGGCTACCACTATTTAAGAGAAGCAATTCTTTTGTCAATTTATGATTCCGAAATGCTTGAAAGCGTAACAAAAATGCTTTATCCTACTGTCGCTAAGAAATTTTCGACAACCTCGTCAAGGGTTGAACGTGCAATAAGACATGCTATCGAAATTGCATGGGACAGAGGCGACATTGATACCTTGAATTCATTCTTCGGATATACTGTAAATACCGGAAAAGGAAAGCCCACAAACAGTGAGTTCATTGCGCTTATAACGGACAAAATCCGACTTAAATTCAAAAATCTTGTAAAAACAGTTTAATTATTTAAAGGTACAGAAAAAATCTGTACCTTTTTTATTTGATTTTATATTATATTATATAAAATCACGAATATATTATAATTATCGGAAGGTGTTATAATGTATTTGTGTATTAAATTAAAAAAGCTTATGAAAATCTGTTTTATTTCAGTTTTATTGCTTTCGGTTTCAGCTTTATTTATTTTCTCGTCAAGAATTTCATTGCCGGGAATTCATGCCGAAAACGAGGGGATTTGTCTGCCCGTTATCATGTACCACAAGATCATCTCCTCTTCCTCTGGTCAGAATCAGTGGCAGATTTCAAAAGAAGCGTTTGAATGTGATTTGAAATATTTAAAAGACAACGGTTATGAAACAGTAAATGTTCAGGATTTGCTGGATTACATAAATCTTGATATGCCTCTTCCCGAAAAGCCGGTTATGATAACCTTTGATGACGGATTTTACAATAACATTGTCTATGCGCTCCCCTTGCTCGAAAAATATGATATGAAAGCAATAATCTCAATAGTCGGAGAATACACCGAGTCATATTCAGAATCTAAAGTACGTTCTGCCGCTTATTCATACTGCACATGGGACGATATAAAGAAAATTTCACAGTCAGGACGATTTGAAATAGGAAATCACACTTACGGACTTCACAGCAATTCTTCAAGAAACGGCTCAATGAAGCGGAGCGGTGAAAGTACAGAAGAATACACAAAAATTTTTACCGATGATGTTATGAAATTACAGAACATCCTTACCCAAAAATCCAATGTTACCCCTATAATTTTCACTTATCCGTTCGGTGCAATTTCAAAGGAGGCTAAGCCCGCTTTAATTGATATGGGGTTTCAGGCAACCCTTAACTGTTATGAGCGGCCGAATTACATTACAAAAGACCCGAAATGCCTTTTCGGGCTTAACAGATACAACAGATCAGGCGGAATTTCAACAGAAAATTTTATGAAAAAAGCATTGTCAAGTTAGTCAGACTTAAATTAAAAATCTTATGACAACAGTTTGATTATTTAAAGGTACAGAAAAAATCTGTACCTTTTTTATTTGATTTTCTTTAATTTTATGCTATTATTAAATTATGTTAAAAAATGAGCGTCTTTTAAGAAAAGGATATACAAAATATTGCTGTATAGATTATCTTTTAATCCAAAAGGTTATGAAAGATATAAATGACAATAAAATCGAAGGAAAGGAAAGATTTTTCGAAAGGTCGGGGGAAACAAATTATAAACCTAAACACGGATATTTTAGTTTATTATTTGCGGAGAAAGAACAATTTCTGTTTCTGGAGGATAAATTCTTTTATTTATACAGTGATAAATATCTAAAAGATGCATATAGATACAATTATGAAAAAATGAATAACTGGGCAAAAGACAAACATAAGTTAAGTGACCAGGATGTTTTTTGGCTGTTCCAAAAGCATTATAAAATGATACTTTTCAGAATGAGTTGTCACAGCAGTGATTTATTTGATTCTACTGATATTCCGGATCATTTTGATAGAGAAATTAGAGATTTACCATTTACTTTAATTCTTTTGGCAATTGCTTGTATAATTTTTGCCCTTTTTGCTATATATGAAATTAATACACGGGATATATTTTTTATTACATAGGAAAGAACTAATCATAATGAACAAAAACAAATTAAAAATATTTACCGTAATAATTCCGTTTATTGCGGCGGGACTTATTGCACTATTAAAGCTTCACACCGCATTTTTCATATCACTCCTCCCGAAAGCTTGCTTTTTTAATGCTATTACGGGCTATCAGTGTCCGGGGTGCGGGAATACCAGAAGCGTTCTTTCGATTTTACGGCTGAATTTTATCTCGGCGGTGAAATACAACATTACTCCCACACTTCTGATGATTATTGTCATTCTTTTATATGCGGAGCTTTTCACCGCCGCGTTTTTTAAACATAAAAAGCTCCTACCCAGAAAATTATCGTTCTGGATAGGAGTGATTATAATTATGTGTATTTATTACATAGTCAGAAATTTTGTATGATTACTGACCGTTTTGGGCAGGAGCGCTTTGCTGTGCGGGCTGTGTAGAAGCCGTGTTTGAATTCAGCATTCCGCCAATGTCAAGGATATTCGTTCCGTCGGATACGACCGTCGGGAGCTGTCCGTTCCATTTATTTATGTATTCCATCTGAATCATAGCATCTGTAATTTCCTGATTTTTAAGCTTGTAGGATTCGGCCTCTGCCTTTGCTTGTTCAATCTGCTGCTGTGCCTCGATTTTTACTCTCTGTAAATCCTGTTCAGCCTTTAAAGCATTCTGCTGTGCGGTCTGCTTTGCTTCGATAGCCTTATTGAATTCCTCCGAAAAATCAAACGAAATTATATTGAATACTTCAATATTAAGTCCGTAGGGATTGATTTTTGCGGCAAGAGCATCTTCCATCTGCTGTGAAATAACCTGACGGTTTGTAATTAATTCTTCGGCTGTAAACTTCGCTGTAACTGACTTTACACATTCCTGAACGGCAGGTCTTACAATAACCTCATCGAAATTCGTTCCTACATTTTTGAATATGTTTGCGGAATTCTGAACACCTATGCGGTAGTTTACCGAAATTGTTGACGAAACTGTCTGTAAATCCTTTGATGCACTTGAAGACTCGACGTCAGTTTTAAGTACGCGGTTGTCAATCTGAGTCATTTTCTGAACAAACGGAATTTTAAAGTGAAGACCCTCCTGAAGAACGTCGTCGCTCACCTTTCCAAAAGTTGTGATAACCCCCGTATGCCCAGCTTCAACCGAACACATTGAATTCCCCGCAACAACAAGCACTATTAAAAGCACTATAACCACTGCAATAGTGGTTTTTATTTTTTTTAATCCTCCGATATTTTTTACATTGATAACATCTGCCATAACTATTTCCTTTCCTACTGCTTTTCAAGGTCTTTAAGTGCCTTGAGTTCTTCTTTGTTTACTTTTATTACTGCATCCCTGATGAGCGTAACCTCGCTTTTATGAAAAACTGCCGACGCCGCATCGGAATTTTCAGGCTTAACTTTAAGCTTTCCCGTGATAAGATTAACTTCCTCGACATAGCCCTTACCTGTCGGGGTTTCAACATAAGCGTTCACCTTGGGAGTGGTTTTGAGAAGTTCCTCATAGCTGTCCTGTTCATATTTAAGACAGCACATAAGCCGTCCGCAGGTTCCCGAAATTTTAGTCGGGTTAAGCGAAAGCCCCTGTTCCTTTGCCATTTTAATTGAAACAGGCTGAAATTCGCCCAAAAAGCTTTTACAGCAAAACGGCCTCCCGCATATTCCAAGCCCGCCGAGCATTTTTGCCTCGTCCCTGACGCCTATCTGTCTTAATTCTATTCTTGTTCTGAAAACAGCGGCAAGGTCTTTTACAAGCTCACGGAAATCCACACGGTTTTCGGATGTGAAATAAAACAAAAGCTTGTTGTTGTCAAAGGTGCATTCAACGTCCACAAGCTTCATGTCAAGCTTATGGGCTTCAATTTTTTCCTGACAGATTTTCCCCGCTTCTTGTTCTTTTTTACGGTTGTCCTTTACGGTATCAAGGTCTTTCGGGGTTGCCACTCTGATAACCGCTTTAAGCGGAGATGTCAGCGTACTGTCGTCAATCACGCGGTTTCCCATAACGACCTCGCCGCATTCTATCCCACGCACGGTTTCAACGATTACTTTTTCACCAACAGGAATATTAAGTCCCCCCGGAGAAAAATAATCGTTGAAACCGTGCGTGGGATAGAATGCGGCGAGGTCGTTATGGG
>DAOPYP010000101.1:0-5106 GCA_035352975.1 Oscillospiraceae bacterium
TATTTTGGCCACTGTTCGGGTTCAACAAGACTTGACAATATGTCAACATATTTCGGTAAAATGATTGAAGGCCGTTATCTTGCAGGAATAGTTGCAGGAAAGAACAGCAAGAGCGGAAAAATCGGTTATGTTGCCGCTATGCCTATACCTGAAGTTATCCGTGGTATCAACGCATTCACACTCGGTGCAAAATCAGTTAATCCTAATGCTACTGTTGAAGTAGTATGGACAAACACATGGTTTGACCCATCTGTTGAAAAACAGGCTGCACTTGAGCTTCTCAACAAGGGCTGCGACCTAATCGCACAGCACCAGGATTCAACCGCTGCACAGATTGCTGCACAGGAAAAGGGAGCTCTTGCAATAGGCTACAACACTCCTACACCAAACGCTGCTCCTGAAGCATATCTTACAGCTCCTCTCTTCCACTGGGAAAAGTTTATTGTTGATGACGTTCAGAAGATTATGGACGGAACATGGACTTCACGCGCTTACTGGGAAGGTCTTTCTTCCGGAATGGTATCACTCGATACACTTTCAAGCAAGTGTCAGGACGGCACACAGGCTCTCGTTGATGATGCACAGACTAAAATAAAGTCAGGCGACCTTAAGATATTCAAAGGTCCTATAAAGGATCAGAACGGCGAAGTTAAGGTCGCTGACGGCTCTGAAATGACAGATGACGAAATCTGGAGCATGAGCTGGTTTGTTGAAGGCGTTATTGGAACAATTCCTAAAGGCTAATTATTAATTTCTGGTACCTGACAAGGCTCTGCTTTATTTTGTGGGGCCTTGTCGTTTATCAGTTTATAACTAAGCACAAATTTATTTTATCTTTAGTTATAAACTGATTCTCATAAAACTGAATAAAAGAAAGGTTGGGAGTATGTCGGACCATCCATATATTGAACTTAAAAATATCTGCAAATCCTTCGGAACTGTCGCCGCTAACCGCAATATATCCCTTACTGTGAACAAGGGCGAAATTCTTGCACTTTTAGGAGAAAACGGTTCAGGCAAAAGCACTCTCGTAAATATGCTGAGCGGAATTTATTCTCCCGACAGCGGCTCGATTTTCATTGACGGGAACGAAGTGATGTTCCATTCACCAAAGGACGCGATTAAAGCAGGAATTGGCATGGTTCACCAGCATTTCAAGCTGGTTGACATTCTCACCGCTCAGGAAAATATTATTATAGGAAACAAAAATGCTTCATTTATAAAAAGCAAAGAGCTTTCACAAAAAATCAATGAAGTGGCCGAAAAATTTCAGCTTTCAGTAAATAACGATAAAAAAATTTACAATATGTCCGTCGGCGAACAGCAGACGGTTGAAATCATTAAGGTTCTTTACAGGGGTGCAAATGTCCTTATTCTCGACGAGCCTACTGCCGTGCTTACCCCTCAGGAAACCAAAACACTTTTTGATATTCTTAAAAATATGAAAAAGCAGGGCTGTGCAATCATAATCATCACGCATAAGCTTAACGAGGTTATGGAAATAAGCGACCGCGTCACCGTTTTGAGAAAAGGACAGAGCATTGCAACTGTAAATACCTCCGAAACAAATCCGAGAGAGCTGACGGAAATGATGGTCGGAGCGGCGGTTTCTCTTGAAATAAAAAGAACCGAAACCGAAAAATCATCTTCTCCCCTTTTATCGGTTAAGGGGCTTGAGGTTACAGACAGCGAAAACATCAAGATATTAAAGGAAATAAGCTTTAATTTATTCGGCGGAGAAATTTTAGGCGTTGCGGGAATTGCAGGAAGCGGACAAAAGGAGCTTTGTGAGTCCATTGCAGGGCTTATAAAGGCTTCTTCCGGAAATGTTCTTTTCATGGGCGATAATATTTTAGGGCTTAATCCGGGTGATATAATTAAAAAAGGTATCAGCATGAGTTTTGTACCTGAGGACAGGCTCGGAATGGGGCTTGTTGCGGGAATGGACATTGTAGACAATGTCGTTTTAAAAAGCTACAAACAGAAAAAAGGTATGTTCGTTGACAGAGTATACGGAAAAGAGCTTGCCGAAAATATAGTAAAGCGTTTTGAAATTTCCACTCCGTCCGTTAATCATACAGTAAAAAAACTAAGCGGCGGAAATATTCAGAAGGTTCTTCTGGGGCGTGAAATCAGCCTTAACCCTAAGGTTCTTATCACCGCATATCCCGTAAGAGGTCTTGATATAGGCGCATCCTACAATATTTATGACGTTCTGAACGAACAAAAGCAAAAAGGCGTTGCTATCCTCTTTATTGGTGAGGATCTTGATGTTCTTATGGAGCTGTGCGACAGAATAATGATAATAAACAACGGTCAGATAATGGACATCGTCAATCCCGATTCGGTAACTAAAGAGGATATCGGTCTGTTAATGCTCGGACACAAAAAGGAGGAAGACAGCAATGCTGACAATTGTTAGTAAAACGGAGCCTTCCGCATTAAAAGGCAACCTTATGCGAGTTGCCGCGGTTATTATAGCTCTTGCCGCTTCCGCCATAGTTATGGCTTTTATGGGATACAATCCTTTTGTTATTTACGGAAAAATTATCGAAGGCTCGCTTTTGTCGGCTTATCGTCTTACCGAAACAATAAACAAGACTATTCCTCTTACTGTTCTTGCACTCGGTGTTGCGGTAGCGTTCAGAATGAAGTTCTGGAACATCGGCGCAGAGGGACAGATGATGATGGGTGCTTACGGCGCTGCATTAATAGGCTTTCAGTTTAGCTATCTTCCTAAGCCCCTGCTCCTTATCCTTATGTTCCTTGTCGGAGCATTATTCGGCGGCTTATGGGCGCTTATCCCCGCACTTTTAAAAACAAAATTTTCAACAAGCGAAACTCTCGTTACGCTTATGCTTAACTATATTGCAATAAAATGGGTATCTTATCTTCAGTACGGTCCGTGGAAAGACCCTAAGGCAGTAGGCTTCCCGAAAATCGCAAATTTTTCCGACAATGCAATTCTTCCTAAGGTTTTCGGCGTTCATATTGGCTGGATAATTACGATTTTCCTTGCTGTGCTGATTTATGCTTTATTTAAGAAAACAAAGCTCGGGTATGAAATAGGAGTTCTTGGCGAAAGCGAAACAACCGCTCGCTATGCGGGAATGAGCGTTGCAAAAATAACAATCACGGCTGTTCTTATAAGCGGCGGATTATGCGGATGTGCGGGAATGATGCAGGCTTCTGCGATAGAAACTTCCCTTTCTGACCAGCTATCAAACGGAATCGGCTTTACCGCCGTAATTGTAAGCTGGCTTGCAAAATTAAATCCGCTGACCGTTATTATCGTTTCGTTCCTGTTCTCCATGCTTATGCAGGGCGGCAATTATATTCAAAGTGCAATGAAAATCCCGTCAACAATGTCTGCTATTTTACAGGGAATTA
Organism: Oscillospiraceae bacterium; assembly: GCA_035352975.1. GTDB lineage: Bacteria > Bacillota > Clostridia > Oscillospirales > Ruminococcaceae > DAOPYP01. The sequence goes on from DAOPYP010000101.1 coordinate 3,391, forward strand.
TTATTTTCTTTGTTTTGGGCTGTGAATTTTTTGTAAGATATAAATTCGTTTATAAAAAGAAAAACAACGGAAAGGAGAATGCATAATGGGACTTCTAAATTCTTCTGCGCTCTTTCTCCAGACCTCTGTTCAGATGGGAACTCATCTTCTTTATGCAACAATCGGAGGGATACTCTGTGAAAAGGTTGGAAATATGAACCTTGGTATTGAGGGAATGATGCTTCTCGGCGCTTCAATCGGCTTTAGCACAGCAATTAACACAGGAAATCCTCTTCTTGCGATTTTAGCCGCTGGTCTTGCCGGAGCACTCGGCGCACTTATTTACGCTATAATCACAATCACTTTAAAAGGAAATCAGGTCGTTACCGGACTTGTTCTCACCATTTTTGGCACGGGCGTTGCCGGCTTTTTAGGACAGTCAATAACAGGGCTTTCTCTCCCCGACAGTATCTCAAAAGCATTTGCTCCTGTTTCTATTCCGCTATTAAGCAAAATTCCTTTTTTAGGCGACGCTTTCTTCAAACAAAGCATTTATGTTTACATTGCGCCTGTCTTGGCTGTTATAATGTATCTTTATCTTAAATATACCTATGCGGGACTTAATACCCGTGCAGTCGGCGAAAATCCCGGCGCCGCCGATGCTTCCGGCATAAACGTAAGCCTTTATAAATATATACACGTTCTTATCGGCGGATTTTTATGCGGAGTGGGCGGAGCATATCTTTCGCTTGTATTCGTACCGCGCTGGCAGGAAAATATTACGGCGGGCGCAGGCTGGATAGCAATTGCGCTTATAATCGTAAGCACATGGAACCCCGTAAAGGCTATTTTTATCGCTTATATTTTCGGAGCGCTCAGAGGCATAGGCTTTAAGCTCCAAAATGCTTCGATTTTCGGAAATCAAATTAATATTTCTTCACAGCTCCTTGATATGATTCCGTATATTGCAACTATTCTCGTATTAATTCTTATTACCCTCAGAAAGAAGAAAGAAAATCAGCCTCCGCTTGCGCTCGGTAATACCTATTTCCGAGAAGAAAGATAAATATTCAAATATTTTTTATAAAATACTTGCGCTATCAATTATAATGTGATATAATATTTCAGTCAATGAATTATCCATAGTACTACTGTCAAAATAGTTATGATGGGCTACTATGTAATCATAATAGTTTTGAAAGAGGTGACTAAAGAATGAAAGAAGGACTTCATCCAAAGTACGAAGAAACAACTATTACCTGTGCCTGCGGAAACGTAATTAACACACGTTCCACAAAGAAAGACATTAAGGTCGAAGTTTGTTCTAAGTGCCATCCGTTCTATACAGGCAAGCAGAAGCTCGTTGATACAGGCGGACGTGTTGACAGATTCAAAAAGCGTTTCAATATGGACAAGTAATAATTGGAACCATCAAGCCTACGTTTTTAACGTGGGCTTTTTTACTGTATAAGGGAGCGATAAAATGAATTACAGCACAATTTATGCAAAGGCAGAGGCATCTTTTACTGAAAAGAAGTCGGAGTTCATCGGATATATCGCTCCCGTAAAAACGCCGGACGAAGCTGTTTCATTTATCAACGAAATAAGAGAAAAGCATAGAAAAGCAACGCATAACGTTTATGCATATATTCTCCGTGACAATAATATTTCCCGTTATTCTGATGACGGCGAGCCTCAGGGAACGGCCGGCGTTCCCGTTCTTGACGTTCTTCAAAA
>DAOPYP010000102.1:0-5097 GCA_035352975.1 Oscillospiraceae bacterium
ATTTCTCGTTTATATCTAAAGTAATAAAGAGTTTTTCCTTTGCTCTTGTAAGCGCAACATATAAAAGCCGCATTTCTTCGCTCATGCTGTTCATTCGGTTTTGTTCCCTGACGGCGATAAATGGGAGCGTCATATAGCTTTTAAGCTGCTTTTTATCCTGAATTTTAAAGCCTATTACGTCTGAAAAGCTCATCTGAACCTGATTTCTCTGATCAATGCTGTTGAACGAGGACGATGTTCTGCATAAAAATACAAACGGAAATTCAAGCCCTTTTGATTTATGTATTGTCTTGACGGTAACAACATCATCGTTAAGAGAAACTGTCCCCGCACGCTTTAAATCCCCGCCGTTAGCCGAAACGGACGCAATATATCTTAAAAAGCCCGACAATCCCCCGTTCTGGGTTTCTTCATAATTTTTCGCATATTCAAGTAAAAGCTGTAAGTTCGCCCGCTTTTGTTCCCCATCACGATAAATCTGGACAACGGAAAGGAAATCCGTGCTGTCATATATGGTTCTTATGAGCTTTTCAAGGCCGTACCCCGAAGCGAGATACCTTAACCTTTTTAAGGTATCATAAAAATATAAAGCTTTTCTGTAATAACTCGACTCAGTGTCAACAGCACCCTCTAAATCTGAATCCTCTATCTCTCCTATGGAAATGCACAGTGCCTTATAAACACTCTCTCCTTTTGAAAAGAGCCTTATTTCAGCCATCTCCTCAGCACTCAGCATAAAAATCGGCGACATAAGTACAGACGTCAGCGGAATATCAAGAAGCGGATTGTCTATAACTTTAAGAAAATTTAAGAGAACGGTAATTTCCCTTGATTTAAGATAGCCCTCCACCTCGTCGGTATGTGCGAGAATTCCGAAAGATTTAAGCGCCTCCGAAAAAAGTGTACCGGACGCCCTGTTCCTCAAAAGAATACAAAAATCGGCGGGAACGCACGGACGTTCAATCCCCTTATGAGATACGTTTATCTTGTCATTCAGCATTGACTTGATTTTTGAAGCGACAGCAAAAGCCTCTTTGTTTATAATTTCCTTTTCATTTTCTTCAGTTTCATCGTCGCTTTCCGTTTCCTCATCAGCATTGCTTTCAGTGGTATTTACAAGCAGAATTTCCGTTGTCCTGTCCTTTTCGGGAAATATAGCCCCCTGAATAAGCTTTTCATCGTCAGTATAATCAATTTCGCCTGTTTTTACACTCATAATTCTGCCGAAGATAAAATTGACAAAATTAACAACATCACTGCTGCTCCTGAAATTTTTATTAAGCTTTACATAAGCGTTTTCCCCTTGAAAATCCTCTGTATATTCATTTGATGACAAAAGCGTATTCAGGAAAATCATGGGGTTCGCAAGTCTGAAACGGTAGATTGACTGTTTTATATCCCCTACAAGAAAAGCATTATCACCATATTTCTCGGCTGTCCCGTTGTTTGAAAGCATTTTGAATATAAGGTCCTGAGAATTGTTAGCATCCTGAAATTCGTCAATCATTATTATTCTATAATATTCCGAAAGTTTTTGAGCAAGCTCGGTTTTAACAACGCTCCCGCTTTCGTTTTTTTCGGCAAGAAGACCAATAGTAAGCCTCTCCGCGTCAGAAAAGCTTATGCCGTTAATCTCGTTTTTCATAAGGCTTACGGTTTCGTCAAGCCTGTTAATTACCTCGATAATGTCCGAAAAAATAATTCTTACGAATTCTTTGTCATCTTTTATTTCCTGCTCTGAAAACAATGCCTCCGTGACAAGCTTATTGAATTTGCTTTTATAAGTGTTGCGGATTTTTTTAACGCTTTCAGCAATTTCCGCCTCAAAAGAATCCTTTTCAAGCTTGGGGAATTTTATTCTGTCAAATAAAACCGACGGGAATTCCGACATTTTTTTATCCCATTCAATATTTTCATCAGTAATTATTTTATTAATGCGGTCAAACGCCATTGCTTCAAGGTTTATCAATTCATATGCGGCATCGGCTTCAATTTCCATACATAAAGCTTTGGCTTCCTCCGCCTCCTGAATAAAGTTCTCAAGGTTATTTTTGAGGAACTCCATATAAATATTTTTCCACTGACTTATATCGGAATTTTCAGAATACAAATCAAGCTGTTTTTCAAGCCATTCCTGATAAAACGGAATTGTAATCACAAAATTATAGATTTTAAGAATAGTATTTTCAAGCTGAAAAGTGCCTTTGGTACAGAAAAAATCCGTTAGCCTTTTCATCATTTCCGAATTATCCGAACAATATTGTTCAATCACCATATCCAGTGCCTTTTTGAGAATAATTTTATCTTCGCTTTCATCAATAATTCTAAAGCCTGACGATATGTCAAGCGACTGAATATTCTCCCGTATGAGATTAAAACAGAACGAGTGAATTGTCGAAATATTTGCCGACTGAATGAGCGACTGCTGTTCATAAAGCCATTCGTTTTCAGGCTCCTGTTCGAGAAGCTTTGAAAGTGCCGCATTAAGCCTCAGCTTCATTTCCGAGGCGGCGTCATTTGTAAAGGTCACGACAATAATTCTGTCGGCGGGAATTTTATTTTCAGAAGAAGAAAGCTGACGTATTAGCCTTTCAACCAAAACGGAGGTCTTTCCGCTTCCCGCCGCCGCCGAAACGATAAGCGAGGTATCACGGGCGGAAATTGCCTGATATTGTTCTTTTGTCCATTTGTCAGCCATTTTCTTCTCCCCCGTTAAGTATTTTTTCTATCTTTTCTGAAACGTCATTATCATAGACACGCATTCTGTCATTCTTTTCTTTTCCGCATATGCTCTGATAATCGCAGTAGCTGCACGGAATATTATTCTTATTAACAAGCGGCACGGCGGAAATATTACCGCCGTAAAGAGAATCCGCCATTTCGCATAAAAGCTTTTCGCAGTATCCTTTCAGCCTTAAAAGCTGTTTTTCATTTATCACGCTTGAGTTTTTGGATAATCCCGATTTTGTTACTGATACGGGAATAAAAACGCCGCTGACTTCTTTTTCCATAGCCATTAATACTTTTTCGTTATCAAGAACTATGCCGTTCATTTTATAGGTTTTATTCTTATTGTTTGTCATTTCTTTTTCATCACCATAACGGTTTGAAAATAAGCTTATTTCCTTTGAAGGCATATAAAGCACCCCCGCCGGCTGACTGCCCGAATACTTACCCTTTCCGTAAGTAAGCGTAAAAAGATATAAAAGCATCTGCATATTTATTCCGTAATATATGTCCTCAAGGCTGAATTTCTTCTCGCCCGACTTATAGTCAATTATTCTCAGATAGGTTTTCCCGTCAATTTCGCAGGTGTCGGCTCTGTCGACCTTTCCAGTGAAATAAATATCATTTTTACCGTCAGAAATGAGATGGAGCGGCTTAATGTCACTGTTCGGGGAAATCGAAAGCTCAAAATCCCTCGGTATGAATTCGGACTGTGAAAGCTCCTCCTGAATATGCTTTAGTATTTCGGCAAGAGTGTCCCCTATTCGTCTGAATGAAAAAATAAATTTAGCTGACTTTGCGAAATCACCGCCGAGCTTTTCCTCAAAATATCTGTTCATTGAGGAGGATATTTCATCTTTTAATCCTTGCTCCGATAAAGCGACAAACTCGTCCTTACTGAACTTTTGAAGAAGGTCATATACGCAGCTGTGAACTACGTTCCCCGTTTCAACCGCATTAACCTCAACTCTATTAAGCGGATATAAGTTCAGCCCCTTTTTGCAAAAATATATAAAGGGACATTTATTGTAGTCCTCAACTCGGCTTGCGGAAAGATAAAGCTTATCGCCGAAAAGCTTCTTGACAAGCTCCGGGCTGTTTATCTTCTCATCGGCTTCAAAATTAAGCTTATCAAAGTATTCAAGCTTGTCTTTATAAAAACTGTCCGTTTCAAGGAATGCTCTTATAGCCGCATAGTTTTCGTCTTTTCGCTTAAATCCCTGAACATATGTGTAATATGCTGACTTTTTTGTCCTGCAAAAATATATGGGACTAAGCTCGGATATTTTATAAAAGATGTTATTCTTAAAAAGCGACTGTATTTTTGAAATAAGGTATGACGGGTACTGGGTTTTACCCGACGCGTCGGAAAGCGGATATGTTATATAAAGCTTTTCTGTCGGGGCGGAAAGCGAGGTATAGCAAATAAACCTCTCAACATTTGTTTTATTGAGAATGTTAACCTCAAGGCTTATCCCCGATTCTTTAAGCTGTGCCCTGTCACGCTCGTTAAATAAGCCGTTCTGCTTTACAGCTGACGGGAACTGCCCCTCATTTGCACCGATAATAAATACAGCTTTCGGGGAATTAAGCCGCGCTCTTTCGGTATTTGAAACAATAACCGTATCAAGCGTCTGGGGCGGAGTTGCAAAATGACTTTCGGAAAGCATAATATTCAGAATGCTCCAGAATTCGCTTATTGAAATATTGTTTTTCCCTATCAAGTGATAAAGCTTGTCAAGAATATCAATGAATATATTCCAAAGCTGTTTTGATTCCCTTAAAACTTCAATGTCGTTTTCCTGGCTTTCAGTGAATTCCGAAATAAGGTTTTTCTCTATTTCAAGCTCTTCAAATAGCGTATACAAAGCCTTACAAATAGCCTGTCCGTCTGAATTGTATGCTTTTTTCCTAAAGCGCATTACAGGCTCTATAAGCTTTTTCCGCGTTTCTTCAATTGCCGTATCACTTTCGTTTACGGGGAAAGGCTCAAGCCAAAGCTTACCGTCAATATTCCATTGATAAGCATAGTTTTCAAGGCGTGATATATCGGTATACGAACAACCGGCAAGCCCCGTTTTTGCATATCTCAGAACGCTTTCGGTCGAGGGGCTTTTCTGGGACGCAATTTCAAAAACGGATTTCACAAAGAGCATAATTGACTTATGTATCACAGGCTTCTGAAAATCCATAAAGAACGGAATGTCATACCTTAAAAAGGATGCCTCAAGAATACTTGCATAGTTTTCTGTTTTTCTCGAAACCACTGCAATTTCACCGAATTTATAATTGTTGTTTTTAACGAGCTTTCTTATTTCGGCTGATATGAAGTCCGCCTCTGAATAAACGTCCGAAGCCTCATATATCTTT
>DAOPYP010000103.1:0-5071 GCA_035352975.1 Oscillospiraceae bacterium
TTTAATAAAATATGGATTAATCTTTTGAATCTATTGCTAAAAATCATATGAAATTACACAAAACTAAGTTAAATATTAATTAAAAACTGTGACTTTATACAAACTTGATTTTAGATTGCAACAAAACAGGCATTTTTCTTCACTAATTTGATGACAGGTCTTTAAAGGAAGAGAAATGTGTGGTATAATATCACTATTAATCTGGAGATGTCTGCGGTATGCAAACATTTCGGATACTGAGGTGATAAAATGGATTTAAACTTTTCCGAATGTGTGAAAAGGGCAAAAAAGGGAGATACAGATGCTTTTTCAAAGCTATATTCCCTTGTATATAAAGACTTGTACCACATAGCTCTCTGTAATTTAAAAAATCAGCACGATGCCTGCGATGCAGTAAGCGATGCTGTTTTGGACGCTTTCACTTCCATAAAAAATCTTCGTGATGAAAAAGCTTTTAAAGCGTGGATAGTTAAAATTCTTACTGTAAAGATAAAAAACAAACAGCGGGAATACATAAAAAATAACAACACGCAGGATATCGATGATGTAGAACAAGAGATAACGGGCGATGACGGTTATGGCGGATTGGAAATATTGGAAGAAATAGCGAATCTTGACGAAAACGAAAGACTTGTACTTTCCCTTAGCATAGTCGGCGGATACACAAGCGAAGAAATTGCTGTAATGTGTGAAACTAACCCATCGACTATACGCTCTAAGCTTTCACGTGCAAAAATAAAGCTTAAGCAGCGGCTCGAATTAGTGTAGAGAGGAGGTAAAACTGTTATGAAATTCGATGATAAAATTAAAATGATGCTTAACGAAGCGGAGGTTCCTGATTGTCTTTCGCCGGACAACATTTCAATCATGCTGAGAAACAAAATGGCTGAAAAAAATAAAATGCCTGTTTCATCTGCAATCAGTATGAAATCCAACAAACGTGCGATAGCTTTCAGATATACGGCGGCAATTGCTGCTTGTATTGCTCTTGTTTTTGGTGTAACTGCATTTATTAATAATGACTCAGATAAGCTCCCTATCGGATATATAAAGAATGACGGGGAAGTGAAAGAAGCCGAGAATTATTCAGATGTATATAAGGCGCTTTTTGACAATTTTGTTAAGAACGGCACTGCTTATGAGGGTATAGAAAAAAATACGTCCGGTGAAAAGGTTATAAACAATACCACCGGTACCGAAACAATCATAAATAATACAAAGAAAAATGACGGCACGGTTACTCAGTACAGCTTTCCGTCACAGACTGCTGACGGGGTTGAAAAAGCCGATATAGTAAAGACGGACGGTAATAATCTTTATTATGTTGCAAACAGCTCGCTTAACGTTGTATCACTTAATAACGGCAAGATGAATTTATTGTCTAAAATGAATACAGGCGATAATATTCCTGTTGAATTATATTTATTGGGAAATAAGCTTGTTGTTGTTTCAAACAATACAGTCGAGGTTCCATATCAGATAAAACCTCAGGCGGGAACCGCCAAAGCTGACGAAACGGTTGTTACCTCAGATGCGGTTACAAAAAATCAACCGGAATCTTCTGCAAAGACTTCCGATGATACTACAACTGCATCAGACACAACTCAGCCGGTTTCTTCTGAAACTTCTTCTGTTTTAACAGAAATTTCTTCGCAAATAACTTTGCCGTCTACCATTCTCCAAAACAACACGGTTGTTATGGTTTATGACATAAGCGATAAAGCTGCACCAAAGCTTATTTCAGATTTCAGACAAAATGGGGAATATATCTCATCGGGTGTGATAAACGGTTCTTTATATCTTGTTACGAACCATTCAAATTATCAGACAAAGCCGCTTGAAAGTCAGGACGATCTTGACAATTATGTTCCTTCATATTATATAAACAATAAAAAAGCATTTATTGACCCTAAAGATATTTTTATACCTTCAAAGGTTATGTCTACCAAATATACAATAGTGTCCTTGCTCGATATGAATAATGAGCCTGTAATGTCATCAATCAAGGCTGTATTGGGCGACAGCAGCAGTGTATACTGCTCAGGAACGGGATTATATGTATTCGGAAGTACAAACGCGATTAAAAATAAAGATGCTACTTCAATAATCAAGTTCAAGCTTGATAACGGAAAGGTTTCTTATTCTTCAAATGCAACTGTTGAAGGCAAAATCATAAATGAGCTTTCTGTGGTTGAATCGGATAATTCATTAAGAGTTGTCACAAATGTTACGACAGCTAAAAACCAATATGCCGATATCTTTACATTTGATGCGAATTTAGTTCCTCTCGGAAGCATTTCAAACGTTTCTGACGGTAAAGTTGTAAATGCGGTAAGATTTGAAGGAAAATACGCGTATCTGTCTGCTGACAATGCTGAAAAAGCTATTGCGGTAAATCTTTCAGACAATGCCGCTCTTAAAAAGGAAGATAAAAATGTAAGTAATTTTTCAGTTTATCTTAATAAGTATTCTGAAAATAAATATGTCGGACTCGGTGCTGAATATGACGAAAAAGGAAATCAAACCGGAATAAAGCTTTCAATGTATGAAAACAGCGACGGCGGATTTAAAGAGCTTTCATCAATTTCACTCGGCGGTAAGTTCTCAGATAAGCTTTTAAGTTCTGTTGTTGACAGCCGTGGACTATTTATAGACAGCCAGAACGGCATATTCGGTATTCCTACTATCAGCGATGAAGAATACGGAGTTAAGAATATGTATTATGTTGTTGCTTATGATAAGGACGCTGGATTTACGCAGAAGGGTGCCCTTGAATATAAGGATATTAAAAACAGCAACTTCCAGTTTGTCAGAGGAATTACTGTAAATGATGTGTTCTACGCATTGTCTGAAGGACGAATTGTTTCAGCTCAGTCATCTGACTTTAAGGTTATTGATGCCTTAAATATTTAAATTGCCTTAAAATATATTTACCATAAATTTTTCTCTTAAAAACAAGACAGCCTTAATTAATTTTAAGGCTGTCTTGTTTTAGTCTGGATTTTTAATAATGCATATTGCTTTGTTTTGATTTTTAATTGTTACGTCGGTTACGTTTCCGCCAAATTCTCCGTCAAGAGTCCATGAAACTGAATCCTGACATGATATATCTATTTTTGCGGAACGGAAGAAATAAATGTATTCACAGTCGAACTCCAGCTTTAAAAGTGCATTTATTGTTGCCTGGAGTTCAATTGCCGATTTCGGCATTTTAATAAGTGCAGCCTCAAAAAGTCCGTCGTCAAGAACAATTCCAAGCTCACCTTTTCCCTTAAATCCACCGACAGACATTGAATTTGAAACCATACCGAATATGAAGTCATCTTCAATTATGTTACCGTCATATTCGACTTTCATATGGTATGCTTTTATAGATTTTAGACTTTTTATTCCCTCAAGAACATAAGCGAGCTGTCCGAGCATATTTTTTGTCTGCTGAGGTGTCTGATAAGCGACCTCGGTGAATGCCCCGAATGCTGCAATATAAGTAAAGAAACGCTCGTTAAAAGAGCCGATGTCACAGAAGAAATTTTCGCCTTTGACTATCGTTTCCGCTGCTTCGGTCATGATTTTTGAAAGACCGAGGCTCGATGCAAAATCGTTTGTAGTTCCTGCCGGAATATATCCAAGACGCGGCCTGTCATTGAGCTGCATAAGTCCTGAAATTGTTTCGTTAAGAGTACCGTCGCCGCCGCTTGTCACAATCAAATTAAAATCATTTCCAATTTCGGATATTGTAATATATGCATCGTGCTTTTCCTGAGTAGGACGTACGGTTACTTCATAATTCGCTTTGACAAAAATATCAATAATATCGGAAAGATAGTTTTTAATCTGCGACTTTCCTGCAAGAGGATTATATATAAAAAGCAGTCTTTTCATAAATTTTCTCCATGTTCATATATTTTGTTTTTATGTAAATTATGCTCCGAAATAATTCGGAGCATATATATAAAGCTATAAGTCGTCAGCATCCTGTACAGGCATATCATAAGGATTTGATGGGACTCCCGTATAGCTTCCGTTAGGATCGGTCTTAGCATCTTTCATATTCAACAGTGGCTTGACCTTGTCAGAGATCTCTGTTTTTTTCTTTTTATCGGGCATTTTGTACACCTCCTTTAAAATAGTATGCAAAATGCTTAAATATTTTATTCCTGTAATTTTTGGTTGGTCTTATTCTGAAATTTTTCTGAATTGACAACAAAGCGCTTATGCTTTGCCTTTCCAATGATGCCTTTTTCGTCGGAGGCTTCAACTTCAAATTCAATTTCGCGTCCGTTGACTGACATTATTACGGCTTTTACAAATATTTTCATTCCAAGCGGCGTGGCGGAAGTATGAGAAACCTCGATATAAGTTCCGACCGTTGTTTCGCCGTCGTCAAGGAATTCTTTTATACAAAGCGATGAAGCCTTTTCCATTGCCGCAATCATCATAGGGGTTGCAAAAACCTCAAGCTCACCGCTCTCGACAGTTACCGCCAGTTTATTTCTTGTTACTTCTGATGTTAATAAATATTCTTTTCCAATTACAGCTTTCCTCATAGTATATCACCTTTCAGCTTTAGTCTATGGAGCTATTGTATCATATATTTGTGAACTTTCAGTGTCAGCTGATAATTTATTTCCAAAAACTCTGTCATAAGTATATATATCAAGCTCATTGTCAGCTGGAATTGTATTGTCATATGCAGTTGTATAAATAGGCAAATCTTTCATCTTATCAAGCATTGACTGAACAAATGAATCCTTAGGCGCACCGATTGAATCAAGAATTGTGAAAGGAAGATAAAATACTGACACCTCATCCTGAGAAAGCTTGGAGTAATCCATATTATAATTCGACCAGACAATATACGGCTGTTCATAAAGAACATTGCAGTTATCGCCGTTCATATTGAGCTGCTCATAGATATTGCCCTCGCCTTTAAAGCAGGGGAGATGGTCGCCAACAAACAGAACAACCGTGGGACGGTCAATTTCTTTAAGCTCCTGAGTAAATGCTTTTAAATCAGTTGTCATATCATGTAATCTGTCAAGATAAGCTTCAATTTCAGTTTTTCCCTCTT
>DAOPYP010000104.1:0-5060 GCA_035352975.1 Oscillospiraceae bacterium
TTTGATAGGCATAATAATAGTTTTTACGGAGATGCCTCACCCATTCCTGAGTCTCCGTTTTTTGGCTTACTTGGGATAGTCATTTTTATCGTAATGATTATACGTTGCTGCATAGATTTTATGTATGATTATCCGGCATGGCTTTATATAATAACATTCATAAGCGGCATGATTATTTACGGTGTTAAAAAGTTTATTAAAGAGTTTTATTATCTTTGGAGAAAGCCCAGAGAATGAACATATTTATTAATAATTGACTGCTGATATAGACACAGACAAAAAAATATAGTATAATTATTAAGTATACTTAAAAAACATATAACTCACATAACGGAGGGAATATTATGGATACTCTGCTTAGCCTTTTAAAACAAAACGCCAGATTTTCTGACAAACAGCTTGCCGCCATGACAGGCACGACCGAAGCGGAAGTCGCGGAAAAAATCAAAAGCTTTGAGAAGCAGGGAATTATTAAGGGATATAGCGTTATTCTTGACGATGAAAAGGCGGATAAGGATATTGTTACCGCTTTTATAGAATTGAAGGTTACTCCCCAGGCGGACTGCGGCTTTGACGAAATAGCCAGAACTGTTATGGCATATGACGAGGTTGAATCAGTTTCGCTTATGTCGGGGGCATATGACCTTGCAGTAACTGTCAGCGGGACAAACTTAAAGGAAATTGCTCTTTTTGTCGCACAGAGATTGTCGACAATTGACGGCGTTTTGTCTACCGCAACGCATTTTGTACTTAAAAGATATAAAGAAAAGGGGATTTTTATCGGCGAAGACGAAACCGACCAGAGAGGCTTTGTTTCTCCGTAAAATAAAAATTGCTCTTTAATCAATCGAATTAAAGGAAGAAATTTTATGATAGATTATGATAAGGTTATTTCCGGCGTAATCAAGGATATAAAACCGTCGGGAATAAGAAAATTTTTTGATATTGCCGCAACTATGGAGGGAGTAATATCGCTTGGTGTAGGCGAGCCTGACTTCCCTACCCCGTGGACTGTTAGAAAAGCCGCAATTACCGCTCTTGAAAGAGGAAAAACAGTTTATACCGCAAACGCAGGCTTAGAACAGCTCAGAAAAGTAATTACAGATAATATTTTTAAAAAAGTTGGAATACAGTATAATCACAAAGATGAAATCATTGTTACTGTCGGCGGGTCTGAGGCTATTGACCTTGGAATAAGAACGCTTATCAATCCGGGAGATGAAGTGATTATCGTCGAGCCTTGCTTTGTATGTTATGCGCCGATTGTTCAGCTTACCGGCGGAATTCCCGTTTCGATAGAAACAAAGGCTGAAAACGGATTTAAGCTTATGCCTGAAGATTTAAAAGCTAAAATTACCGAAAAAACAAAGCTCATTATTCTGCCTTATCCGAACAATCCGACAGGGGCAATAATGACAAAAGAAGATTTAGAGCCGATTGCCGAAATTCTAAGAGATACTGATATTATCGTTATGTCGGATGAAATATATTCCGAGCTTACATATGGCAAAAAACACTTTTCAATTGCACAGCTTGACGGAATGAAAGAACGTACGCTTATGATAAACGGCTTTTCAAAAGCATATTCCATGACTGGCTGGCGCTTGGGATATGTTCTCGGACCTAAGCCGATTATTAAACAAATGCTAAAGCTTCATCAATATGCTATAATGTGCTCACCCACAGTCAGCCAGTATGCTGCAATTGAGGCAATTTTAAAATGCGACGGCGAAATAATAAAAATGGTCGAGGAATATGACATAAGAAGAAGATTTCTCGTAGATGAATTCAATAAGCTCGGGCTTGTCTGTTTTAACCCCGAGGGAGCATTTTATGTTTTCCCTTGTATAAAAAGTACCGGGCTTTCAAGTGAAGAATTCTGCTCACGGCTCGTCAATGAATACAAGGTTGCGGTTGTTCCGGGGAACGCTTTCGGCGACTGCGGAGAGGGTTATATCCGCGTTTCATATGCATATTCTCTTTCACATATTACCGAGGCTGTCAGCAGGATAAAAGAATTTCTTAAAAATATAAAGCAGGAAAACCACATAGGAGGATAAATTTCAGATGGAAAGCACGGTCACTGTCCGAACGCCGGCGAAAATAAATCTTACTTTGGATATCGTGGGAAAGCGTACAGACGGCTATCATTTTATGAAAACGGTGATGCAGTCAATATCAATTTATGATACTGTTACTCTTGAACAGAACACGACAGGCGGAATAACCGTTTTCTGCAATTCTGACAATGTCCCATCAGATGAAACTAATACGGCATATAAAGCGGCAAAGGCCTTTTTTGAGTATGCCGAAATAAAAAATTCGGGACTAGAGATCATAATCGACAAAAAAATCCCCGTACAGGCAGGGCTTGCGGGGGGGAGCGCCGATGCGGCGGGAGTAATTGTCGGGCTTAACGAGCTTTACAATGCGGAACTGTCTGTTAGTGAGCTTTGTGAAATCGGAGTTAAGGTCGGCGCCGATGTGCCTTTTTGTATTGTCGGTGGTACAGCTCTTGCCGAAGGGATAGGCGAGCTTCTTACCACGCTTCCCGACCTTTCGGATTGCTTTATAGTTGTGGCAAAGGGCGAAAAGGGAATTTCGACCGCCGAAGCGTTTGAAAAAATAGATTCACGCGTAATTTTAAATCATCCAGACTGTGACGGAATGATTGCCGCCGTTGCATCGGGGCATATACCGGAAATAGCCCCGCTGTGCTTTAATGTATTTGAAAATGTGACTTCTCTTTCTGATATTGAAGAAATAAAAGAGGTTATGAAGCAAAATCATGCTTTGTGTGCCGTAATGTCAGGAAGCGGCTCTTCCGTATTCGGAATTTTTGAAAAGAAAAGATATGCAAATGCATGTGAGGACGAACTTAGCAGAATCGTTGATTTTGTTCAGATATGTACTCCTGTAAGCGAAGGCACTCAAATAATTTGAAAGAGAATGACATATGGCACTTAACAATAAATGTGCAAACTGCGGGTATAATTTTAAACCCGAAGACGGGAATATCTGCCCTTCTTGTCTTGCGGCAAGACAGGAAGAAAGTTCTGCTTCAACAGCCTCTGCATATACAACGAACACGGCTAACCAAAACTACAGGGCTAATAATCAGCCGGCTTATCAGGGGAATTATTATTCCCCAAAAAAGAATAATGCAAATGCGGTGATAATTGTAATAGTATCTGTAACCATTATCGCTGTTTTTTTGATGAGTGTATTATCGTCTTTAAGTAACAGACATACGGAAGATAATGAAGCGAGCGTTTCATCAGAAGAAAGTTCTTCTGATGATGCAGATAATTATTATGATGCCGGCCAAAATATGCCGCTTGATGAATATTATCCTCTGTGTGTTTCTGATTTTGGGGAATCTGCTGTCAGCTTTGATGAACAATATATTACAAGATTCGGTTTAAAGTATACATACAGCAGACCATATGATCTTGATATAAATAAATATAACGGCTATAAAACCAAAGAAGGAAATAAAATAGTCTGTGTTAGTTTAAGAATTCAAAATGATATGAATCATAGTCAGCTTTTTTATCAGAATTTAATGGTAGAAGGCAATGACGATGATGAAAGAGAATTTTTTCAGATAAACGGATTTTTTGAAGACGCCACATCTGAAACGATTGACGTGCCCCAAAAGACTACAATTTCCAAAACAGTATATTTTGAAGTTCCCGAAAAACTTGAGGGACTTTCATTTGTATCTTATGAAGAAGAATATTCTCTTGACGGAGAACTTGTAGGCGTAGATAAATATTATTTCAGCTGACAATTAAAAAGTACATCAGAATTATCGGCACTCAAATAATTTGAAAGAGGATGACATATGGCACTTAACAATAAATGTGCAAACTGCGGGTATAATTTTAAACCCGAAGACGGGAATATCTGCCCTTCTTGTCTTGCGGCAAGACAGGAAGAAAGTTCTGCTTCAACAGCCTCTGCATATACAACGAACACGGCTAACCAAAACTACAGGGCTAATAATCAGCCGGCTTATCAGGGGAATTATTATTCCCCAAAAAAGAATAATGCAAATGTAGTAATAGCAATAATAGTTTTAGTAGTAATTACCGCCGTTGTCGCTTTGTGTATTTTTGCGTTCAGCTATTATCAGACCACAGGGCATTCTATTCAGACTGTGGGTTCTGAAAACAGCGAATATGATGACAGCTATACTACAAACAAGGATTATTATGCGGATTATGATGTTAAGGAAGTAAGCCTTACTTTCGGTGAATCGTACACTCTTGAAAATGATATTACAGTATTATTTAATGCACCTAAAGACCTGGGAACAGAATATAACGGATACACAGCAGCGGAAGAAAATAAAATTGTTGCTTTAGATTTCACACTCCTGAATACTATCGGATATGACCAATATTATGATAATTATTTTATTTTTGAGGGAAAAGATTCGACAGATGAGTATTATTCTCTTCCTTTCTGCGGTGTTTTTGAAAACGAAAGTCCAGAATATATGTATCTCTTAAACGCCTGTCCTGTTCAGAAAACAGCGTATTACGAAATTCCCCAGGATTCCTCGTCGCTTGAATTCGTCTATTACGCTGAAAATTGTGATGATGAGGGCGAAATAATTGATGTTACAAAATTAATTTACAGTTAAAAGAAGCGGCATAAGATTATTCTTGTGCCGCAGTTTATTTTGAAAGGATTTATAAATGATTAAGCTTATTGCAACAGATATGGACGGAACATTGCTTGACGAAAACAAAAAGCTCCCCAAAGATTTTTTTGACATACTCAATCAATTAAGTGAAAAGGGCGTGCGTTTTGTCGCGGCAAGCGGCAGGTCTTATGTGACGCTTTATCAGAATTTCAGCCCTTTTTCGGACAAGCTCGACTATATCTGCGATAACGGCGCATTTGTCATTGCCGACGGAGGAATAACAGACTGCTCCGTTATTGAAAGAAATGATGTCAAAGCAGTTGTTGAAGAGTGTGAAGCTATGAAGCTTGACAGCCTTCATCTTGTCCTCTGCGGGAAAAACGGAACTTACCTTCGTCCGGCGGTT
>DAOPYP010000105.1:0-5002 GCA_035352975.1 Oscillospiraceae bacterium
TATCTGGGGTTGAGCTTCTCTTCTTTTTGGCTCATATCATTTTAACACATACAAATTAAATAATTATTTTAATTTTCTGCACTTTCTGACATGACATCAAGCACTTTTTGCATTAAGTCAGGCGCTTTTTCGCCCTTTTCAAGCTTTACGCTGATATATGACTTGTCGACACAGCTGAACATAACTCTTCCCCTGAATGCTCCCGAAAGACGTGAAATCTGCTCTGAGGACGGCGATTTTGTATAAAACAAAAGGCTCTCTCCCCTTTGAGAAATTTCGGTAATGTGAAGCCTTGACGCGGTATTTCTCATAAGCGCAACATTTATAAGCCCGATAATTGCCTTTGGCGGCTCGCCGTAACGGTCAATAAGCTCGTCAATAAGGTCGGCACTTTCATCCTTTGTCGCAACTCCGGCAATTTTACGGTAAACGTCGATTCTCTGTGAAAGGCTTTCAATGTATTTTTCCGGTATATGCGCTTCAATCTGAACGTCAACAAGACATTCTTCGGGTGTATGCGGAGCAGGCTCGCCCTTTTCCTCCGCAATTGCCTCGGACAAAAGCTGAAGATACATATCATATCCGACAGCCTCCATATGTCCGTGCTGTTTCCCGCCTAAAAGAGAACCTGCGCCTCTTATTTCAAGGTCACGAAGCGCAATTCTGAAGCCGCTTCCAAACTGTGTGAATTCCCTTATTGCGTCAAGCCGCTTTGAAGCGATTTCGGTTAAAACCTTTCCCCGTCTGAACGTGAAATATGCAAAGGCACGACGGTTTGAACGCCCGACACGCCCTCTTAGCTGATAAAGCTGAGAAAGTCCCAGTCTGTCGGCATCCTCGATTATAAGTGTATTGCAGTTAGGAACGTCAACCCCTGTTTCAATAAGCGTAGTACAGACAAGAATATCTATTTCGTGGTCGACAAGCTTTCGCCATACCTCTGAAAGCTCCTCTTCGGTAATTTTCCCGTGGGCTATGCCGATATTTGCGTCGGGGAGCTGCTCCTTAAGCTTTGCGGCACATAAATCTATCGTTTCAATCCTGTTATGAATATAATAAACCTGTCCTCCGCGCCTGAGCTCCTTTGAAATTGCCTGAATTATTATACCCATATTATGCTCAACGACATAAGTCTGAACAGGGTATCTGTCCTGAGGAGGCTCCTCAATAACCGACATATCTCTTATTCCGCTCATAGCCATATTGAGCGTTCTCGGAATAGGCGTTGCGGAAAGGGTGAGAACATCAACGCCCGAAAACATTTCCTTAAAACGTTCCTTGTGGGCAACGCCGAAGCGCTGCTCCTCGTCGATAATTACAAGCCCCAGATTCTTAAATTCAACGTCTTTTTGCACAATACGGTGTGTTCCAATAATTATGTCAACTTCTCCGCGTTTTAGCTGTTTTAAGATTTCCGCCTGCTGTTTTGGTGTGCGGAAGCGTGAAAGAAGCTCGACTTTTACAGGAAAATGTTCAAATCTTTTTATTGCGGTCTGATAATGCTGCCATGCAAGCACCGTCGTCGGGACAAGGATTGCACACTGTTTATCGTCAAGAACGCATTTGAACGCGCCTCTTAAAGCAACCTCCGTCTTTCCGAAGCCGACATCCCCGCAAAGAAGTCTGTCCATAGGCAAAGGCTTTTGCATATCCGATTTTATTTCTTCTATCGAACGGAGCTGGTCGTCCGTTTCGGAATAGTCAAAGCGCTCCTCAAAATCCTGCTGCCAGTCGTTGTCGGGGGAAAACGCAAAACCCTTTGTGTTCGCTCTTTTTGCATATAACGCAATAAGTTCGTCCGCCATATCCTTTACGGCACTCTTTACGCGGGATCGTGTTTTCTGCCATTCCATCGACGAAAGCTTGTTGAGCTTTACTCCGCTGTCATCACGGGGGCCTATATATTTTGAAACAAGGTCAAGCTGGGTTACAGGAACATATAAAACGTCAGTGCCGGCATATTTTATCGTAATATAATCCTTTATAACGCCCTCAAGCTCAAGCTTTCTAATCCCCTCAAAGCGCCCAATTCCGTGAAGTGCATGAACAACAAGGTCGCCCTGAGAAATGTCGGAAAGTGATTTTATTTCTTCGCCCTTTTTACGCTTTTTCAGCTTTCGCTTTGCTGACATTGCCTTTGCCTGAGTAATAAGTGCCTGCTTTGAATCGGGATAGTCATATCCGCCCGAAACACAGCCCGTCATAAGAAGAACTCTTCCCGGAATTGGCTCTGAACCATCTTTGAGAATATCACACGGAATGCCGCTTTCGTTAAGGTCGTCCGCAATTATGGGGAGAGTTTTCTCGCTCCCCGCCATTACTATCGTTGAATATCCACGCTTGCAGAAGCTATCCAAATCCTCGGTGAGCTGGCGGATTTCCCCGCCCCAGGGAGCAGTCTGAAAAGCTGTAATGTTTATGAGTTTTATAAATTTTACGTCAGACGTTCCGCGCATAAAGGTATCAAAAAATATTGTTTTTCTGTCTAATATTTTTTTAGTAAATTCCGAAAAATCCATTATATAGCCGTCAAGCCCTCTGCAAAGGTCGCCGCTTTCAAGGAGTATTTTTACATCCTCGTTGTACTGTGAAATATATCCCTTTGCACGCTCGGAAACGTTGTGTATTTCATTCACGCAGATAAGTCCGTCTGTATAGTCAAAAATTTCCGACGGCGTATCGCAAAGCGTAAGATATTTGTCAATGTTATAAAGACCTATCCCGCTTTTAAGGCGTTCAATATCGTTTTCAAGCTTTTGTCTTATAAGCTCGGCATGCTTGCCCTTTATTGACTTTGAAAGTGCGGAAATTTTCTCAACAAGCTCGTCGGCATTGTCATAAATTACTTCCGACGCGGGAGAAATTGTGATTTTTTTCACAGTATCAATTCTTCGCTGTGTTTCGGTGTCAAATGATGAAATTGTGTCAATTTCATCTCCCCAAAGCTCAATACGGTATGGGAAAGCCGACTGAACGGGGAAAATGTCGATAATTGCTCCCCTTACGGAAAACTGTGATGCCCCCTCAACCTGATCACTTCGTGTATATCCGCAGGAAATCAGCTTTTCGGAAAGCTCCTTTATTGAAACCTCTTCGGAGGCTTTTAACGTCAAAGTATGCCTTTTAAGCTTATCAGGCGAAATTGTCCTCTGAAGAACCGCTTCGGCAGAAGCTGTCACAATTATTTTTTCACCCGACAAAAGCTTTGAAAGCACGCTCAGCCGCTGGTATTCATACTCTCTCGAAACTCCCTCAGCATCAATAAAATTGAAATCCTTAGCGGGATATAAATATGAGATTGTTTCGGAATTAAGCTCGTTTATATCATCGCAAAGACGGCGTGCCGATGCTTCGTCATCAGTTACGGCAAGGATTGACTTCTCGCCAAAAAGTCCGAAAATCATCTGAGCCTTGTGAATTCCCGAAACACCCGTTACAGAGCATGGCAAAAAGCCTCCCTCAACGGCTGAGGAAAGCTGTTTAAAGCCGTCTAGCTTATTAATGCTGGTTCGGAAAATATTCATGTTTTACCTCGAAATTTATGAGTTATAGCTGTTCATTGCGTCATCTGTTTTTCCCTGAACCATAAGTTCTATGCAGGAAACGGCATTTTCAAGTGCAATTTTAAGATCCTCATATTCCTCCCGCTTGAATGTCGATAAAACCCAGTCGGCAAGATTATACGAGGGATTAGGCTTTGCACCAACGCCAATTTTTATTCGGGGAAATGTATCCTTTCCCGTAAGGTATATAATGCTTTTAATGCCGTTGTGTCCGCCGTCGCTCCCCTTTTTTCTTATTCTAAGCTTTGACGGCTGTAACGAAATATCATCGTAAATGACAATTACATTTTCAATCGGGATTTTATAAAAATTCATTGCCTCAACAAGTGCTTCGCCGCTGTTGTTCATAAAGGTTGACGGCTTCATAAGAAGACATCTTTTCCCGCTTATCATAGCATCACCGCAAAGCGATTTGAATTTCATCTTTTTTACATCTATATTATATTTTCTTGCAAGATTGTCTATCACCATAAACCCCGCATTGTGCCTTGTCCCCTCATATTGAGTACCGACATTACCAAGTCCGATTATTATATACTCCATAGTGCCAGTCGGTGCGGGAGCTGACAAAGCTTTCAGCTTTTCAAAAATATCCATTGTATTCCTCTTTTAAGTGTTTCTTCCCTTTAATTTTTTCAGTGCATAGCCCTCTTTTATGCGGAATTCCCCGCGGTCAAGTGCAAGAGCGTTGTCGGGGACGTCCTTTGTGACGGTTGTTCCTGCGGCGGTATATGCTCCGTTCCCTACGGATACCGGTGCAATAAGGTTTGTGTTGCAGCCAATAAATGCATTGTCACCTATTGTTGTGCGCGATTTTTTACAGCCGTCATAATTCACGGTAACACAGCCGCAGCCGAAGTTTACATGACGACCGACATCACTGTCGCCGACATATGTAAGGTGAGCGATTGCGGTGTCCTCACCCACAACAGAATTCTTGACTTCAACAAAATCTCCGATTTTAACTCCGCTTTTAATAGTGCTGTTCGGACGGACATGAACAAAAGGTCCGATTTTAACATTGTCGCCTATTGTCGATTCAAAAGCCTGAACATAATTGAGCTTTGTATTGTATCCGATTATGCAGTCGTCAATAATGCAGTTAGGGCCTATTACGCAGTTGTCGCTTATAATTGTTTTTCCCTTTATTATTGTTCCGGGAAGAATCAATGTTCCGCTTCCTATTATTACGCCTCTTTCAATGGTTATTCCGTCGGTACAGTTAAATTCAACGCCGTTTTCAAGGTGCTTATAAATTTCGTTCATTCTTGCGGTATTGTTAAGCTCGAGAAGTCCTTTTCTGTCGTTTGCACCGAGAACGACTTCGGGATTCTGAGAAAGATAAGCATCCGCCCTTAAGCCCTTGTTTAAAAGTATCGCAACAGTATCTGTAAGATAATATTCGCCCTGTTCATTATTTGTAGTAAGTTCAAAAAATG
>DAOPYP010000106.1:0-4896 GCA_035352975.1 Oscillospiraceae bacterium
AAGTGTCGGCATATTTCTTTCTCCTTGTTTCGTTTATCGTTCCTGCACAGGCTGCGTTTAACACATCAATCGGCGGCATTATTATGTTTGCCACCAGCAAAACCGCCATAAATCATTTTATAGTATAACACGTTCTTTGGGAAAATGCAACAAAATACATAGTATTTCGGCAATTCGTGCAAATCACGATTTGCCTTATTTTATGCCTTGAAAGGAGATTGACCGTTATGTATCAAAACCGCACATTTTACGTTTGAACAGTAGGGATATAACTACCCTACCCACACTACCGTAGCTGTTCCTACAGCCAATGTATAAGGGGATTTTACGCAAAATACGCCCCGAAAAGTAACACAAAAATTGAATGTCTACCGTAAGCCGTTTGAGAAATCAAGCGGTTTTTTTATTAAATAGTGGAACACCTATCACATTTTTCGGCATATAAAAGTAGATGGTATTTTTAAGCACCCTGACAACTTGACATCCCCTGCCACCTCATACATACCGCTTCGGCGGATGTCGGGAGCAATCCCGATTTTAACAAGGAGGTTTTCAATATGAACCAATTTCCAAAGGAGGCGGCAGAGAGTGAGCATTTACGAAACTGTCAAAGAACAGCTTGACTTGCGTGCCGTTGCCGAACACTACGGCGTTGACAGCAGAAACGGAATGACCGCTTGTATTTTTCACGATGACCGCAGTCCGTCAATGAAGTTGTATGCTGACCATTATTACTGTTTCGGTTGCAATGCTTGTGGCGATGTGACAGCCCTGACCGCAAAGCTGTTCGGTATTTCACAGGCAGAAGCCGCACAGAAGCTTGCATCAGATTTCAGCATTGCGGAAGTACACAACACAGCGAAACCGTCAATCAAATCGCAGCTCACCGTTATCGGAGAACGTCAGAGAGAACAGGAGGCATTCCGCGTTCTCTGCGACTATTGCCACTTGCTCCGTTCCGCGCGAACAAAGCTTGCACCGAAATCAGAGAACGAGCCGTTTCACCCGCTGTTTATCGAGAGCCTGCAGCTTCTTGATGAATATGAATTTTACTGTGATATTTTCATATCCGGCAGTAAGGAGGAGCGCACGGAATTTATGAACGAGAGGAGAGATTTACTCAATGAACTCAAACGAAAACTGCACAACGCTTATCGTGCCGCCGAACGAAATAATTGTGCCACCGCAGGCATTATCGCCTGAGGACGCACGACAAGAAAAAATTGCGGAAGCGATTGACACTTCGCAGGTACCACCCTTATGGTTATGCGGGAATAAAATTCTTGACGTTGCTTTTTGTGTGGATTATCTTACACGCTATGATATACGCTGTATCAACGGAAACTTTTTCGACATTGACGGAACAATTTCCGACAGTGAGGTTGAAAGTAATATCTATGAGATGATAAAACCGTTTATCTCTTGCGGTCTGGTAAACAAGGTAAAACAGCTTGTCGGCACGTTGAAGATGGAAGCGTTTGCGTTGCCACCGGAAATTACCTACGACAGAATTCATCTTGCGAACGGAACGCTTTACACCAACGGAAATTTCGTTGAGGAGAAACAGCCGTGCTTTTCAAGATTGAACATCACCTATGATACAGCCGCAGCTCCGCCCGATGTGTTTTTCAATTATCTCTGCGGATTGCTTGAAAGCGAGGATATTCCGACCATTCAGGAATGGCTCGGTTACCTGTTCATTCCGTGTGCAAAGGCGCAGAAAATGCTTATGCTTATCGGAAACGGCGGCGAGGGAAAAAGCCGACTTGGTATTCTGCTGAAATCTTTTTTCGGGAAAGGTCTTGCCACAGGCAGCTTACAGGCACTTGAAACAAGCAGATTTGCGAGAGCAAGCCTTGAAAACACTTACTGTTTCATTGATGACGATATGAAAATGGAGGCTCTGCCGCAAACCAACACGCTGAAAACGCTTGTTACAGCAGAGGACGAAATTGAAATTGAGCGAAAAAATATTCAGCCGTATCAAGCGAAAGTCTATTCACGCATAATGGCATTTGGTAACGGTACGTTGTCCTCACTCTATGACAAATCGGACGCATTCTACCGCCGTCAGATAATCGTCACAACAAAACCGAAACACCCCGAAAGAATTGATGACCCTTTCCTCACTGAGAAAATGATTTCAGAGAAAAGCGGAATATTTCTGTGGGCGTTCGAGGGTTTGCAGAGATTGTTGGCTAACGATTTCCGTTTCACAATCAGCGAGAGGGCAAAGCAAAATCTTTTACAGAGTATGGAGAGCAACTGCAATATTATATCGTTCTTCAAAGCGAAAGATTGGATTTCATTTGTTCCCGAAATTTTCATTTCCACCAAAGACCTTTATGCACATTACGTCTGGTGGTGCGATGAGAATTGTGAGAAACCTATGCAACAGCGCACGTTTTCGGGATATATCAATCAGAACCTTGACAAGTATCAGCTCCGCATAGACACCAATGGGATAGGCTCATCGGGGCATCGCTCACGAGGTTATCGAGGAATAACCACACGCAAATAAACACAGTACACACATTCATTACACATTTGAAAGCACATCAAAACCCGATGATTACGGCAATACACACTTACACAGATAAAATGCAAGTTGAGTTACAAATTCCGTGTGTAAGTGTGTAAGAGCCGAAAAAGCCTTTGTTTATCGCATTCCCATTACACAGATAGCTCTGTTGTATATGTGTGAAATGTGTAGCTGAATGTGTGAAACGGAAAGGAAAATTTATGCCACGAATGAGCAAGCGCAACAAGCTCGAATGGAGCTTCTTTCTCTCTGAAAACGGGCGCAGAAAATATAATATGCTCTGCCGTCTTTGCAAAGGAAAATGCAAACAGAGTTACAAAGCCGTTGTTATCGAATGCAGGAAATACGCTTCAAAGCGAGGAAAAGAAACCGCATAATCTTTGAATAAGCCTTATCAACGACTGCGGTCGGGAGTAACGGAGCAAGCATATGATTTGTGGCTACAGTACCACCAAATCAGCTTGTTGGGATAATCCCAAACCCTTTTAGATTTCGACAATGCTGTCGATGAAAACGAGAAAATCTATTTTGAAAGGAAGAAAAAAACTATGGCAAAACGTGACCGTGATATACTGATACGTTTCTTTGTAACCTCCGAGGAAAAGGCGGTTATACAAAGGCGAATGGAGCTTGTGAGATATACGAATATGTCAGAATATCTCCGAAAAATCTCTATGGACGGATATCTGATAAATGTGGATTACACCTATATCAAAGAAATGAACGCAGAGCTTTCCGCTATAGGCAGAAACATCAATCAGATTGCCGCAAGAGCAAATTCTACAGGAATTATTTACGCCGATGATATTGTGGAAATCAAGAATAAACAGGAGGAAATATGGCAATTACAAAAATCCATCCTATCAAGTCTACGCTGAAAAAAGCTCTCGACTATATCATCAATCCAAAGAAAACGCTTGACGGTCAGACGGTTTCATCGTTCGCCTGTTCGCCTGAATTTGCAGATATGGAGTTTGGCTTCACGAAAAAGAAAGCCTGCAAGGAAAACGGCATTCTTGCTTATCATCTGATACAGTCATTCGCTCCCGATGAAACAGATTATAGGGCGGCACACGAAATCGGTGAAAGGCTCTGTGAGAAATTTCTCAAAGGCAAATATGAATATGTCATCAGCACACACATTGACAAAGGGCATATACACAATCACATTATTTTCAATTCCGTCAGCTTCGTTGACAATATGAAATACAACAGCACTCCGCAGAGCTACTTTTATATTCGACGCACAAGCGATATTCTTTGCAGAGATTTCGGCTTGTCCGTTATTTCACCGAGCAAGGATAAAGGAAAAAGCTATTATGAATATACTGCCGACAGCAAGGGGATTTCGTGGAAAACAAAGCTCCGCAGAACGATTGACGAACAGCTTTTATACGCTCAGAGCTATGATGATTTTCTGAAAAGAATGGGCAGTCAGAATTATCGTATCAAGGAGGGCAAATACCTTTCGTTCTGCGGCGAGGGACAGGAGAAGTTTATCCGTTCCAAAACGCTCGGTGAGGATTATTCCGTTGAGGCACTTACACTTCGTGTTCAGGGATTATACAAGCCGTACAAGACGAACGTCATCATTGATATTCAGAACAATATCAAGTGCCAACAGAGCCGAGGCTACACACAGTGGTGTCAGATACACAACCTGAAAGCAATGGCGGCAATGATGAATTTCCTTACCGAAAACAATATGAGGACGCTTTCCGATTTGGACGCTATGGAGCAGAAATTCTTGTCAGAAATGACTGCGGCAAGGGATAAACTCAAGCCTGTTGAAGCTCGTATGAAAGAGCTTGACGGTGTTATGAAAAACATTCAGACGTTCCGAGATAACAAAGAACGAAAAACCGATACACAGAAAGTATTATACAAGGCGGCATTAAAAGAGTTACAGCCGTATATTCACGATAACAAGCTACCGAATATGGCTTCTCTGAAAAAGGAATACGACAGGCTTGACGAACAGAAACAGGAGTTGAGCATTGACTATTTCACACGAAAGGACACGCTCAAAGAGTTCAGGGACGTGAAGAAAAATTTTGAAGCGGTTGCTCCCAAGGCTCTTGTCAGAGAACAGCAGAGAAAGCGGAGCGGAGAGTTGGAATAACGCAGAAAAATAAATGCAAGGAGGTTCGCTTATGTCAATGTACAAAATCGGAAATACAACTTATTATGTCGAAACAATTTTCAATCCACAAGCAGAGAGCCTTGATGAACTGATTGAACGGCTTATCGGTAAGGATATTGAGAATATTTTACGACAAATGTAAGGTCAGATACGGTTAAAAAGGTCAAATGAAAAAGTAAAAGCAACACTCTGCAAAAAAATCGCATCAAGC
>DAOPYP010000107.1:0-4754 GCA_035352975.1 Oscillospiraceae bacterium
TATCCCGTTGAGCCTTTCAAGACAGTTTGTTCCCCACTGGGCATATGAATGAATGAGAACCTCTGTGTCTGAATGCTCTGTAAAGGTATGCCCCTTTTCAACAAGCTCTTTCCTTAAATCCTCCGTATTATAAAGCTCACCGTTATAAACCATTGCATAGCTTGATTTATTATCAGTTAAGTACATCGGCTGTTTCCCGTTGTCAGGATCGACGACAACAAGCCTTCTGTGAATAAGTACAGTACAGGGAGTTCTATAAAATCCGCCCTCGTCGGGACCTCTGTTATAAAGGGTAACGCTCATTTTGTTTATTGCCGTTTCCTGTTTGGAAATATTATTTTTAAAGTCAGTCCATCCTGCTATTCCGCACATATAATCCACCTCTTATATTTATAGCTTAAAAAAAGACGTTCCTTAAAGAACGTCATTGTTATTATAGTATATGCGGCATTATTGTTTTATTTACAAAATAAAATAACTAATATATCTAAAATATTTTATAC
This sequence comes from Oscillospiraceae bacterium, assembly GCA_035352975.1. GTDB lineage: Bacteria > Bacillota > Clostridia > Oscillospirales > Ruminococcaceae > DAOPYP01. The sequence goes on from DAOPYP010000107.1 coordinate 504, forward strand.
TTCAAATTATTTAAAATATGTATTGACAATAATATAAATATGTAATATAATCAAGTTAGCAAAAGCTAACTCATACAAAAATAGTGGAGGTTTTTATGACTTTAGATAAACTGCCGATAGGACACCAATCAAAAATTATTATTGTGAATGGTGAGGGCGCACTCAGGAGAAGGCTTCTTGACATGGGTCTTACACCTAATACTTCGGTTACAATCACAAAGGTTGCGCCGATGGGTGACCCTATTCAGATTCATTTAAGAGGATATGAACTTACAATAAGAATGGATGATGCAAAAAAAATTGAAGTGGAGGGATAGGGTATGATTTTTGCTCTTGCCGGTAACCAGAACTGCGGTAAAACCACGCTTTTCAATCAACTTACGGGTTCAAACCAGCACGTCGGAAATTTCCCCGGAGTTACCGTTGAAAGAAAAGAGGGGGCAATAAGAGGCAATAAAGATGCAGCTGTCGTTGATCTACCCGGAATATATTCGCTCTCGCCTTATTCAAATGAAGAAATTGTAACGAGGGATTATCTTATTAACGAAAGACCCGACGGGATTATAAATATAATTGACGCAACAAATGTCCAGAGGAATTTCTATCTCACTATGCAGCTTATCGAGCTTAACATTCCTATGGTTATTGCATTAAACATGATGGACGAGGTTCGTTCAAACGGCGGAACAATAAAAATCAAAAAGCTTTCTGAGGCTTTCGGCGTTCCTGTTATCCCGATTTCCGCAAGCAAGAACGAAGGTATCAGCGAGCTTATTGAAGCGGCTGTTTCGGTTGTGAAGAACAAAACATACCCTAAACGTCAGGACTTCTGTTCGGGCGCGGTACATAGAGCGATACACGCTATTGCCCATCTTATCGAGGACCATGCACAGAGAATAAATATTCCGCCGAGATTTGCGGCAACAAAGCTTGTCGAGGGTGATAAGCCTATCCTTGAAAAGCTTTCGCTTAATCAGAATGAAATTGACATGGTTGAACACAGCGTTTCTGAGATGGAGCAGGAGCTTAAAACCGACAGGGAAGCGGCTCTTGCGGACATGAGATATACTTTTATTGAACAGATATGCGCCGATACGGTTATAAAATGCGGCGAAACGAAAGAGTACAGAAGAAGTGTCGCCATTGATAAGCTTTTGACAAACAAATACCTTGCAATCCCGTTTTTTCTCCTCATTATGCTCCTTGTTTTCTGGCTGACGTTCGGGCTTATCGGGAGCTTTCTGAGCGACCTGCTTTCAATGGGGATAGACGCTCTAACGAATTCAGTCAGCAGTCTTCTCTCGGCATACGGCTTAAACCCTGTTGTTCAGTCGCTTGTCATTGACGGAGTGTTCGCGGGAGTGGGGAGCGTGCTGTCGTTCCTGCCGACAATTGTCGTACTTTTCTTTTTCCTTTCAATCCTTGAGGACAGCGGATATATGGCAAGAGTTGCGTTCGTCATGGACAAGCTCTTGAGGAAAATAGGTCTGTCGGGGAGAAGCTTTGTACCTATGCTTATCGGCTTTGGGTGCAGTGTTCCCGCAATTATGGCGACAAGAACCCTATCAAGCGAGCGCGACAGAAAGATGACGATACTCCTTACCCCGTTTATGAGCTGTAGTGCAAAGCTGCCGATTTATGCGGTATTTACTGTTGCGTTTTTCCCGAAACACCGTGCGCTTGTGATGATTTCACTTTATGTTTTAGGAATGCTGATAGGCATTCTAAGCGGACTTGTTTTGAAGAAGTCGGTGTTTAAGGGGAAGCCTGTTCCGTTCGTTATGGAGCTCCCGAATTATCGTTTCCCAAGTGCGAAAAACGTTATGTTCCTTTTGTGGGACAAAGCAAAGGACTTTCTGACAAAGGCATTCACGGTTATATTCATAGCGACAATTATCATATGGTTTTTACAGAGCTTTGACACAAGGCTGAACGTCGTGGCTTCAAGCTCGGACAGCCTTTTAGCCGATATAGGGAGATTTATCGCACCTGTTTTTGCCCCAGTAGGATTCAGCGACTGGCGGGCGGCGACTGCACTTCTCACAGGCTTTTCCGCAAAAGAGGCGGTGGTTTCTACTCTCGCCGTTCTGACAGGTACGAGCGTATCAAATCTTCCGACGGGGTTGAGCCAGCTTTTCAGCATTCCGTCAGCCTGTTCGTTCCTTGTTTTCACTTTGCTTTATACGCCTTGTGTTGCGGCGGTTGCGGCATTCAAAAGGGAATTCGGCGGATTTAAAAGCACGTTAATTCTTGTAATCGGTCAGACAGTGATTGCGTGGGTATGCTCATTCATAGTATTTAATATAGCAAGTCTTATTGTCAGGTAAAGCGTTTTTAGTGTATAAATTCTTACACTGAGTGTATCTTTTATTTTGAAAAATACACTCTCTAAACCGCACAGAATAGGCGTTTAACAGCATTTAGTGTATAAATGTATTTTTATTTTAACTCCTGTGAGGAAAAAATAAATATATAAATATGTATAAAATATTAAGAATATAATAATATATAAAATAAACTTAAAAAATTTATACATTCATACACGAAATAACGTCAAAGCCCGTAGTTTAGGCATTTGTCCAGTGTATTTCTTGATTTGAAACATACACAAAAGTGTAAAAAGATACACTGAATGTAGAAATGGTTATTAAGGGAGGATTTTTATGATTGATTTTATTGTTATAGGCTTGATTTCTTCTGGCGTTGTTTTTGCTGTATTGTCAATAATCAAGCAGAACAAAAAAGGCGGCTGTTGTTCAGGTTGTTCGGGCTGTGCATATTCGGGGTCCTGCAAAAATAAAAAAAGTTGAAAACCGATGTATAATTCCAAAATAATTGGACAATAATCAGCTCACAGGAGTTGATTGAATGAAAAAAATAGACATTGCTTTGTTAATCGGAATAATACTTGCGATTGTGGTTTCAAATTTAAAGGTGTTCGCACAGAATTATGATAATCTTAAAACTGATGTTGTACGTCTTCATATACTTGCAAATTCCGATTCTGACGAGGACCAGGCGCTAAAGCTTAAGGTGAGGGATAAAATTCTCGAAACGGGAAAGGACTTGTTTGACGGTTCAAAATCCGTTGAGGAAACCGAAAGAATGATCAAGGAAGAAATGCCCGAGCTTAAAAAGACAGCGGAACAGGTTATCGCTGACAACGGCTATGACTATTCTGTAAACTGCGAGCTTGTTAATATGTATTTTGATGAACGCGTTTATGACGAATTCACGCTCCCCGCCGGGAATTATGACGCTTTCAGAATTACAATCGGAAAAGCTGAGGGGCATAACTGGTGGTGTGTAATGTATCCGCCGCTGTGTCTTCCTGCCGCTATGGACGAAAAGGAATTTGAAGAATGCTTCACCCCTGAGGAGATTGACATGATTAAAAACCCCAAGAAATACAAGGTTAAGTTCAAGATTGTTGAGCTTTATGAAAAATGGTTTGAGAAGAATAATAAAACCGAAATAGAAAAAATAAAGTCAGATAATTGACTTATGTCTGTTTAGACTGTAAAATATAAGCATATGGGAGGTGTCCATATGCTTAATTTTATTTTAGGTGCATGCGGAACCGGAAAAACCGAACTGCTTATAGAAAAAATGAAAGACACTTTAAATAAAGAAAAGAAGTGTCTTGTTGTTGTGCCTGACCAATTTTCTTTTGAATACGACAAGAAAATGTATTCAAAGCTTGGGGCAAAGGCTTTCAATTCGGTTGACGCTTTCAGCTTTTCAAGACTTACTCACGACATTTTTCTTAAATTCGGCGGACTTCCCGGGGAATATGCCGACGATATTACCAAAACCGCAGTAATGTATCTTGCCATTAAGGAAGCTAAAAAGGAAAGGGAATTTGAATTCTATAACAGACAATATAAGAATCCCGCCTTTTTAAGCAGTATTCTTGAAATTATAAAGGAGTTCCGCTGGTCGGACATTTCACCAGAAAAGCTGTCAGAAAAGCTTTCGGCTTTAAGCGGAGATGTCTGTAACAAGACTAATGATATACTTTCAATTTATAAATCCTATGAAAAGCTTTTAGCCGAAAGCGGCAAAAAGGATTCGCTTAACGATAATACAGAGGCGGCTAAAGTTGCGCTGTCAAACGGCTATTTTAGGAATAAAAATGTCTTTATAGATGAGTTCCAAAGCTTTTCTAAAAGTGAGCTTAATATGCTCGACGTTATTATTTCTTCCGCCGATTCGCTTAGTATTACTCTCCCGCTCGGCGATAATTCAAAG
>DAOPYP010000108.1:0-4623 GCA_035352975.1 Oscillospiraceae bacterium
GGTAACCTTTTCTTCCCGAAGCAGAACCGTTATTATCCCAATAAGGCGATCAATTTTCATAGGATTTCACCTCAGAATTTATGTCTTTTAGCTCATTGATTTCATCAAGATTCTTTTTCTTTTCAAATGATGCTTTTAACATCATATCATATTCCTCATGGGTACAAACTTCTCTGCATTTAGGCTCAAATTCCATAGTTTTTTCAAAAGCCGCATTAATCTTACTGCAAGGATATACATCACATTCGCCGCAGTTATGTAAATTTTTTTCAGATGTACAGCTTATTATCCCGTATCTGCACCAGTTTTCTTTTTTACAGCCGTTACAGCTTATTTCATCATTTGATACAACATTGTTACGGTATCCGATTTTATACCAAAGTATTGCTGTTTTGTGCAATTCATTCTCTGACTTAGGCAGAAATCTCGGACATGCTGCACAGTCATTTCCACAAGCGGCAATGATTTTTTCACTATTCATCAAAATACCCTCCCTTTTTATTGCACATCTTAACCCATGTTAAAAGTATGGCTTTTATAGAATTTTATTATATATCATTTTACCAAGCTTTTCAAGTTCCAGCAGTTAAGCCTATGGAACTGAAAAAAGCGATATAGCAATCAGCTATACCGCTTTTATACGAAAGATTTATTATAGGGATACACCGTGTTAAAATTTGTTGCTTTTCAATTATATAAGCTGTGACATATCATAAAGTCCGGATTTTTTCCCGCTGATAAAAACAGCCGCATTAACCGAACCCACAGCAAAAACTTCCTTTGACGAAGCATGATGAGATAAGGTGATTACCTCGTCACGTCCGGCAAAAATCACTTCGTGATCACCGACAATAGTTCCTCCGCGTACGGAATGAATGCCGATTTCATTTTTTTCACGCTTTTTTCTTTGTGAATGACGGTCGTATGTATACTGATTTGAATTATCAAGTACCTCATTTATCGCATCCGCAAGCATAATTGCCGTTCCGCTCGGAGCATCAATTTTCTGATTATGATGTTTTTCAACAATTTCAATATCAAACTGACCGCCAAGAAGTGATGCCGCTTTTTTTGAAAGCTCAACCAGAAGATTTATACCAAGCGACATATTAAACGTAAAGAAAACTGGAATCTGTTCGGCGGCTTTTTTTATTTTTGCAATCTGTTCGGAAGAATAACCTGTCGTTGCAAAAACTATTCCGCAGCCCGTCATCAGCCCATATTCAATAAGTCCGTCAAGTGACGCCGGATTTGAAAAATCAATTATTACATCAGGCTTTATGGGAAGTTCATTCGGTTTTGAAACTATCGGGAAATCTGCATATTTTAAAGTATTTATATCAATTCCGCTTATAACTTTACAGTCATTTCTGTTTGAAATAACATCATAAATTACCTTGCCCATTTTTCCGTTTGCGCCGCAGATAGCTATTTCAGTCAATTTTATCAGTCCTTTTTATCAGATTATGCCGAGCTTTTTCATTGATGCTGAAAGAATATCAATCTTGTTCTGTTCCATTTTAACGAGAGGAAGTCTGCATTCTCCCGCATTCATTCCCATGATGTTCATTGCTTCCTTAACCGGAATAGGATTTACATCAATGAAAAGGTTGTTTATAAGCTCAAGATATTCAATCTGAAGCTTTCCCGCATTAATAAAATCGTTGTCTAAACAATACTGACACAGCTCGTGGGTTTCCTTTGGCATAATGTTTGAAACAACGGAAATAACGCCCTTGCCGCCTATTGACATAACAGGAACAATCATTCCGTCGTCGCCGCTGTAAACGTCAAGTGCATCACCGCATTCTTCAATTATCTTTGCAAAGTAATTGATGTTTCCTCCCGCTTCCTTAACGGCAACAATATTCGGGTGCTTTGAAAGCTCCTTGAATGTTTCAACAGCAATATTTACTCCCGTTCTTGACGGAATATTGTAAAGAATAACAGGAATGTTAATGCTGTCTGCAATTGCTGTAAAATGTGCGACAAGACCACGCTGTGAGGTTTTATTATAATACGGCGTAACGGAAAGAATAGCATCTGCACCCAATGACTCTGCCTCTTTTGAAAGCTGAACCGCATATGATGTATCATTGCTTCCTGTTCCAGCAATCACAGGAACTCTTTTGTTGACTCTGTCTACGCAATATCGGATACACTCTTTATGCTCATCGTCGGTCATAGTCGAGCTTTCGCCCGTTGTTCCGCATACGATAATTGCATCTGTTCCGTTTTCAATCTGAAAATCAATATTTCTTCCGAATTCTTCATAATTAATGCTTCCGTCAGCGTTCATAGGTGTTACAATCGCAACTCCCGCGCCGGTAAAAATTGTCTTTTTCATAATTATATACCTTTCTTAATTAAGGTTTCAGTCAAAAAATCCCTTAGCTGCAAGAAGCTCTGCCATTAATACTCCGCCGCCTGCTGCTCCTCTTATTGTATTGTGTGAAAGACACACAAATTTATAGTCATACTGACTGTCTTCTCTTAAACGTCCGATAGAAACCGCCATTCCATTCTCAAGGTCACGGTCAAGCTTAGCCTGAGGACGATTGTCTTCTTCAAAATAATTAAGGAACTGCTTAGGAGCGGACGGTAAATCCAAATCCTGAGGAACGCCCTTGAATTCTTTCCATATCTTCAAAATTTCTTCCTTTGTGGGCTTCTTTTCAAAGCTAACAAATACTGCGGCTGTATGACCGTCCTGAACGGGAACTCTAAGGCACTGTGTTGTAATTGCCGGGGTCGTTGCATTAACAATATGTCCGTCAACAACTTTACCCCAGATTTTCATAGGTTCAAGCTCGGATTTTTCTTCTTCACCGCCGATAAAAGGAATTACATTATCTATCATTTCAGGCCATGACTTAAAAGTTTTTCCAGCGCCTGAAATTGCCTGATAAGTACACGCAAGACACTTCGTAACCTTATACTCTTCCATAAGAGGGCTTAATGCGGGAACATAGCTCTGTAATGAGCAGTTTGATTTTACTGCGATAAAGCCGCGTTTTGTTCCGAGACGTTTTTTCTGTGTTTCGATTACGTCGGTATGGTCAGGGTTAATTTCAGGGACAATCATGGGGATATCGCTGTAACCTCTGTTTGCGGAATTATTCGAAATAACGGGGCATTCAGCCTTTGCATAAGCCTCTTCAAGTGCCTTGATTTCGTCCTTTTTCATATCAACCGCACAGAAAACAAAGTCAACCTGTTCGGTAATTTCCTTTATATCCGCCGTCGCATCATAAACAACAAGATTTTTCATGCTTTCGGGAATTCCAACAGGCATTGCCCATTTATCGGAAACTGCAGCTTCATATGTTTTTCCCTTTGAACGAGGTGATGCCGCAAGAGTGACTACCTTAAACCATGGGTGATTTTCAAGAAGAATGGAAAAACGCTGTCCAACCATTCCCGTTGCACCGATTATTCCTACTTTAAACTGTTTCATAATAAAGAATACTCCTTCAATAATAAATATTTTGTCAAATTTGTCAAAAATAAATAAATATTAAAAAAACCGATTGAAAATCGGTTCGTCATACAATATAATAGAAATATTGACATATCAAATGAATGACTGCCGATAGCTCTCCATCACATAGTATGATGACAGTTGCATGATTATTCACCATACAACCAGGAAATCGCCTCCACGCTTTTTCCTTCGGCGGATTTGCCTTTCTCATCCTTTTCAATCGAATCTGGCATTCTAAAAGATGATACTTATCGCACCCGCAGCCTCTACCCTTTTATTTATTAAGGTTATAATAACATTTTTATACTTTGATGTCAATAATGTAATGTTATATTTTTTCAAGGAGAATGCAATTATTTTTATGGAAAATATGAAAACCAGCGATTTTTTTTATGAGCTTCCAGAAGAGCTTATAGCCCAGACACCTGTTGAGCCGAGAAACGCGTCAAGGCTTCTCAAGATTTCAAGAGAAACGGGCGAAATTGAGCACTCCCATTTCTATAATTTATGTAATTACCTTAAAAAAGGTGATTTGCTTGTATTGAATGATTCAAGGGTACTTCCTGCAAGGCTTTACGGCGAGAAAGATGAAAACGGAACATTTATTGAATTTCTTCTTCTTGAGCAGAAAGGAAATATGCTTTGGGAAATCATCTGCCGTCCGGGGAAAAAAGCAAAGGTCGGAACCTCTTTTTCATTTGGAGGCGGAAAGCTTCATGCAGAAGTCAGGGAAGTCCTTGATGACGGAAACAGAATAGTTGAGTTTTCATGTGAAGGTAACTTTTTCGCAGTTTTAGAAGAGATTGGTCAAATGCCTCTCCCACCTTACATTACTCACAAGCTTGAAGATAAGGAACGCTATCAGACTGTTTATTCAAAGGATTTAGGCTCTGCCGCCGCACCTACCGCAGGACTTCATTTCACAAAGGAAATGCTGTCCGAGCTTCAGGAAAAGGGCGTAAATATTGCATACGTAACTCTTCACGTCGGTCTGGGCACTTTCCGTCCCGTAAAGTCCGATAGCATTACAGAACATCATATGCACTCGGAGCATTATCACCTTCCTAAAGAAACTGCTGATTTGATAAACAAAACTAAAAAAGACGGCGGACGGATTATCGCGGTAGGAACAACCTCCT
>DAOPYP010000109.1:0-4209 GCA_035352975.1 Oscillospiraceae bacterium
AAAGAAAGTATACAAAACATCTGACCCAGAGCTATTTATTGTTGATTACAAGGATGATGCAACTGCTTTTAACGGAGAGAAAAAAGGTACTATCCACAACAAAGGCATCATAAACAACCGTGTTACAAACCATTTAATGAAACAGCTTGAGAAATATGGCGTTCCGACTCATCTTGTTAAAGAGATTTCTGAAAGAGAAACAATTGTTAAAAGGGTTAAAATCGTTCCTCTTGAAGTAATTGTCAGAAATGTTGCAGCAGGTTCACTTGCTAAAAGACTTGGTCTTGAAGAGGGCGTGAAGATGGGTAAGACAGTTCTTGAATATTGCTATAAGGACGATGCTTTGGGCGACCCAATGGTTAATGAATACCACATTCTTGCAATGGGCTGGGCAACTAAAGAAGAACTTGATCTTATCGCAAAATATTCGTTTATGGTAAATGATTTTTTAAGGGATTACTTAAAGGATGTTAATATTGAACTTATCGACTTCAAGCTTGAATTCGGAAAGACATCTGACGGCACAATTATTCTTGCAGATGAAATTTCACCTGATACCTGCCGTTTCTGGGATACGGTTACACACGAAAAGCTTGACAAAGACCGTTTCCGCCGCGATATGGGCGGAGAAGAAGATGCTTATATTGAAATTATGAAGCGCCTTTTGGGAGAATAATTATATAAAATCACAGGCTTAAACGGAGGAATTTATGTTTAACAGTATCCATGAAGAATGCGGCGTTTTCGGCATTTACAGTCCGAAAATCACAAATGTTGCCGTAACAGCCTATTATGCTTTATATGCATTGCAGCATCGCGGCCAAGAAAGCTGCGGAATAGTTGTAAACGACCGCGGCGTTTTCAGCTATCATAAGGATTTGGGACTTGTCCACGAGGTGTTCAATAAAGATGTACTCGGGAAGCTCGGCGAAGGTAATATTGCCATAGGTCACGTTAGATACTCGACAACGGGTAATTCCAACCGTTCAAATGCTCAGCCTCTTGTTGTCCGTCATATAAAAGGCCCTATGTCGATTGCACATAACGGGAATCTTACGAACGCAAGAGAACTTCGTGAGGAATATGAATTAAAGGGCGGTATTTTTCATAGCACAAATGATACAGAAGTAATTTCATATGCAATAACCGAACATCGTCTTATTACTAATTCTATTGAAGAAGCAGTTGAAAATGCCATGCATAAAATCAAAGGAGCATATTCAATTGTGGTTATGTCGCCTAAAAAGCTTATTGCGGCGCGTGACCCTATGGGCTTTCGTCCGTTATGCTTAGGACAGACAAGCGACGGTGCATATGTTGTCGCTTCCGAAACCTGTGCTCTTGACAGCGTAAGCGCTAAATTTGTGCGTGATATTATTCCCGGTGAAATTGTTGTTATCGATGAGGACGGAATACGCTCAATAAAAACTCACTGCAAAAATAAAGGACATATCTGTGTCTTTGAGTATGTTTATTTTGCTCGTCCCGACTCGATAATTGAGGGCGTAAGCGTTCAGAGAGCAAGACTTCGTGCGGGGGAAATTTTATGGAAAGAGCATCCCGTTGATGCCGATGTAATCGTGGGAGTTCCCGATTCAGGACTTGACGCCGCTCTCGGACTTTCACACGCAAGCGGAATACCGTACGGTGTCGGTTTTATTAAAAACAGATATGTCGGAAGAACTTTTATTCAGCCTTCTCAGGGAATGAGAGAGGATTCCGTAAGAATAAAGCTTAATGTCGTTTCCGATATTGTAAGAGGGAAAAGAGTTATTCTCGTTGACGACAGCATTGTTCGCGGAACAACCTGTGCAAGAATTGTAAGTCTAATCCGAGAGGCGGGAGCAACAGAGGTTCATATGAGAATTTCAAGTCCTCCGTTTATGAATCCGTGCTATTTCGGAACGGATATTGACAGCAAGGACAAGCTTATTGCCTGTCAGATGTCAGTTGACGAAATCGCAGAGCATATCGGTGCGGACAGCCTCGGATATTTAAGCGTTGACGGAGTAAACAGCCTTGCAAAGGAAGCTCCATGCGGCTTCTGTGACGGATGCTTTACGGGGAATTATCCGGCTGAAATACCTACCACCTTTGAAAAGGACAAGTTTGAAACAAAAATTTCTGATTCCTGTTTGGGAAAACAGGATTAAATAACAGTACGGAGGTAAATGATGAAAAGTTTTTCCAACAGCTATAAAGAGGCGGGCGTTGACGTTACCGCAGGATATAAGGCAGTAGAACTTATGAAAGCTCACGTTGCAAAAACCGTGACAAGCGGCGTTTTGTCAGGAATAGGCGGCTTCGGCGGACTTTTTGAGCTTGATTTAACAGGGATTTCAAAGCCTGTTCTTGTTTCAGGAACGGACGGAGTAGGAACAAAGCTTAAAATTGCATTTTTAATGGATAAGCACGATACAGTCGGAATTGACTGTGTTGCAATGTGCGTGAACGATATAATCTGCTGCGGAGCAAAGCCGCTTTTTTTCCTTGATTATATTGCGGTTGGGAAAAACGTTCCCGAAAAGGTTGCCTCAATCGTTAGCGGAGTTGCAGACGGCTGTGTACAGTCAAACTGTGCATTAGTCGGCGGAGAAACTGCCGAAATGCCGGGATTTTATCCTGTTGACGAATATGACCTTGCAGGATTTTCTGTCGGCGTTGTCGATAAGGACAAGATCTTGAAGCCGGAAACTCAGAAAGCCGGCGACGTTATGATAGGAATTAAATCAAGCGGCGTTCATTCAAACGGATTTTCGCTTGTCAGAAAGGTTTTTGACGTAAGCAAGGAAACTCTTTCAAAGCATTATGACGAGCTTGGAAAAACACTGGGCGAAGCGCTCCTTACCCCTACAAAAATATATGTTAAGCCGATAATGGCTCTTCTTGAAAAAGTCAATGTAAAATCCATTTCGCATATCACAGGCGGCGGATTTTATGAAAATATTCCACGTTCACTCCCCGACGGGATTTCCGTTGAAATCAAGCGCTCGGACGTACAGGTTCTTCCGATATTTGAGCTTTTGCAGAAAGTCGGAAACATTCCTGAGCGTGATATGTTCAACACCTTTAATATGGGTGTCGGAATGACATTTGTCGTTGATAAGGCAGATGCTGACAAGGCAGTTGAAATTATAAAGGCACAGGGCGAGGAAGCATATGTTCTTGGAACTCTTGTTGACAGCGACGAGGGCGTAATTATAAAATAAGACTTCTTCCGTATTGCTGGATAATAAAAAGGAGAGGACATCTTTTGAAAAACATAGTTGTGCTTGTTTCCGGCGGAGGAACAAACCTACAGGCTATTATCGATGCACAAAACAGGGGAGAAATACCAAATGGAAAAATTACCTGCGTAATTTCTTCAAAGGCTGATGTGTATGCACTGAAACGTGCGGAACAAAATAATATTCCTACGAGAGTAATTCCAAGGAAAGAATATCCCGATGTATTTTCATACAGTGAGGCTGTATTGACTGCGCTTAACGAAGAAATGGCAGACCTTGTTGTGCTTGCGGGATTTATGACTATTCTCGACGAGATTGTCACAAAAGCATATCCTTATAAAATTATCAATGTTCATCCAGCTCTTATTCCTTCATTCTGTGGGAAGGGTTATTACGGACTTAAAGTACATGAAGCTGTTCTTGAATACGGTGTAAAAATAACCGGCGCAACTGTTCATTTTGTAAACGAAGAGGCAGATGCGGGAGCAATAATTCTTCAGGGAACAGTCGATGTTTTAAATGACGATACTCCTGAAATTCTTCAGAAAAGAGTTATGGAAAACGTTGAGTGGAAGCTTCTCCCCAAGGCGTGCGCTCTTTTTTGCGACGATAGAATTGAAATCCGAAACAACAAAGCTTATATAATTTAACGGGAGGAAAAAAATATGAACATTATATCACTTTCAGATGATTTGAAAAACAACTCCTATCCGGGAAGAGGAATCGTGATTGGCAAAACTCCGGACTCAAAATATGCCGTTACAGCATATTTCATTATGGGAAGAAGCGAAAACAGCCGTAACAGAGTTTTTGTGACCGACGGCAACGGAATCAGAACAGAAGCCTTTGATCCGTCAAAGCTTTCCGATCCGAGCCTTATTATTTATGCTCCCGTTCGTGTTCTCGGAAACAAAACCATAGTAACCAACGGCGATCAGACAGATACAATTTACGACCTTATGAATCAGCAGCAGACCTTTGA
>DAOPYP010000109.1:4219-4622 GCA_035352975.1 Oscillospiraceae bacterium
TGCTCCTAATTATACCCCGAGAATCAGCGGAATTATTAAAGTCAGCGACAATGATTTTAATTATGCATTGTCAATTTTAAAAAGCTCAGACGGTAATCCTGAATCCTGTCAGCGTTTTACATTCACATATAATACTCCTGTTGACGGCGAGGGACATTTCATTCACACATATAAGTGTGACGGAAATCCTATTCCGAGTTATGAGGGAGAGCCCAAAAGAGTAGAAATTCTTAACGGCATTGACGAATTCACAAGCTTGATATGGGACAGCCTTAACAATGACAACAAGGTTTCTCTTTTTGTGAGATATATTGAAATTTCTTCGGGTAAAACTGAAACCAGAATAATAAATAAAAATCAGAAATAAGGAGATTTTTAAATGTCAAAGGAACTTGAACTCAAA
>DAOPYP010000110.1:0-4527 GCA_035352975.1 Oscillospiraceae bacterium
TGAATTGCTTATATTAAGCTTTTCTGCAATTGATTGCTGAGTGCTGCCGTTTTTATATCGTGATTTTATAACGGCACTTTCTCTTTCAGGGAGCTTTTCAACCTCACGCCAAATTATTGCATTAATCTGTTCAGCTCCGACAGTTTCAGTAACCCTTTCTTCAAGGTCAAAATCATCAAGGACAGTATCCTTAAGTGTTATGTCGTCAGTATCTTTCAGAGGCATATCAAGGCTTGTACAATCGTTAAGCGGGTCAGATTTTTTTCTTATGCCGATAAGCGTATTAAACTCGTTTTTAAATGGATATTTAAGAAAGGAAACAAAGGGGAATTGACTGTCAGGTTTGTACCCCTCAATTGCTTTCAGAAACGCATTGTAGCACACTTGCTTTATATCCATAGGAGTAACACCCGCTTTGTCACAAGCGCCGTTATAGAGCCTGTATGCCCTGTCAGCTTTCATATACATTAGTTTCTTTATATTCGCCCACAAAAGCGGGATAAGCTCATCATTCCCGCCCGCTTTGATAAATCCCGCAAGCTGTTCATTTGTCATTGACAAAGCACCCCCAAAATGATATAATGTAAGTGAAATAAAACGCTTTGGGAATGCCCTGCAGGTCGTCGGCTTGCGGGGCTTATTTTTCTAAAAATTTCTGTTAATGATCTGTTGGTTTTTCTCTCTGAAAATACTTCTGTTTGTCTTAATCTCTTCTATCTCTTTAGAAGTAAAAATATTTAATTTTTCCTTATCCCTGCCGATGTAGTATTGATTGTAATTAGAAAAATTGTTTTCTCTAAATAAGATGCCTATTTTCTTTTCTTTCACAGTATATGCTTCTAGTATCTTGCAGTTTTCATAGCTTTCACCATCAAATACAGGTAAGCCTATATACTGGTCTAATTCTTCATACTTAATCTCTCTCATTAATAACCTCCATTAATTTTTATATTTGATTTACTGCTCGTAATTTAATTTTTATAGTCTTTTCAGGTGAGTTAATGCTACTTAATACTACTTAATGCTACCAATAATACTACTATTTTTAAGTCATCAAACCACGTAAAATAGGGATTTTTCAATTTTACGGTGTATAACGGTGTATGATTTTCTTATACTGCTTTATATATACATAAAAAATAAAAAACGTATATATAATATTTTTATTTTTTTTACTTCCCGCGTAATGAGTTATAAAATTAATGCACCGTAATGCACCGTTGCCCCTCAAACGGCGTAGAACAGGCACTTATGAGCGGTGTATCATTTCAAAATTAATGCACCGTAATGCACCGTAATGCACCGCTCTTAGCTGGCATAATCGTGCCCGTACTGCTCTGCATATTCGTTCTTAACCTCCAGCTTTAGAGTGAAAGCATAATAGCGAATGCCCTCTTTTATAATTTCAAGCTTTTTGACATCGCCGTCTGTCAGAAGCTCCGACAGCTCTTTTCTGAATTCCCGCACCGACGGACAAAAGCCCCTTGAATTGTCTTTGCACCATGCCTGAAAAACCTTGTAAACCTTTGAACAGGTGCAATTGTCTTTGATTGAACCCATGCGCTGCTGACAGCATTCATAATAAAATTGAAGTGTCGGGCTGTTTTCAATCCTGTAATCGTCCTTAACCGCCTGACAGCATTCGGGAATGTCATATTTAAAGCCGTTGTCAATAACCTGCTTTGCGGCGTGCATAGCCTTAAAAATAATGGTTTCCCGCTCAGCGTACATTTTGTCTGTAATTTCCTTGTCCTGCTCGTTTTCGGGGATAACATTACTGCACACAAACGGAATTATTCGGTTATAAACCCATTCACCCCTGTCACCGCCGAACTTTGGAAGTTCATTCATGCCGAACCATAAAACACCGTTGAACCTGCCTGAAAAGCCGCTTTTACCCTTGTCCTCCATAAAAATATTGTCGCCGCCTGTTATCTGCTTGAAAATTTTCAGCTCCTTTACAGACACATAGCCCATATCAGATGAACCCGCAAGCCGCTTGTTAAACAGATTGTAACTGCCAAAACGCTCCTCAAGCTGTGATAATTCTATGTTGGAATAATTTTGCGAACCCAGTAAACGCTCGGTCAGACCTTTAAGCTGTGATTTGCCTGTGTTGCCCTCACCGACCATAAACAAGGCTTTTTTCATGCGATAGCCCTTAATATTCGACAATGCAGCGCCCATGTACTGTAATAAGAACTTCTGCTTTGCCTTGTCGCCGTCAGTGAATCGGTTGATAAAGCTGTCAAAGACAGGACTGCCCCTTGCGTTCTCGTTCCAATTACAGGGGATTTGAATAGTGCTGAATACGTCGGGTGAATGCGGCAAAAGCTCCATAGTTTTAAGGCTTAGCAGTCCGTTTTGAAAATTGACAAGGCTTTCGTCAGCGTTTAATTCGGAGCTGTCAATGAAATTCAAGTCGGTTGTTAAATTCTGAAAAACCTCCCTGATGTCGTTCATTTTCAGCAGAGCCTCATCATACACAGTGACGTAGCTTTTTATCACGCCTTTTAATTCGTCATCTGAAATCAGATTGTAAACTCCGTCAGAATACAAAAAGCGGTTCACCTGCTCGGAGGCTTTCCCCCTCGTAAATATGTACCTGCTGTTTTTCCGGATATAATCAGCAAGCAGGGGACACGATACGCTGTAACGGACTTCGCCCGACTTTTCGTTGTAATTCTCAATGATATACGGCGGCAGCATTGTACTGCCCGAACCTGTCAGCATTGCGGATTTTTTGCGTTCCGAATAATCGGCGGCTTTTCTCTGCTGTTCGTGCTTTTCATATTCATGGAGCAGGCTTTCAAAATCCGTCTTGCATTTCAAAGCGGCGGCTCTCTCTCGGAGCAATGCCAGGATCTGAATTCTTTCCGGCTCAAAATCAATCGAAAATAATCTCCCGAAAGTATCAAGGCTTAAAAGGCTGTTACGGTCTTTAAAAAACCATTCCCGCGCGGTTTCTCTTTGTTCGGCGGCAAGCTCTGCATTCAGCTTGAAATCAAGCTTTAAGCCGTTATTCATGGCATATTCTGCGGCGGCTGTTATAAGCTCGTCAAACTCGTTTCCGTCACATTCGGGGCTTGAAATCAGCTTGTACAGCTCACTGTCAGGGCTTTTGATTGTTTCATTTGTAAAAGTTATCATCTGCCGTCCTTTCTTATAAATTAATCGGAGTAATTCCTGCGGACTGCGGCTTTTTATCCGGCTGAATTGTCGCTGTATTAAGATACTCTATAAGCTTGTCAACATTGACTAAATACTTTTTGCCGATATTGCAGGCTACAATTTTCCCCGAAAGCACAAGCTGTCTTACATGGTGTTCCGCAAGTCCTGTTAATTTTGCGGCTTTTGATATAGTTTCCATTCTCGGAATAGATATGTCAGTATTCATGCGGATCTCCTTAATAAAGTAATATTTGAAAGCTTGTCCTTGATTTCTGAATATTGCATTTTCATTTCAAGGCACATACAAATTCTATCTTTAATTTGAGCAATTTTGCAGTAATTTTGGCTTGTCCGTTATTTCACCAAGCAAGGATAAAGGAAAAAGTTATTATGAATACACTGCCGACAGCAAGGGTGTTTCATGGAAAACAAAGCTTCGCAGGACGATTGATGAACAGCTTTTATATGCCCAAAGCTATGACGATTTTCTGAAAAGAATGGGAGGTCAGAATTATCGTATCAAAGAGAGCAAATATCTTTTGTTCTGCGGCGAGGGACAGGAGAAATTTATCCGTTCCAAGACGCTCGGTGAGGATTATTCCGTTGAGGCATTGAAGCTTCGCATACAGGGACTATACAAGCCATACAAGGCGAACGTCATCATTGACATTCAGAATAATATCAAGTGCGGTCAGAGCAGAGGTTACACGCAGTGGTGTCAAATTCACAATCTGAAAGCAATGGCGGCAATGATGAATTTCCTTACCGAAAAAAATATGAGAAAGCTTTCCGATTTGGATGGTATGGAACAGAAATTTCTTTCGGAAATGACTTCGGCACGGGACAAGCTGAAACCTGTTGAAGCAAGGCTGAAAGAGCTTGATGGCATTATGAAGAATATTCAGACTTTTCGTGATAACAAGGAACGCAAGAGCGATTCACAGAAAATTTTATACAAGACGGCTCTGAAAGAATTACATCCATATATTCACGATAACAAGCTGCCAAGTATGGCTTCGCTGAAAAAAGAGTATGACAGGCTCGACGAGCAGAAACAGGAATTGAGCATTGATTATTTCACCCGAAAGGACACGCTGAAAGAGTTCAGAGACGTGAAGAAAAATCTTGAAGCGGTTGCACCAAAAGCACTTGTCATGGAGCAGCAGAGAAAGCTGAGCGGAGAGTTGGAATGATAAACTGTGCAGAGGCTATTGCAAAGTTTGTTGCGGTTACTTTTGCACAAAACCAACGCATAAAGTATGGAAAAAGCCTATATTTACGCCGATATTTCCGATATTTCCGGGTCAAATGAAAAAGTAAAAGCAACACTCTGCAAAAAAATCGCATCAAGCATTA
>DAOPYP010000111.1:0-4514 GCA_035352975.1 Oscillospiraceae bacterium
AGAAATTGTTAAATATCTCGATACAAAAGGCACTGAATATAAAGACTGCGGCTGTGACGGTGAAAAGTGCGATTATCCTGTAATTGCCGAAAAAGTATGCAAAAATCTTTTATCAGACAGCGACCGCGGGATTTTAATCTGCGGAACGGGAATAGGTATTTCCATTGCGGCAAACAAAATTAAGGGAATCCGCGCGGCGGTGTGTACTGATGCATATACCATAAAATACACAAGACTTCACAATGACGCTAACGTCATGTGCTTAGGCGGACGTGTTACAGGCACCGGAGTTGCGTGCGAAATGACTGATATATTTCTTGACACGAAATTTGAAGGCGGACGACACGCTGACAGAATTGCTCTTATCTCAGGGCTTGAAAAAAGTAATCAGAACTAAAATACATTATATTATTCGGAGGAAGCTAAAAATGACAAATCTACATCTTATTGATCACCCATTGGTACAGCATAAAATCTCACTTATGAGAGATAAGAACACAGGTGCAAAGGAATTCCGTGAGCTTGTTTCAGAGGTTGCAATGCTTATGACCTATGAGGCAACGAGAAATTTGAATCTTAAGGAAGTTGAAATTGAAACTCCTATCGCAGTGGCAAAAACAAAGGTTCTTTCGGGAAGAAAGCTTGCGTTTGTTCCTATTCTTCGTGCAGGCTTGGGAATGGTTGAGGGTGCTGTTGCACTGGTTCCTGCCGCTAAAATCGGACATATCGGAATGTTCCGTGATCCTGAAACACATGAGGCTGTTGAATATTACTTCAAGCTGCCTTTTGATATATCAGAAAGAGATGTAATTGTCGTTGACCCTATGCTTGCCACAGCGGGAACAGCTATTGCTTCAATTAAAAAAATCAAGGAAAAAGGCGTTCAGAATATCAAGTTTATGTGCATTATCGCTTCTCAGCACGGAATAAACGAACTTCAAAAGGCTCATCCTGACGTTGAAATTTTCTGTGGAGCAGTAGATGAAAAAATGAATGAAAATCTTTACATCGTTCCGGGACTCGGCGATGCCGGCGACAGAATTTTCGGAACAAAATAAATAATAAATCATATAATAATTAAACTGCAAAGGGGCTTGAAACAAGCCCCTTAATTAAATTAATGTTCAGGAGGCAGGGTTATGTGTGGAATTGTCGGTTATGTCGGAATGAGGGATTGTGCAGAGGTTCTTGTGGATTCTCTTAAAAAGCTGGAATACCGCGGATATGATTCCGCCGGAATAGCCGTTTTTGAAAACGACAGGATAAACGTTATAAAAGCCAAAGGTAAAATTGCCAACCTTGAATCGAAAATTGAAAGCAAAGGAAAACCTAACGGAATTTCCGGAATCGGGCATACTCGCTGGGCAACTCACGGCGAGCCGTCGGATGTAAATTCCCACCCTCATGGCAACGAAGAAATATCTATCGTACATAACGGAATTATCGAGAATTACAGGACAATAAAGGCTTTTCTGATTTCAAAGGGATATTCTTTTGAAAGCGAAACGGATACAGAAACGGTGGCAAAGCTTCTTGACTATTATTATGACGGCGACCCATTTGATGCGATTGTAAAAATGCTAGCTGAGGTTGAGGGCGCATATGCTCTTGGAATAGTGTTCAAGGATTTTAAGGATACGATTTTTGCGGTAAGAAAAGAAAGTCCGCTTATCGTTGGAAAAGGTGAAAACGAAAACTTCATTGCGTCGGATATGACTGCAATTCTTAAATATACCAGAAATTATTATCTTTTGGAGCAGAATGAAATTGCTGTTCTCACAAAAGATAATATTAAAATTTATGATACGCATAAATGCGAGATAAACAAAGAAATTCAGACGGCAACATGGGATATTGAAGCAGCTCAAAAGGGCGGCTATGAGCATTTCATGCTTAAAGAAATTCATGAACAGCCGTCAGCGGTGAGAAATACAGTTTCGCCGAGAATTAAAGACGGAATCCCTAATTTTGAGGAATGCGGTCTGACTTATGAAAAGCTTATGCGGTACAGACAAATTTATATTGTCGGCTGCGGCTCTGCAATGCACGCGGGAACAGTAGGGAAGTACGTCATCGAAAAGCTTGCCAAAATTCCGGTAATTGTCGATATTGCTTCGGAATTCCGCTATCGTGATCCTCTTATAACCAAAGACGACCTTGTTATAATTATTTCACAGTCGGGCGAAACCGCTGATACACTTGCTGCATTAAGACTTGCCAAGAAAATGGGTTCTTCCACGCTTGCGGTTGTTAATGTGGTTGGCTCGTCAATTGCGAGAGATGCCGACATGGTAATGTATACTAATGCGGGACCGGAAATTTCCGTATGCTCAACAAAGGCATATGCTGTTCAGGTTGCGTTTATGTATCTTTTTGCGTTCGCTCTTGCTTATGCAAATAAATCTGTTTCGCTTGAAGAGTGCAAAAGGCTTACAGCCGTTCTTCTTGATGTTCAGAATAAAATCAAGGAATGTCTTGACCAAAAGGAAGCATACCAGTTTGTTGCTTCAAAGCTTATTAATTCTGACAGTCTTTTGTTTATAGGACGCGGACTTGATTATGCAATGAGTATGGAAGGCTCCTTGAAATTAAAGGAGATTTCATATATTCACAGTGAAGCATATGCGGCAGGAGAACTTAAACACGGCACAATCTCTCTTATTACAAACGGAATGCCCGTCATTGCCGTTGCAACACAAAGACAGCTTTTTGACAAAACATTAAGCAACGTTCAGGAGGTTAAATCAAGGGGCGCAACGGTAATAATGCTTTGTCAGGAAAATGCCGAGATTGACAGTAAAATTACTGATCATGTAATTCCTCTTCCTGTTGTTGATGATCTTTTAATGCCGATGGTTACGGTTGTACCTCTCCAGATGATAGCCTATTATACCGCAGTTTTAAAGGGCTGTGATGTTGACCAGCCGAGAAATCTGGCAAAATCCGTTACGGTTGAATAGGAGAATTTAGTCATGGAGTCAGGCTTATTAAGTGAGTGAAATAAGATAAAAATATTTACATCTGTGGGACACTAGTTTGCTCCACAGATGTATTTTTATACCTATTTTTCAGAATAAATTGGCAGAGCTCGTCGTGCGCATCAGCGGAGTGTGATCATAAGATTAATAACGATTTTTCCTGTCTGATAAATTATAAATGCCACGGAATATGCCGTCAAAAATTGAAGTATAATCGAAAATAAAGTTAGCATAAAGCTTTTTAATTCTTTCTTCATAGCACTGTATGCGGAAATACAAGGCGGATATAAAAGGCAAAAAACCATGTACGAATATGCGGATAATGGAGTAAATGTATTTTTTATTGCAGATTCTAAATCAAGCGATGAGTTTGAATATAGGATCGAAATTGAAGAAACAACTCCTTCCTTTGCGATAAGACCGGATAAAAGCGATACGACGGATTTCCATTCACTGAATCCGAGCGGAGCAAAAAACGGGGCAAGAAATGCTCCGATTTTCCCAAAAGCACTTTGAGAGGCATCGCTGACATAATCCAGTGAAAAAGTGAAGTTTTGCAGTAGCCATACAACTATGCTCATAATAAAAATTACTGTTCCAGCTTTGACGATAAAGCCTTTTGTCTTTTCCCATGTGTTTTTTAATACGGATTTTAACTGCGGAATACGATATGGGGGAAGTTCCATAATAAAACCTGATTCTTGACTATTAAATCCGAATTTTTTAAAAATTAATCCTGTTAAAATAAGTAATGATATGCCGATTAAGTAAAGGCTTATGACAACAAGTCCCGCACATTCAGGGAAGAAAATTGTCACAAAAAAGGAGTAAATTGTAAGCTTTGCACTGCATGAAATAAAGGGGAGAAGCAGTATTGTGGCTTTTTGAACCGATGAATTTTCCTGCGTCCGTGCTGACATTACAGCGGTGGTTGTACAGCCAAGTCCCATAAGTATAGGTATAAAGGATTTCCCCGACAGCCCGATTTTTTTAAGAAATCTGTCTGAAATAAATGCCGCTCTTGCCATATATCCGCTGTCTTCAAGGACGGAAAGACAAAGGAACAATATCGCAATTCTCGGGAAGAATTTTAAAATTCCGCCTACTCCGCCTATAACACCGCCGCAGGTTAATTCAATTATGGGCTTTGAGCATTGAAGCACGGAAAGCTTTTTTGAAACAAAAGGAATAAAAATCTCGTATATTAAAAATGCAATTTTGTCTTCAAAAAAAGCTCCGAATGAGCCAAAAGTCAGAATGAAAATTATCGACATTATGCAAAGAAAAATTGGGATTGAAAGGATTTTATGTGTTAGTATCAGATCAATCTTATCTGATACGCTTTTCTTAGTTGATGACTTTTTTGATGATATAACTTTTCTTGACAGCTCTTCAATATAGCTGTATCGTGCATTGATAAGCTGAACTTCTATATCCTGAAAGTCTGAGGATTTTTTATAAGTGTTACGGATTTCTTCAATCTTTTTTTTCTGATATTCAGAAAGATTAAGATATGTGCTGTCAATACCCTCAAGA
>DAOPYP010000112.1:0-4456 GCA_035352975.1 Oscillospiraceae bacterium
GCACCTCTCTGAAGTGCAATGGTGCCTGTGCGTACCATTTCTTTAATGCCGTAAGGTCTTATAAGTGCCTCAAGGTTTGCGAGCTTTTCTGCTCTGTCGGAAATTTCAAGAGTTGCAGTTGTTGTCGTTATGTCAATAATCTTTGCTCCCGTAATTTCTGCAATAGTCATAATTTCCGAACGCTTTTCGGCGGGCGCATTAATTTTTACCAAAAGAAGCTCTCTTGAAATAAGCTCATCAGGTGAAAGGGCTTTAACCTTTATCACGTCAATAAGCTTATTAAGCTGTTTCTCAAGCTGTTCAACGGTATAGTCATTTCCGTCCGCAACAATTGTAACGCGTGAAATTGCGGGATCGTCTGTCACACCGACGGCAAGGCTGTCGATGTTAAATCCGCGCCGTGAAAATAAGCCTGAAATTCTGGAAAGCACGCCAGCGTGGTTTTCAACCAGAATAGATATTGTATGTTTCATAACTTTCTCTCCTTACTTATAAAGTGCTTTCATCAGGGGAAATATTACAAACAATAACATACGAATCTTTGGATGAGATAAGACGGCCGACTGCCTGCTCTGCATTTTGCATTGAATCAAGTGTTTCTCCCTTAATTCCGTAGGCATTTGCAAGAGCGATAAAATCGGGGCTTCCGTCTAAAAAGACAGCTGTTAAATTGTCACTGTAAGCTTTTTTCTGCAGTTCTCTAACCATACCAAGACGGTTATTCTGCATAATAATTATTTTTACGCTGATTCTGTTCTGACAGATTGTCGCAAGCTCCATCATCTGCATCTGAAACGAACCGTCGCCGCATATTGCAATAACTTCTGATTTTTCCGATGCAAGCTTAGCACCAATTGCCGCGGGAACAGAATATCCCATAGTCCCCATTCCGCCGCTTGTCAAAAATCTTCCCTTTTTAATGTTGTAATAATTTGATGTCCATATCTGATTCTGCCCTACGTCTGCGACACATATGCTGTCTTCTGGCATTTTATCTGAAAGAAAATCAATAAATTCCTTAGGATTAATATACCCATCAGGTGCTTTTTCAAAGCATTTTTCTGATTTATATTTGTCGAGTTCAGAAATCCAGCTACTATATTGATATTCCTCAGCAGCTTCAATTATCTGATTAAGAATTATTTTTGCGTCGCCTACAACCGGAATATTAGCCGAAACATTTTTACCGATTTCCGCGGGGTCAATATCTATGTGGATTATCTTAGCATTTTCAGATAAAAACTGAGGTGATTTGACTGCCCTGTCCCCCACTCTTGCACCGATAAGAATAAGAAGATCACACCTGCTGACTGCATAGTTAGCTGCCTTTACACCATGCATTCCAAGCATTCCGTAATAAAACGGATAATCGCTCGGTACAGTTCCTATCCCCATCATGGTTGTAACAACAGGAATACCTGTCTTTTTGGATAAAGCCGATATTTCTTCACACGCATCTGCTGAAAATACTCCTCCTCCTGAACAAATCAGTGGCTTTTCAGCATCTTTAAGCGCATCGCAGACACGCCTTATCTGAAGATTATTTCCCTTTGAGGACGGCTTATATGAGCGTATTGAAATTTCATCCGGATAGATAAAATCAATATCAGTTTCCTGAATATCCTGTGGTATGTCAATTAATACAGGTCCCTTTCTTCCCGTTCCAGCTAAAAAAAAAGCTTTTTTGAATATTGTCGGCAATTCTTCGGCATTTTTTATCAGAAAGCTGTGCTTCACAAAAGGCTCCGCTGAGCCTGTAATGTCCACTTCCTGAAAAACGTCGCGTCCTATCTGATCCGATGAAACCTGCCCCGTAATTACTACAAGCGGGACAGAATCCATATATGCTGTTGCAATTGCCGTGAGAAGGTTTGTTGCGCCGGGACCTGATGTTGCAATACATACAGCGGGGCGGTTCGTTATGCGGGCATATCCGCTTGCGGCATGTCCCCCGTTTTGCTCCTGCCTGACAAGAATATGTCTTATATCACTTTTCGTAAGTTCGTCATAAAATGGGCAGATAGCTGCACCCGGATAGCCGAAGACGACCTTGACACCTTCTTTTTCTAGACATTTAACCATTGCATATGCGGCTTTCATTATCTGCTCACCTCTTAATTATTTTAATAAATATGTCCAATACAAAATTAGACATATTTAATTATAGTGGTTATTTAAAAAAACGTCAATTGATTTTTCTGTTAATTTTTTATAAAGGTTGTTTATTCTAATATTTTTGTTGTTTATATATTATAATTTGTCCAAAAGCACTAACGCTTTGGTAAATATTTTATTTGCAATTTCTATTAAAATACTGTAAAATTAATATATCAATTTATATCGGAGGACTACTTTTGAAAAGATTTTTTTCATTTTTAATATTAATGATTTTTTGTATATCGCTTTCGGGATGTGAAGAAATCAGCGGCGTTTCCACAGCGGAATCATCACAGATACCGGTTGATTACCCTTTTGAAATAGACGAGGTGACTTTTGAAAGTGCTCCGCAGTCAATTGCTTCTCTTTCCCCTGCGCTTACCGAAATAATTTACGAGCTGGGCTTTGGTGACAAGCTTACAGGGCGCAGCAGCTATTGCGATTATCCGCCCGAAGTAACTTCAAAAACCGACATAGGCAGCTCTGCAAACCCTGACATTGCTTCAATAATAAAACTGAAGCCAGAGGTTCTCGTTTCACAGAGCCCGATTGCCAACAAGGATATTGTAAAAATCACTGACGCGGGAATAAAGGTTTTAATTCTTCCTTCGCCGACAAATTATGATCAGCTTAAAAATAATTATGTACAGCTTTCAATGCTCTTTGTCGGAGCATCAAAAGCAAAAGAAAAAGCCGAAATTGTCCTTACTCCCCTGTCCGATGCGTTACAGAATATAAAAAAATTCGAAACTTTTGCATATATTATGACAAATGATTTGGCAGTTGCCACAGGCGATACTCTTTCCGGCGAAATTCTTTCGTATTTCGGAGATAATATAGCTGCGGATTATTCTAATTATTCTATATCAGCGGAAGAACTTGTAGCAAAGCAGCCTAGTATATTATTCCTGGCTTCTCCGCTTAACATTCAAAATTTTTCACAACAGTTAGCTGGGCTTACCGCTATTCAGAATTCAAGAATTATAACAATTGATAATACTTCTTTTGAACGGCCCACATCACGCAGACTTACCGAATTAATTATGAACATTCAGACTAAGATAGGAAGTTTTACTGAAAATGCAACTCAGAGCCTACCCGAAACAACCTCTGGTCAATAACTATGTAAAAAGTTAATCCGAAACTTTATATATTTCAGAATATTTATTATTACTTGAAAATCCTTTGAAGCTGTTGTATAATTATAAATTGAATAACAGACAGCATAATTACATAAAATGGTATTATACCATAATATAATGGAGGAAAATTATGTGCGGATATGTAGGGTTTACAAATAATATAGATAATTCAAATATCGTAATTAACGAAATGATGGACAGAATAAAACACCGCGGGCCTGATTCTGACGGAGTTTATATTGACGACGGAATTGCGCTTGGATTCAGAAGGCTCAGTATTATCGACCTTTCTACCGGCGAGCAGCCTATTTTTAACGAGGACGGCTCAAAGGTACTGCTTTTTAACGGTGAAATCTATAATTTTCAGGAGCTTAGGAAAAAACTTATCGAATGCGGACATATTTTTAAGACAAAAACTGATTCAGAAGTACTTCTTCACGGATATGAGGAGTACGGAAAAGCTCTCTTAAATATGCTTAGAGGTATGTTTTCTTTTGTAATTTGGGACAAAAATACAAAGGAGCTTTTCGGCGCGCGCGATTTTTTCGGAATAAAGCCTTTATACTATACAAAAATGAACGGCTCGTTTCTTTTCGGCTCGGAAATAAAAAGCTTTATTCCTCATCCTGCGTTCAAAAAGGAGCTTAACGAGGCTGCTCTTGAAAATTATCTTACATTCCAATACTCCCCAACCGCCGAAACATTTTTTAAAGGAGTTTATAAGCTCCCCGCCGCACATTGCTTCACCTTTAAAGACGGAAAGCTAAGTGTCGAACGCTATTGGGAAATTAAATTCAATGAAGACGGAAAGCCTCAGCTTGAAAACTGGGTAAAAGAAATCTCAGATATTTTTAAAAATTCAGTTGAAGCACATAAAATTTCCGACGTTGAAGTGGGAAGCTTTTTGTCAAGCGGTGTAGACAGCAGTTATGTCGCAGCTGTTGCCGATGTTGACAAGACATTTACGGTAGGCTTCGGAAAAGACGAAAAATATAACGAAATCGGATATGCCAAGGAATTTTCAAAATTCATAGGGAAAGAAAATATCAGCAAGGTAATTTCTCCCGAAGAATATTGGAGCAACCTCCCCAAAATACAATACCATATGGATGAACCTCTTGCAGACCCTGCCGCAGTTGCACTTTATTTTGTATGCA
>DAOPYP010000113.1:0-4330 GCA_035352975.1 Oscillospiraceae bacterium
GCGTTTTCTTTTCTCTGTCCCAGATAAAAGAAACAAAAGAGATGTTATTTCGTCACTATTTCCGCAATCCCCCACTAAAGTTTATTTTATGGGCGGGAAAGCCGTTGTTCCTGACAAATACTGCACTTGATTTTGCTTTTAGGGGAAAGCTGGTTAGTCGGGGGCTTTGCATTCGCGCTACATAGAAAGCCCGCCGGAAATTTCTATGGTCTGTCCTGTGATATACCCCGCGTCATCCGACAAAAGGAACGATACAACGCCCGAAATTTCGTCAACCTCGCCAAAACGCTTCATAGCTATCTGGTCAAAAATTTTTTTCTTCTGTTCATCAGATAAAACATCCGTCATCGGCGTTCTTATAAGCCCCGGCGCAACGGCGTTCACCGTTATTCCCCTTGAGCCGAATTCCTTTGCGGCGGTCTTTGTCATTCCGATTACAGCCGCCTTTGAAGCGGAATAGTTCATCTGTCCCGGATTCCCATAAAGCCCCGCAACGGAAGCGACATTCACGATTCTTCCCGACTTCTGTCTCATCATAACCGTGAGCACCTGCTTCATCATATTGAAAACCGACTTCTGATTTACGGCAATAACTGCGTCATACTGCTCCTCTGACATTCGGGGGAGAGAGTTATCCTTTGTAATCCCCGCGTTGTTCACAAGCGCGTCGATTGCCCCAAAACGCTCCTTAATCGCCTTTACCATGCCTTCGCACTGATCGTGCTTTGAAACGTCAGCGGGAAAAATTTCCGCCTCAACGCCGAAAGCAAGACATTCCTCTTTAACCTTTTCTGCATTCGCCTTGTCGTTATCGCTCGGATAACAGTTTATCGCAACATTATATCCGTCCTTTGCAAGACGTTTTGCAAGTGCGGCGCCTATACCCTGTGAAGCGCCCGTAACAATCGCTGTTTTTGACATTTTTCGTCCTCCTTATTTATAGGTATCTTTCGGTAAATTCAAATTAATGTGGTTTCTTAAAAATTCTAAGGAACGGCGGGTTATAAACTTATTAATAACCTTTTCGCCGACCTTTAATTTAACTATATAAAAAAATCCCCCTCTTGACGAATGCTCAACACTGTATTCAATTTTTTCGAGTGAGGGAATTTTAACCACTGTTCCGTTGATGAAAAGCTCATAGTCATTTATATAAATAATTCCCGGTTCAGCAAAAAGCATAGGGAAAATTCCGAGAAAAGTAAATGCCGTAAAAACCATCATATCGGGACTTATAAAAATCTGATAAAGATAAAAGCAAATCATAATTCCCGTCCAGACACAAATGAAAATGAAACGCCATTCTCCAAAACAGAAATAAGTATTAACCGCCTCAGCTTTTATTTTTTTAATCGGCTTGTAGTATCTGAAATACAGAATGACACCTATTATGCCTATTCCTATAAGCATAATCCAGCCAAAAAAATCAATCCAGAGAATTTCTTTAGTTATATATCCGCTATTTCTCATAATTCATCATCACATATTTCCCAAGTTCCTTATTTAGCTTTTTACTCCCGAACATAACGACATATGTCTTTACCTTGCCGTCAGTTGTTGTGATTGTATATGTTTTTAATATATACTTTAATGACTCACTTTGTATTTTCTGAATATCGCTGTAAAAATAGCGCTTTGCTCCGATAACCATAGATTTATTTCCGACAAGACAAAGACTTAAAGAAAGCCATGCCGGTAAAAACGCAAATAAAATCATTAAGAAAAGTCTGCTGTAAGAGTTTTCTAAGAAATTAATAATATGGACGACGAAAATTATACTTTGTGCCAGTAATAGCGGTATACCTATAACCATATTTCTTTTTGAAAAAATTTTAATTTCTTCGCCGTCATTTTTCATTTTTTTATAAAAATATAGTTTTGAAATAAACATTACAACTGATAAAACCAGACAAATAACAATTATACCAATCATAATGACCTGTGCTACCATAGCTATCTGAAAAATCTCGTAACTCATACTTTTATCTCCTTTATGTCTATAAGTTTGATATTAAATCCGGCTGTGTTTTTTTAGTTCCTCATTAAGCTTGCCGCTCCCGAACATAACGACAGGTTTTTTAACCTTGCCGTCAAGGCTTGTTATTGTATATCTCGAATAATTACTTTCGATTCTTTGAATATCACTGTAAAAATAGCGCTTTGCACCGATGACCATTGATTTATTTCCGGTAAAGCAAACGCTTGAAATAAACCATGCCGGTAAATAAGCCGTCGCTATCATTGGAAACAGATTATTGTCCATGCCTTTAAAAAAAGCAATTAATTGATATATTATAATTATTAAATACGGGATCAAAAGAATTATCCCGACAGCCATAAACCCCTTTGAAAAAATCCTAACATCTTCGCTGTCGTCTTTCATTTTTTTATATAAATATATTTTTACAGCAAATATAACAATCGGTAAGATCAGACAAAGAAAAAATAAAAGTATCATAAAAAACTTAACGTAGTCAAAATCTGTCATTAATATTTCCCCTTTTATTCTCTGAAATATCGCTGTATTGCATTTTTTCAGTATTATCTAATATGATACACGGTATTTCTAACTTTAAATTTTTTAAAAAATAAATAATTTTAATCTTCATAAAAACACTTGTCTGTGAAATGCTCTGCTAAAAAATCCGCCGCTTTAAATGTTATATATTTATGTTTAATAATTCCGTCATTACTGCAAATGGAGGTATAATAAAAAGTACCGTTTCTGTTGGATCTCACTTCAAAATGAATTTTATCAATGGAAGAAATCTGATAAACAGTTCCGTCAATGAAAAGCTCATAGTCATTAACATAAATAGTACCTAAGCTGATATAGCTGAACGGAATTACGCCAAAAGCCGAAATATAAAGGAATAACCAAAAGTTTGGCTTTATATAAATCACAAAGATAAGCACAAGTGTCAGTACAGTGAGCCATGTCACCATTGCTATAAGTCTTCCTTTTCCAAAGCATTTAAAAACGCAGGCAGCCTCAGCTTTTATTTTTTTTATCGGCCTATAATATTTCAAATAAAGAAAGATATAAAAAATCCCCGAAAAAATAAATACTATCCACTGATTATTAAATTTTGAAAGCTCAGATTCCATGCAGCAATACTTCCTGTCAGTCGATAAATTATTTGTAGAGAAGCTTTTCCGCCTGACTGAACATCGTTTCAACAATGTCCTTGCAGGGCTTGATTTCGTTGACCATTCCCGCAATTGCCCCGCATAAGAATGAGCCCTCGTCAATATTCCCGTCAACCGCCGCTTTTCTCAAAGAGCCTAACGTAATCTGTTCAAACTCCTCGGGCGAGCCGCCCTCTCTTTCAAAGGTAAGCAGATTTTTTGCAAATCTCGTTTTTACTCCGCGGCAAGGGTGTCCCGTAAATCTTCCCGTAACAATGCTGTCGGTGTCCTTTGCGTCAACGACTAACTTTTTGTAGTTCTCGTGTATCTTACATTCCTCGGAGGCTAAAAACGCCGTTCCAACCTGAACGCCCTCTGCGCCAAGCATAAAGCTTGCGGCAATGCCTCGTCCGTCGGCAATGCCTCCCGCCGCAATAACTGGGATTTCAACCGCATCAACGACCTGAGGAACAAGGCACATTGTCGTGATTTCGCCGATATGTCCGCCGGATTCTGTTCCCTCGGCGATAACGGCGTCAGCACCCGCCCTTTCCATTCTCTTAGCGAGAGCAACGGACGGAATAACGGGGATAACCTTGATTCCTGCCGCTTTCCATGCGTCCATAAATTTTCCGGGGTTTCCCGCACCGGTGGTAACAAGCTTTACGTTTTCGTCAATGATAAGCTGTGCCAAATCTTCGGCGTTCGGGCTCATTAGCATAATGTTCACGCCGAAAGGCTTGTCGGTAAGGGATTTTGCGCGCCTTATCTGCTCGCGGAGATAGTCGATGGGAGCCGCACCGCCCGCAATAAGTCCCGCACCGCCCGCATTTGAAACTGCTGCGGCAAGGGTAGACTCAGCAATCCAAGCCATTCCGCCCTGGATTATCGGATATTTTATTCCTAAAAGCTCTGTAATTCTCGTATTCATAGAAACACTCCTTTAATTTTTATATCTTTTAAGCTAATTTTTTATGTTTTCTTAGAGGCTTTGCCCCTGACCTCACACTTTTTTATATTGACATCGCGAAGGGGTATGGGGGCGACCGCAAAGCCACCGATAAATTAGTGATAAGTAGTTTCCTTTAGGGGTTTCACCCCTTGAACCCCACCCCTTTTCTGTGACGACAGAAAAGGGGGAAAGAGCGTTTTCTTTTCTCTGTCCCAGATAAAAGAAACAAAAGAGATGTTATTTCGTCAC
>DAOPYP010000114.1:0-3936 GCA_035352975.1 Oscillospiraceae bacterium
TATCATATTGCTATTATGGCGGACTCAACATCTCGATGGGCTGAAGCACTCAGAGAAATAAGCGGCCGTCTTGAAGAAATGCCGGCGGAAGAGGGCTTCCCAGCTTACTTACCGTCAAGACTTTCGGAATTCTATGAAAGAGCAGGCTATGTTGAAACGCTTAACGATAAAGAGGGTTCAGTTACTATTATCGGTGCGGTTTCTCCTCAGGGCTCTGACTTTTCCGAGCCTGTAACACAGAACACAAAGCGTTTTGTACGCTGCTTCTGGGCTCTTGACAAGTCGCTTGCGTATGCAAGACATTATCCCGCAATCAACTGGAACATGAGCTACAGTGAATATATTGACGACCTTAAGGATTATTTTGATAAAAATGTCAGCACGGACTTCCTTAAATTCAGACAGGATATGTCAAATATTCTTATGGAAGAAAATCGCCTTATGGAAATTGTAAAGCTTATCGGCTCAGATGTTCTTCCCGACGACCAGAAGCTTATCATAGAAACCGCAAGAGTAATTCGTGTCGGATTTTTGCAGCAGAACGCATATCATAAGGACGATACCTATGTTCCGCTTGAAAAACAGCTTAAAATGATGGGTACAATCTTAAATCTTTATCATAACGGACAAAAAGCTGTGGCTGTCGGCATTCCTATACGTCAGATCATGGAAACAGGACTTTTTGAAAAGGTTATCAAAGTAAAGTACGACATTCCTAATGAAAAGCTGGAAATGTTTGACGACTATAACAACGAAATTGACCAACTGTTCCAAAAGCTTTTGGAACAGCAGAGTTAATCGGAAACGGAGGACAAATATGGGTATACAATACGTTGGACTGAATGAAATCAACGGTCCTCTGGTTGTACTTGATAAAGTTAAAAATGCAAGCTATGACGAAATTGCCGAAATATCTTTAAACGACGGAACAAGCCGTCTTGGACGAGTTGTTCAAATTTCCGGTGAAAAGGTTGTTTTGCAGGTTTTTGAAGGTACAAAAGGGCTTTCTCTGACTAATACAAAGACAAAATTCATGGGTAAGCCTATGGAAATGCCCCTTTCCCCCGATATTCTCGGAAGAGTGTTCAACGGCGCAGGGAAGCCGATTGACGGCTTAGGTGATATTTTCCCCGAAAAGTCAATGGACATAAACGGAAAGCCTCTTAACCCTGTTTCAAGAACATATCCGAGAAATTATATCAGAACGGGAATATCTTCAATCGACTGTCTGATGACCTTGATCAGAGGACAGAAGCTTCCTATTTTTTCAGGTTCAGGACTTTCCCACAACAAGCTTGCCGTTCAGATAGTACGTCAGTCTCAGATTGCTGAGGACAGCGGACAGGAATTTGCCGTAGTATTCGGAGCAATGGGCGTTAAAAACGACGTTGCCGATTATTTCAGAAGAAGCTTTGAGGACAGCGGAGTTCTTTCAAAGGTTGTAATGTTTTTGAACCTTTCAAACGACCCGATTATCGAAAGAATTCTTACTCCGAGATGTGCTCTTACGGTTGCTGAGTATCTGGCTTATGAAAAAAATATGCACATTCTCGTAATCCTTACCGATATCACCTCATATGCCGAGGCACTTCGTGAATTCTCCTCCTCAAAGGGTGAAATTCCGGGAAGAAAAGGCTATCCGGGATATTTATATTCCGACCTTGCATCGCTTTATGAGAGAGCGGGAGTTGTCGAAGGCTCTGACGGTTCGGTAACACAGATTCCAATACTGACAATGCCTAACGATGATATAACCCACCCTGTCCCCGACCTTACGGGATATATTACAGAGGGGCAGATTGTTCTTGACAGAAACCTTGACCAGACGGGGGTTTATCCTTCTATCGCCGTTCTTCCGTCGCTCAGCCGTCTTATGAAGGACGGTATAGGTGAGGGCTATACGAGATCAGACCATTCTGCTGTTGCCAATCAGCTTTTTGCGGCTTATGCAAAGGTTCAGGATGCAAGATCGCTTGCTTCAGTTATCGGTGAAGAAGAATTAACGGCTGCTGACAAGGCATATATAGGCTTCGGCAATATGTTTGAAAAATTTTTCATAACTCAGGGCTTTGATGAAAACAGAACAATTGAAGAAACGCTTGATTTAGGCTGGGATTTGTTATCTTTTCTTCCTATGTCAGAGCTTGACCGTGTTGACGAAAAGCTTCTTAAGGAAAAATATAATCCCGAAAGGGCAGCAAGATTCAAATAAAGCGGGGTGAAGTAAATGGCAGAGCAGATTTTTCCTACAAAAGGGAATTTATTAAATACAAAAAAGTCGCTTCAGCTTTCTCAGCTCGGCTATGATCTTCTTGACAAAAAGAGGAATATCCTTATCCGTGAGCTTATGTCACTTATTGAAGATGCAAAAAAGCTGCGTGACAGTATAGAGGGTACTTATGTTGAGGCGTATCAGGCATTGCAGAAAGCAAATATTACTCTCGGCGTTGTTGATAATGTAGCAAACTCGGTTCCCGTTGAAAACGGAATTAAGGTAACCTACCGCAGCGTTATGGGCGTGGAGCTCCCAAAAATTTATCTTGATAAAGTTCCGCTGAAAATGAATTACGGACTTAACCGTACAAATTATGAGCTTGATTATGCGGTTATATGCTTTGACAGAGTTAAACAGATGACGGTAATTCTTGCCGAGGTTGAAAACAGCATTTACAGGCTTGCTACGGCAATAAAAAAGACTCAGTACAGGGCAAATGCACTTAAAAATATACTGATTCCTAAATTTCAGGGAATTGTCAAATATATTTCAGACAGCCTTGAAGAAAAGGAAAGAGAAGATTTCTCACGCCTTAAGGTAATTAAGGTTCAGAAAAGGAAAAAGGAAGAACAAAAGAATTCAGCAAAATAAAAAAATATATTGTAAATTAAAAAGTCCGTATATACGGGCTTTTTTCTTGTTTATTAAGGACTTTTATGGTATAATCAAGAAAATAGATAAAGACGAAAGTGGGGATTTATATGAAAATCGGACAAAAGCTCTTGTCGATTTTTCTGGCAATTTCAATGGCATTATCAATTACTGCGTGCGGAGAGAAGAAAAAGAATAGCGATTCAAGTACGGGTGATTTGACGACGACTGCCGCGAGTGAAATAACGGCGGAGGAAACGACTTCTGAAAGCACTACCACGTCAACAAGTGAAGAAATAACAAAAGATCTCGAAAAAACCGTGACTATTGCAGGGCAAGAATTTGATATTGCTTCAAAAGAATTACGTATAATGTTGAACGACTATACCTACAAGTATGATTACCTTGATTTATCAAGTATCTCACATTTTAAAGATTTAGAAAGCTTGGAAATTTCATATAGTAAAGAAGTATTTCAGCCACTATATATTTTTGATTATGAGGGATTATCTGAACTAAAGAATCTTAAAAAATTGACATTGCGCAGTGCATACTTTGTGAAGAGTAAAAATGATTATACCTATAATTTGGAATATATAAACAACATGAAATCATTAAAAATTATAATTTTTAATGATATGTTTATGGACGATTGGAGCTTTCTTAATAAAATAAACAACGTAGAAGAAATGACGGTATTTTGGAGTGATCTCTCAACATTAGATTTTTTAAATAGTAATACATCAATTAAGAAGCTGACACTTGAGAATACAGGCATAAAGAATTTTGATGATGTAAATAGCAATTTGACTATAAAAAATTTAGACCTAAGCGAAAATTGGCATCTTACTGATATTACGGGTGTAAACAAATTGAAAAATATTGATTATCTATATATATCTACAAATGATATTGATGACTTAGAGCAACAGGTTAAAAAAATTAAAGAAGATTTGCCGTATTGTAAATTAGAAGTGGATGATTAATAAGATGTGTAAGTTAATTAGCCTAAATTAATCATACAAGGAGATATATTTATGACAAAAAAGTTTTTGGCGATAGCTATAAAT
>DAOPYP010000115.1:0-3876 GCA_035352975.1 Oscillospiraceae bacterium
TTCTTCTTTTGAAGAAATTTTCGCTTTATGGTTCATATCATTTGACAACGCAGACTTGATATTTTAATTTTTTTCAAAAACCTCTTGACAAAAGTTATAGTTATGTGTATAATAATAAAGCTGTCTGAAAGCAATGGTATTTGGATAGCTGGTTTGATGACGCAAATCAATAAGAGTGACATATAGTTTAGCTTTTATCAGTGTATAACGCAAAAGGAATTACTTGTACATACCGTCAGCAACGGGGCGTAACTCAGTTTGGTAGAGTGCTTGGTTTGGGACCAAGATGCCGCAGGTTCAAGTCCTGTCGCCCCGACCACTTTTTAAAAATATTTTTAAAAAGTATTGACATGAAGTTGGCTTTGTGATATAATAAACATCGTCCTAAATAAGCAAAGTCGAATTTTGCTGGTGTAGCTCAGCCGGTAGAGCAGCTGATTTGTAATCAGCAGGTCGGGGGTTCGAATCCGTTCACCAGCTCCATGCGGTTAAACAAAATTAACCGCACTTTTTTTGGGAGAGTTCCCGAGTGGCCAAAGGGGGCAGACTGTAAATCTGTTGCTTTCAGCTTCGATGGTCCGAATCCATCCTCTCCCACCATAAAAAAACCTTGCAAGACATTACTTGCAAGGTTTTTTCTATAATTACTAAAAAAGTGAAAATGGATATGAATATTCAACAATACGGGTATACTTTTATTGAAATTTGTGCTTATTCATATCTATTTTCGCACGTAAAAAGCATTGGAGGCTTTTATGATAAGAGAAGATTTACGCAATATTGCAATTATCGCCCACGTTGACCACGGAAAGACAACTCTTGTTGACGAAATGTTAAAGCAAGCTGGAGCATTCAGAGAAAATCAGGTTGTTGCCGAAAGAGTAATGGACAGCAATGATATTGAGCGTGAAAGAGGAATTACTATCCTTGCAAAAAACACGTCCGTGTGCTATAACGGCGTTAAAATCAATATTATTGATACCCCGGGCCATGCCGATTTCGGAGGAGAGGTTGAGCGTGTTCTTAAAATGGTTGACGGAGTAGTTCTTCTCGTCGATGCAGCCGAAGGGCCTATGCCCCAAACTCGTTTCGTTACTCAGAAAGCTCTTGAATTAGGTCATAAACTTATTGTTGTTGTAAACAAAATCGACCGCCCCGACGCAAGACTTGACGAAATAGGCGATGAAGTTTTAGAACTTCTTTTAGAACTTGACGCTACCGAAGAACAGATTGAAAGCCCTATTCTTTTCTGTTCAGGACGTTCGGGAACGGCTTCTCTTTCTCAGTATGAAGAAGGCACTGACCTTGTTCCCCTTTTTGAAACAATTTTAAATCACATTCCCGCTCCCGAGGGCGATACCGAAGGGCCTATGCAGATGTTGGTTTCTTCGATAGACTATAACGATTATGTCGGAAGAATAGGTATCGGAAAAATTGAACGCGGACAAATGAAAATCGGTCAAAGCGTTATCGTGGGAGATTTTCACGAATTAAAAAAATCGTACAACAGCAAGATTGTTACCATGTATCAGATTGAGGGCTTACAGAGAACACCCGCAGAAAATGCATCGTTCGGAGATATTGTCTGCATTTCGGGTATTGAAAACCTCACTATCGGTGATACAATATGCGATAGTTCATGCTATGAGGCACTTCCCTTTATAAAAATAAGCGAGCCTACCGTTGAAATGACTTTCTCCGTAAACGACAGTCCTTTTGCAGGACGTGAGGGTAAATTTGTAACCTCAAGACAGCTTCGCGACAGACTTTATAAAGAGCTTTTAAAGGACGTTTCACTGAGAGTTGAGGATTCTGATACAACCGATGCATTCAAGGTATCTGGACGAGGCGAAATGCACCTTTCTATTTTAATTGAAAATATGCGCCGTGAAGGCTTTGAGCTTTCCGTATCAACTCCGCGTGTATTATACAAAACTATCGATGGGAAGCTTTGTGAACCAATGGAAAGGCTTCTTGTAGATGTTCCCGAGGACTGTGTCGGCTCAGTTATGGAGAAAATGGGCACAAGAAAAGCTGAATTACAGCATATGGCGCCTCACGGAAGCCGCATGAGAATTGAATTTATTATTCCTGCAAGAGGGCTTTTCGGATATAAGAGCGAATTTCTTACCGATACTAAGGGCGAGGGAATTTTAAACTCCGTATTTGACAGCTATCAGGAATATAAGGGTGATATACCAAGAAGAAATTCAGGCTCACTTATTGCTTTTGAGCCTGGTGAAGCAGTAACCTACGGCTTATACAATGCACAGGAAAGAGGAAATCTCTTTATAGGCGCAGGTGTTCCGGTTTATGAGGGAATGATTGTCGGCTCATCACCTAAGGCTGAAGACCTTGTGGTTAATGTGTGCAAGAAAAAGCATCTTTCAAATACCCGTGCAAGCGGAAGCGATGATGCATTAAGACTTGTTACTCCGAGAAGACTTAGCCTTGAGGATTCACTTGAATTCATTACGGAAGACGAACTTCTTGAAATTACGCCTAAATCAATAAGAATTAGAAAAAGGGTTCTTGACAATAACCTGCGTGCAAAACAAAGGTCAAAAATATAATATAAAGCCAAGGACGACATATTGTCGTCCTTCTTTCTATGGAAGGAGAAATTACCGTTATGCTTTCTTTCGGCAACGATATGCTTGAAGCCGCCGCTTTTCAGCTGGCGCTTGATATGGGCTGTGACCCTCAGGATTTTTTAAAAAGCTCCGATACGATTGTAAGCTCAAGGCTTTCTCCCGGAAGAAGAAATATAAGACCGGAAAAGGATTTTCTTCGTCTTGCGACTATGGGAAACGGTGTTGTCGCATCGATAAGTCCTGAAATTTTCACATTTACAAAAGCTCTTTTAGGTGAAATGAATGAAAGCATAGAGGTTTTTGACGCAAAGGGAGTTTATTTTATAAATAAAGAGCTTGAAAAATACGGAAAGGCTCTTGGCGCATTTCATCAGTATTACCTCCCGTCTGCGCCTTATAATTATTCCGAAGCAGACGGATATAAGCTTGAGGTTTTTGAGGGCAGCGACATTTCAAAGCTTTATGAATACGGAAAATTCCCGAATGCGCTTCTTTATAACACCGATCAGATACGCCGTGACGTTCTTGCCGTATGTCTTTTTAACGGCAGCAGCATTGCGGGCATTGCGGGAGCATCAAACGACAGCGAACGCTTCTGGCAGATAGGCATTGACATCATGCCGGAATACAGAAACAAGGGGCTGGCAACTGAAATCGTATCTAAAATCACAAAGGAAATCTTAATGCGAGGAGCAATTCCCTATTACGGAACATGGTGGTCAAATATAGCGTCAAGAAAAGTTGCAAAAAAGTGCGGCTATTTCCCCGCATGGGCGGAAACATACGCTGTTGACAATAATAGATAAAGCCGCCTTAATGGCGGCTTTATCTATTATATTTTCTTTATTATGGTGCCATTAACCTTGATTTTACATAAATCTGCCCAATGTTAAGAAAATTATAATTTTAAGTAAAATTCAGTTGAAAAGACAACTATTATATGTTAGAATAAGTATGTTTGTAATAAAGAGATATAATTGAGAGGTAATAATAAGATGTCAATCTCATTTTCAGAATTCTGGTCACAGATGTTTTCAAATCCGGCTCTGTTGGTTACGGTAATCCTCACACTTGGAGTAATACTCGTAAACGGCTGGACAGACGCTCCTAATGCAATTGCTACATGTATCTCGACTCGTTCAATGGGTCCTCGTTCAGCAATTCTT
The DNA here is from genome assembly GCA_035352975.1 of Oscillospiraceae bacterium. GTDB lineage: Bacteria > Bacillota > Clostridia > Oscillospirales > Ruminococcaceae > DAOPYP01. The sequence goes on from DAOPYP010000115.1 coordinate 3,761, forward strand.
ATGGCAGCAGTCTTCAATTTTTTCGGTGTATTCGTTATGACATCAGTGAACGCAACAGTGGCAATGACAATTTATAACATGGTTGATTTCGGCGGTGACACTCACGAAGCATTTGT
>DAOPYP010000116.1:0-3799 GCA_035352975.1 Oscillospiraceae bacterium
AACCACTTCTGAAACTACCATTCCCGTAGTAATTCCCCAACATGCCGCACAGTAAGACATTATACATTTATTGTTCGGTTAATTTTAAAAAAGGCGGATATTAATTATTCGCCTTTTAAATTTAAAGATAAGCAGGTATTGACTTTATGCAGAAAAATATTAAAATGCAGTGCCCCTGTCATTTCGGTCTGGAAAGCGTTCTTTCATTTGAAATTAAGAAAATCGGCGGTGAAAATGTTTCTGTTTCTGACGGAAAAGTTACCTTTGACGGCGATTTTAATGTTTTAGCAAGGGCAAATATCTGCCTTTCAACCGCCGAACGTGTTCTTATTGTTTTAGGCGAATTTAGAGCAATTTCCTTTGAAGAGCTTTTTCAGGGAGTAAAAGCTCTCGCACTTGAGGATTATATAGGTAAAAATGATGCTTTCCCCGTTAAGGGATATTCGCTTAATTCGGCACTCCACAGCGTTCCTGACTGTCAGTCAATCATAAAAAAGGCAGCTGTTGAGCGTTTAAAATCCAAGTACAGTATAAACTGGTTTGAAGAAAGCGGACCTATTCATCAAATTCAGTTCAGTATCCATAAGGATATAGCTACAATCTGTCTTGATACCTCGGGAAGCGGACTTCACAAGCGCGGATACAGAAGAAATTCAAATACCGCACCTATAAAGGAAACCCTTGCGGCAGGAATTATTGACCTTGCTCATGTCAGGTCTGACAGCGTTGTCTGTGACCCTTTCTGCGGAAGCGGAACATTTCTTATTGAATCGGCATATAAGTCCCTAGGTATTGCTCCTGGATTAAAGAGAAGATTCAGTGCGGAGAGCTGGAGCGTTATCGGTGAAAATATCTGGAGAGAGGAACGCTCAAAGGCTATTGAAAGCGTCAGACGCGAAAGCAATTTCAAGGGTATAGGCTTTGACATCGACCCAGAATCCATTGAGCTGTCGAAAGAGAACTCGCGGCTTGCAGGCGTTTTAAGCCGTATGCAGATCGAAAATCAGGATATAAGGAATTATAAAAACATTCCAGGAACAATAACCGTGTGCAATCCGCCTTACGGTGAAAGAATGCTTGAAATCAAACAGGCGGAAGAGCTTTACAAAATTATGGGACAGGTTTATTCGGGAAGCCGTGAAGCACCGTGCTATATAATTTCCCCCCACGAGGATTTTGAGAAATTCTTCGGAAGAAAAGCGGACAAGCGCAGAAAATTATATAACGGAATGATAAAATGCCAGCTGTTTATGTATTTTAAATAAGGGGAGTTTTGACAATGAAAACAATAGGAATAATCGGTGCAATGCCGTCGGAGCTTGTGGATATAAGAGAATTATTGGGTAAAGGTGAGCTTGACAGTCAGTCTGCTTTTGAATTTCACATTAATTATATGAACGACAAAAGGATCGTATCGGTCTGCTGCGGAATTGGAAAAGTAAATGCGGCAGTGTGTACTCAGACACTCATTTCCCTCTATAATGCTGACTGTATTATAAACGCCGGAATTGCCGGTGGAATGGACGAAAAAGTTAAGGTATGCGACATTGTTATTTCAAAGGATGTTATGCACCATGACCTATTAAGCAGGTTTCTTGACAATTATCCTCCGTTCAATTCGAGTTTCAAAGCTGATGAAAAGCTTATTGAAATTGCTGAAAGCTCCTGTAAAAGCCACAGTTATAACTCATTTACCGAAAGAATTGTATCGGGAGAAATGTTTATTTCCGACAATGAGCTTAAAGCAAGAATAAAAAAAGAATTCAACCCCTACGCTGTTGATATGGAAAGCTCAGCCGTTGGGCACTGTGCTTTTTTGAATAAAATTCCGTTTGTTACAATCCGCTGCATCTCTGACAATGCCGACGACGAAGGCGAAATGTCCTTTGAGCAGTTTGAAAAAATAGCCGCAAAGCGCGTTTCCGATGTTGCCTATTCAATACTGAAAAGCATATAACCTAAAATATATAATAAGACCGGAGGAAAATTTATGAACATATGGCATGACATCTCGCCTAACCGTATCAAAAAAGAGGATTTCTTTGCAGTAATTGAAATCCCGAACGGAAGCAAAACAAAATACGAGCTTGACAAAGACACGGGACTTTTAAAGCTTGACCGAATTTTGTATACTTCAACGCACTATCCCGCAAACTACGGATTTATTCCGAGAACCTTTGCAGAGGACGGCGACCCGCTTGACGTTCTTGTCCTTTGCTCCGAAACAATACACCCGTTATCACTTGTTCAGTGTTATCCGATAGGCGTTATTTCAATGATTGATAACGGCGACCCGGACGATAAAATTATAGCTATTCCATTTAAAGATCCTACCTATAATTCATATAAGGATATAAGCGAGCTGCCCGCCCATACATTTGCAGAAATGTCGCATTTTTTCACCGTCTATAAAGCTCTTGAAAACAAGGATACCGCTATCGACGAAATTAAAGGACGGGAAGCCGCAGTTTCAATAATTGAAAAATGTATAGACAGGTACGTTGATTTTTACTGTAAATCAAGACCTTTGAGCAAATAATTTATTAGCATTGGAGAATATAAATTGATTACCGATATGACCGAGGGCAGCCCTCAAAAAATACTCATCACATTTTCACTTCCTATTTTATTAAGCTCTGTTTTTCAGCAGATGTATAACATAATTGACAGTATAATTGCAGGAAAATTTATCGGAGAAGACGCTCTTGCCGCAATCGGCGCATCATATCCAATAACTATGATTTTTATGTCTATTGCATTCGGCTGTAACGTAGGATGCAGCGTTATAATATCTCAGCTTTTCGGAAGCAAAAATATCAAAGATATGAAGCTTGCTATAAACACTTCTTTTGTTTCAGTTATAAGCTTAAGCATTATTCTAACAATTATTGGACTTGTTTTTTGTAATAATATAATATTTCTTATAAACACTCCAGAAAATATTTTCAGCGACAGCGCACTTTTTCTAAGAATTTATTTTTGTGGGTTGGGATTTATATTCCTTTATAACATATGTACGGGAATTTTTACCGCCCTTGGCGATTCAAAAACTCCGCTTTACTTTCTGATTTTTTCTTCAGTCGGAAATATAATTCTTGATCTGATATTTGTTATAGTATTCAAATGGGGAATTTTAGGTGTTGCATTTGCAACGTTTTCAATGCAGGGTGTATCGTCTATATTGGCTTTTGTCACTCTTTTACTGAGGCTCAAAGCAATTCACTGTGAAGAAAAAGTTGGAATTTTTTCATTCAGAATGCTTGCAAGAATCAGCAAGCTGGCGGTGCCGAGCATTTTACAGCAAAGCTTTGTATCTGTTGGAAATATTCTTATTCAGGGAATTATTAACTCATACGGTACTTCAGTCATAGCGGGATATTCTGCAGCAATTAAGCTTAATACCTTTGCTATCACAAGCTTTGCGACTTTCTCAAATGCGCTCTCAAGCTTTACAGCTCAAAATATCGGTGCAGGAAAAATTGACCGTGTAAGAAAAGGATACAAAGCAACTATCATTATGGGAATTTCCGCCGTTTTACTTTTCAGTCTTGCATATATAATATTCGGACATCAGCTTATTAATCTGTTTATGGATTCAAAAAGTAATGAGGCAATATCTGTAGGTGTGAAATTCCTTATGTTTGTATCTCCGTTTTACTTTTCAGTAACAATAAAGCTTATTACAGACGGACTTTTGAGAGGTGCGGGAGCGGTCTGGCTTTTCATCGCTTCAACCTTCACCGATTTGATAATCAGAGTTACGCTTTCATTTATTCTAAATCCAATTATAGGATATGTC
>DAOPYP010000117.1:0-3514 GCA_035352975.1 Oscillospiraceae bacterium
TTGTTGCAAAGGGATAACCGTGATCACCGCCGTTGCAGTCAAGAATATCAATATAATGAATTTCATCAAAATAATGCTTCATTGCATATGCCGAAAACACGCCCGTAACGCCTGGGTCAAATCCACAGCCGAGAACAGCGGTAATTCCCGCTTTTTCAAAACGCTCTCTGTATGCCCACTGCCAGCTGTATTCAAATTTAGCGGTATCAAGAGGCTCATAATTAGCTGTGTCAAGGTAATCGACTTTACATTCAAGACAGGCATCCATAATAGTCAGATCCTGATAAGGAAGTGCAACGTTTATAACAAGATCAGGCTTATATTCTTTTATAAGCGCAACAAGCTCAGGAACATTATCGGCGTCAACCTTTGCAGTGGTAATTTTTGTTTTTGTCTTTCCCTCAAGCTTTTCCTTTACCGCATCACACTTTGATTTTGTTCTGCTTGCTATACAAATTTCACTGAAAACCTCAGAATTCTGACAGCATTTATGAATTACTACTCCCGCTACTCCGCCGCAGCCGATTATTAAAGCTCTTCCCATTATAATTTTCCTCCGTTATCAACAATATTTATGTTCTCAATTTTTATATCTTCCGTTCCCGTTAAAAAACAGCCCTTTAACTTCGCATATTCAATATAGTAAAGAATTTCGGCTGTTATTCTTTCCCCCGGGGCAAGAATCGGTATTCCCGGCGGATAGCACATAACAAATTCACTGCATATATAATCGCTGCTTTCCCTTATCGGAATTGATTTTTTGTTTGAATAAAACGCATCCTGTGGGGTCATAACAACCTCGGGATTTATATATTCGTGATCAAACATTCCTGCCTTTGATTTGTGATAAAGCCGCTTTATTTCCGAAAGTGCACCGATAAGACGTTCAAGTGCAAGCTGTCTGTCCCCGACAGAAATTATCGCAAGAATGTTTCCTATATCCCCGAATTCTATCTGAATTCCGTAATCGTCGCGAAGAATGTCGTAAACTTCAATTCCTGCAAGACCGATATTTCTCGTGTGTATCGACAATTTTGTAGAATCAAAGTCAAAAATATCACCGCCGTTTATGAGTTCTTTCCCATAGGCATAATATCCGCCGATTTTGTTTACCTCTTCTCTTGCATATTCGGACATTTTTATAACCTTGTCAAAAATTTCTTTTCCGTTTAACGCAAGATTTTTTCTTGAAATATCAAGCGATGACATTAAAAGATATGAACCGCTTGTAGTCTGTGTAAGGTTGATTGTCTGTCGGACATAGCCCTCGCTCACATTATTATTAATAAGAAGAAAGCTGCTTTGAGTAAGCGAACCTCCTGTTTTGTGCATACTTACAGCCGCCATATCTGCGCCGACACTCATTGCCGAAGCGGGAAGATTATCATTGAAATAGAAATGCGTACCATGTGCCTCGTCCGCAAGAACAAGCATTCCCCTTTCATGTGCAAGCTCTGTAATTGCTTTTATCGGGGAACATATTCCGTAATAAGTCGGATTATTCACAAGCACCGCCTTTGCGTCGGGATGCTCGTCCATAGCTTTTTTCACATTTTCAAGCGACATACCCAAAGGAATTCCAAGTTCTTTGTTTACACCCGGATTAACGTAAATAGGGATTGCACCACATACGACAAGGGCGTTGATAGCGCTTCTGTGTACATTCCTCGGCATTATTATTTTTTCACCGCGTTTACAGGCGGTCATTACCATTGACTGCACCGCGGAGGTTGTACCGTTTATCATAAAAAATGCATTTTTTGCACCGAAAGCGGCGGCGGCAAGATCCTCTGCCTCTTTAATAACGGAAACGGGGTGACAAAGGTTATCAAGCGGCTTCATTGAATTTACATCAACCGTAAGACAATTTTCACCCAAAAAATCAGTAAGCTCTGAATTACCCTTTCCCCTTTTATGTCCCGGAACATCAAACGGCACTATTCTCATTAGCTTGAACTTTTCAAGTGCTTCATATATCGGCATTCTTTCCTGAGAAAGCTCGGCCATTATTACATTTCTCCTTTTATAATTACAACTGTAAGATATATTCTACAATATATCTTATAAAAATTCAATAATTAAAAATATATTTAACAATTTAGTTTTTATAATTAACGAGTATATTTATTATGTCTTTAAAAATATAATTAAACATGTTAAAATACTAATAAAAACAGAAAAGGAATGATACCATATGTCATTTAATGAAATCAATATTACAGATGAAAAGCTTTTGCCTTTTTCAATGCTAAGCAAGGACTGGTTTTTAATTACTGCGGGTAATGATGAAAAAATTAACACAATGACCGCCGGATGGGGCGGAATGGGAGTAATGTGGGCAAAAAACATATTTCTTGCGGCAGTAAGAACATCGCGGTACACTTATGGATTTATTGAAGAAAATGACTGCTTTTCTGTAAGCTTTTTTGACGAACAGCATAAGGATATTCTCAATTTCTGCGGAAGAAATTCAGGAAGAGATGTTGACAAAATCAAGGAAATGAAGCTTACTGCTGTAATGCTTGACGGCGTTCCCGCTTTTGAAGAAGCAAACCTTGTTTTGATATGCAAAAAGCTGTACCGTCAGTCACTTGATGAATCCTGTTTTATTGACAAAGAGCTTATGAAATATTATGACAAGGAAAGCTTTCATGTAATGTATGCAAGCGAAATATTAAAAGCTTATAAAAAGGATTAATATGAGTTCTATAAGCAATTCTTGTCTGTTTGATTTATTTACACAAGATTTTTGAGAGTGCCTTTTTATATGGTACAACTGCCAGAGACCACATTCTTATAATAATGGTACTCCACCAGCTTTGCTTGACAAATGTTATTATTTAACTGCTTAAAATCTAATATGCGTTACAATTTTACTTGACTAAAACACTAGCACCATAGTTGTCGCTTTCATAGATTACTCTGCCGTTATTATCTCTTTTGCGAATAAGATACATTATTTCTTGTTCATCGTTATATTTGATATAGACATTCTCAGTATTTCCTGAGTATTCATGGCGATAACGGGTTATTCTGTTTTTGCCGTCATTATATATATCATAATAACATTCTTCAGAAAGTCTGCCGCTTTGATAGTATGAATATTATGTTAATGGATACTGCATAGGTTTTAAAAATGCTGGGATTGGAAAGTGTAACCACCAAATCATTGAACCCATTGCAAGATACAAAAGAGGAATTCCAAAGCAAGCTGATACAGCGAACTTTCTCCACAAAGTTCGAATTTCCTTTTCTTTTCTTAATTTATCTTGATCAACGGAATTGGAGCTTTGACTTTCTAAAGGAGTATAGCTGGCTTTTGCAATGACTGCCTTTATTTGCGAAATACGCACAACTGATGGGTCATATTTAATTGTTGCCTTTTCAGTTGCGAAATTAACGGAACTTGAAACCACGCCGTTCAATTTACCTGTGACTTTTTCTATTCTCTGTGAGCAAGCAGCACAGGTCATTCCATCGATTGGAATTGTCACTTCTTTCTCCAGTGTTTCTG
>DAOPYP010000118.1:0-3496 GCA_035352975.1 Oscillospiraceae bacterium
CACAATTTTATAAGGCTGAAAAAAAAGAGGCTTTGCTTGCAAATATTAACGATGTTATATATGCAACAAAGCCTTATTATTTAACGCATGCGCCGCTGGATACGGATTATCTGACAACGGTTTACAAAAGATATTCGCTGTCTTCCGGATCGGGGTTTGCACTTATAGATGAAAAAGGCAAAACCATTGTCTGCTCCGGTAATGACGAGGGCATACATTTTAAAAAAAATATTGACACTTCAATATTAAACGGCATAAACGATGAATATTATTTCTCTATAGGTACGATGAACAATTATTATGACAAAAGCTATTTTAACCTGATTGTTCCTTTTGATACGGATACGGGGAAAAAATATGTGGTTTCGTTCTATTCGGCGGAAAATCTTAATAATTTCATTTCGTCCATGACGAATATGTTTATCATTTGTGTTATAGTTGTATTTTCGATAGTTTCGCTAATTCTTTATTTTTCCACAAGGCGGTTAATGAAGCCGCTTAAGGAAATGACCGAGGCGGCGAAAAAATTCGGAAGAGGGGATTTTTCACAAAAGCTTGACATTCAGTATGACGATGAAATGGGGAGCCTTGCCGCATCGCTCAACGATATGGCATATTCGCTTTCCGTTCTTGAGAATACAAGAAAAAGCTTTATTGCAAACGTATCTCACGAGCTTAAAACGCCTATGACAACAATAGGCGGCTTTGTCGACGGAATTCTTGACGGGACAATTCCTAAGGAGGAAGAGCGTCACTATCTCAAAACGGTATCTCAGGAGGTAAACCGCCTTTCACGTCTGGTGCGTTCAATGCTTAACATCGCAAAGTATGAAACGGGCGAAATCGAAATGACGAAAATCAGCTTTGATATTACCGCACTTACGATAAAAACAGTTTTGTTGTTTGAGTCAAATATAAACAATAAAAAGCTTGACGTTATCGGGCTTGATACAGAACCTCTTTTGGTTAATGCAGATGTTGACTTAATTCAGCAGATATTATATAATCTAATAGAAAATGCGGTTAAATTTTCAGACGAGGGCGGATATATTTCTTTTAAATTCTCAAAGGATGATGAAAAAGCATCGGTTTCTATACGAAACAGCGGCGAGGGACTTACTCAGGATGAGCTTCCCCGTGTGTTTGACAGATTTTATAAAACGGACGAATCCCGCGGTAAGGACAAAACTGGCGTGGGCTTAGGGCTTTCAATTGTCCGTTCAATAATTAATCTTCACGAGGGGACTATTCTCGTCAGGAGCAAAAAGGATAAATACACCGAATTTACGTTTACTCTTCCTTTTTAACTGCTTATATTTTGCTTAAAGGGCTTTCCCTTTTGGAGGTAACCATGGACGAACTGGACAATTATAACGAACAAAACAACTCGGGAACGGACAACAGCCCGATTTCCGCCGCAGCCGAAGTCGAAAATACATCAGAGCAGAAATCCGAATTTTTTAAAGAGGAAAGCTATTATAGTACCCATCCTCTTCCGCCGAAAATGGGGGATATGTATCCTCAGAATCAGTACGCTGCACCTCAGAATCAGTATGCTCAGCCTAATCTACAGAGTATGACGCCTCCCGTCAATCCTCAGGCGGCGAATTATCAGAGCTTTGTTCCGCCGAATATTCCGCCTCAGCCAAACTTAATTCCACAGCCTTCTCCTGAAAAGAAAAAGAAAAATACAGGACTTATAATATGTATAGTTATTATAGGCGTATTGCTTTTATCGGTTATCGGAATAAGCATTTTAATGTCTTTAGGCAAGGATTTCATTGACGAAAATCACGACACGTCGGACAACAGCACCTCGGACGTTACAAAAATAGAACTGCCCGTTCAGAGCAAGCCCAAAGTCGACGAAGAGGATGTTGATGAAAACGGCAAATATACTCCGCAGGGGATATATGAGCTTCTTTCACCCGCCGTTGTTGGCATCACCACATACGGTGAGGGGGGAACCTTCGATCAGCTAGGGAGTGCAACGGGAATTATCATTTCAACCGACGGATACATAGTAACTAACGCCCACGTTGTCGCCGACGCCGTTGAACAAAAGGTTACGCTTATTGATAATAAGGAATTTATTGCCGAGGTTGTCGGATATGACGTTAAAACTGATCTTGCCGTACTTAAAATAGATCCTAAAGGCTATGCGCTTTCAACAGCGGAGCTTGGGAATTCCGAAGAACTTGAAATGGGTGAACAGGTTTTCGCAATAGGAAATCCCGGCGGCTTCACAAACAGCCTTACAGGCGGATATGTTTCGGGGCTCAACAGGGACTTCACCTCACCCGACGGATATTCAATAAACTGCATTCAGACCGATGCCGCTTTAAATCCGGGAAATTCCGGCGGGCCGCTTATTAATCTTTACGGTCAGGTTGTCGGGGTAAACGCTTTCGGATATGTCGGTGAAACAGGCGACTATCAGAGCATGAATTTTGCAATCGCCATTAACGATGCTATTCCCGTTATTACCGATATAATTAACAACGGCTATGTAAAGGGAAGAATCCGCATAGGAATTATGTTTAACGAAATTACTCCCGTGACGGCGGAAATGTATGATACTGTCCCCGGACTTTATATAATGGAAATAGACCCAACCTGTGACATTGCAAAAACAGAATTAAATCAGTACGACATTATAACCGAATTAAACGGGAAAACTGTTTATGATGCCGCAACCGTTCAGGAAGCACTTGAAGGGAAAAATCCGGGCGATATCGTAAAAGCAAAGATTTACCGAAAAGGTATAACTGGCGAAGAAACTGAATTTGAAATCTCATTCATGCTTATGGAGCTGACTGAATAACATTATAAATCGGAAAGAAAAGTCTTTCCGATTTTTTTATAAAATTTATAGAAAAACGCTAAAGTTTTAAAATCCCCTGCCGATATATATAACAGAAGTTCACAAAGTGCTTCTGCAAGCAAGGCAAAGCGTAATATCCGAATTGCGCAATAGGACAGGACGCCGAGCCTTCTACGAACGGGCCGAAAAGATTTCGGCTTAATAAAATAATTTTTACAGGAGGTAATCTTATGATTATTAACCACAATATCCCCGCTATGAACGCTCACAGACAGTTGGGTATCAACAATTCAACTATTTCCAAGTCTTTGGAAAAGCTTTCTTCAGGTTTAGGAATCAACCGTGCCGCTGACAACGCTGCTGGTCTTGCAATTTCTGAAAAAATGCGCGGACAGATTTCTGGTTTAGGTCAGGCTTCAAAGAACGCACAGGACGGTATTTCACTTATTCAGACAGCTGAAGGTGCTTTGAATGAAACTCACTCAATTCTCCAGAGAATGAGAGAGCTCGCAGTTCAGTCTTCCAATGGTACATATCAGGACGACGTTGACCGTGAAAACATTGAAAAAGAAGTAACAGCTCTTAAATCAGAAATCGACAGAATTGCTACTTCAACTCACTTTAACGGCAAACAGCTTTTAGACGGTAGCTTAAGTGCACACGCTACAGGCG
>DAOPYP010000119.1:0-3449 GCA_035352975.1 Oscillospiraceae bacterium
GTTTTGTCAATGTTGTCGCCGCGAAAAACCACCGTTTTCTTTTCGCCGCTGACATATCCTATCTGATCAACGCTTATATCAGGGCTCTTTATCTGTGATTTATCTTCTGCTTTATTTGAAGAATCTGTTACTTCGAGAACAATGTTGTCGAGCATAACCTCGTGCGGCTCAAGACTGTCAACACCTTTCGGAAGTCCAAGATTAAAAGCAAGACGCGGAGCAGGATCCGATGCTTCGGTCATTTCAAACTCAAACGTATAAGTCTGAATACTTGTTGTTAGGTCGACAATCTGTGAATTATAAGCGTGATAATCGCCGCCGTTAAGCTGCACTCTGTATTCAATTTTTCTCGGAATTGTCGAATATGCATCAAAGCTCATTTTGTATTTGCAGCCCTGATCAAGAGAAAATCCGTCCTGATAAAGCTGAACACCGTAATCTACACTTCCGGTTTTTTTAACGCTGACTACAAGCTGTCCGTCGCGTATGAAAACATCAGCCTCACCCCCTTGAGTGAACGTAGACCAGTTCTCGGGAAGACCTGCGCCAAAATCGCCGTTCTTAATCATTTCAGTACTTTCGGCATCATTTTTTTCAGCAAGTTCTTCAGAAGCTTCCGTCTGAGCCGCAGATGTTTCCTGTTCGGTTTCAGTCAATAAACCAGAATCTGCTTCGGAATTATTCTTTGAAGAACATCCTGCCATAATCAACATTAATGAAGCCAGTATAATAGCTAAAATTTTTTTCATAATTTATTTCCTCTCTGAATATCATCACAAATATTTTACAGCATATTAACCTTTATGTCAATAAAAGTTATAATAAATAGTTAAAATTTTATATATTATTTAATAATTTTTATGAAAAATGCTATACTATTTATGATTAAATGATTGAAAAAGTATTTCTTAACTGCTGTAATTGACAATTTTGTTTAAATATGATAAATTTATAAATATAAAAGCTGTATAATTAACTTAGAAAGGAAGTCTTTTTTTGTATCCGTTAATGCTCGAACCTGCATTTAAGGACTATATCTGGGGAGGAGAAAAACTCCGCACAGATTTTAATAAAAAATGTGATTTTGACAGAGTTGCTGAAAGCTGGGAACTTTCCTGTCACAAGGACGGAAATTCTGTTATTTTAAACGGTGAATTCAAAGGAAAAACCCTTGAAGAATATATAAAATTCTCTGGGAAAGCTGTATTGGGAAAAAACTGTGACCGATTTGAATACTTCCCTGTTCTGATAAAACTTATTGACGCAAAGGACAACCTTTCTGTCCAGGTTCACCCTGATAACGACTATGCTTTAAAAAATGAGGGCGAATACGGAAAAACCGAAATGTGGTATATCGTCGACTGTGACGAGGGTTCTTCCCTTATTTACGGCCTGAACAAGGAAATATCAAAGGAAGAGTTTTCAGAAAGAATTAAAAGTAACACACTTCTTGAAGTAACAAACTCTGTTCCCGTTAAAAAGGGAGATGTGTTTTTCATAGAATCCGGAACTCTCCACGCAATCGGAAAAGGTATTGTGATTGCCGAAATTCAACAGAATTCAAACACAACCTATCGTGTTTACGATTACGGAAGAATCGGCGCTGATGGAAAGCCAAGACCTCTTCATGTTGAAAAGGCAATTGACGTAACCTCGTTAAAGCCTCTTCCCGAACGAGCTCCAATTTCATATGAAAATTTTGATGGCTATAAAAAAGCCTGTCTTTCAAGCTGTGAATACTTTAACGTCTATAAATACAATATATCGAAAAGCGTTGTTTTTAATGCAGATGAAAAAAGCTTTAATTCAGTACTTGTAATCGACGGAAGCGGTTCATTGAATTATGAAAACAAAAATATAGAAATTAATAAAGGTGACAGCATTTTTATTCCCGCGGGAATGGGAAAATATATAATTAACGGAAATTTATCTGTTATTTTAACAGACATTTAGGAGGATAACCATGAAACATTACATTGGTATTGACTTAGGCGGAACAAATATTGTTGCGGGAGTGGTAGACGACAGCTACAATATTATCTCAAAGGCATCTGTTAAGACAAACTGCCCACGTCCTGCAAAAGAAATCTGTGACGATATGGCAAAAATCGCTGTTGAAGCGGTTGCAAAAGCTAACCTTTCCATGGACGACATTGAATGGGTTGGAATAGGCACTCCCGGCATAGCAAACAGCAGCACGGGAATTATTGAATATTCAAATAACCTCGGCTTTGAAAACGTCCCCATGGTAAAATATATTCAGGAGCATATTAACAAGCCAGTTTTCATTGACAATGACGCAAACGCGGCAGCATACGGCGAATTTGTTGCAGGAGCTGCAAAGGGCGCAAACGATGCGGTCTGCATTACCCTCGGAACAGGCGTCGGCGGCGGAATAATTATTGACGGTAAAATTTATTCCGGCTTTAACTTTGCGGGAGCAGAAATCGGACATTCTGTAATTGAGGTTGACGGTCCTCAATGCACCTGCGGAAGAAAAGGCTGCTTTGAAGTATTTTCATCAGCAACGGGACTTATCAGAATGACTAAGGAAGCAATGGAAGCTGATAAATCCTCGAAAATGTGGGATATGAGCGAAAAAGACGGTCACGTTTCCGCAAGACTTGCATTCGATGCAATGAGAGCGGGAGATAAATCCGCAAAAGCTGTCGTTGACAAATACATAAAATACCTTGCGGCAGGTATAACTAATGTTATTAACATATTCCAGCCTGACATTCTTTGTCTCGGCGGCGGAGTATGCAACGAAGGTGATTCCCTTCTCGTTCCTATGAAAGAACTTGTTTCTAAAGAGGTTTATACAAGAAATTCTCCGAAGAACAGTAAAATTGTTATTGCAAAGCTCGGAAATGATGCCGGAATAATCGGAGCAGCTTTCCTCGGAAATGCAAGATCAAAATAATCATTGAAAACAAGGGACATTATTTCGCCGCAGTTACAAATTACGGCTGATATATGTCCCTTTTTATAAAAACTCATCCGAATTTATTATAAAAGAGGTAAAAATATGAGAAGTGATCTTATCAAAAAGGGGATAACAAGAGCTCCTCACCGTTCACTTTTAAAGGCACTCGGAGTTACCGACAGCGAAATGAATAAGCCATTTATTGCGGTTGTAAGTGCGGCAAGCGAATATGTACCCGGACACAGCCATTTAAAACAGCTTTCACAGGCTGTCAAAGACGGAATAAGAAATGCAGGCGGAGTTCCTTTTGAATTTTGCACTATCGGGGTATGCGACGGTATAGCAATGAATCATATGGGTATGAAATATTCCCTTTGCTCGCGTGAGCTTATTGCAGACAGCATTGAGGTAATGCTTACCGCTCACCCTCTCGACGGAATAGTTTTTATTCCGAACTGTGATAAAATCGTTCCGGGAATGCTTATGGCTGCGGCAAGACTTAACATTCCAAGTATTTTTGTAA
>DAOPYP010000120.1:0-3356 GCA_035352975.1 Oscillospiraceae bacterium
AATATATATTTTTACTTATGCCGTGCTTTGAAACATTTTCGATTTGCTTGAGTTCACATTTTATTTGTTGGATTTCTTCAGGTGTAAATTTTGATAATATCATATTTTCAAATCCCCCTATAATCAATAATTTCGGTTATAACTTTTTTCGACTTGCAGTAGTCGCATTTCCCGCATTTCAAGGGTATTGTCACCCCATTTTTAATTGAATGATAACGCGGGGAAACTGCTTTGACCTCTTCAAGAGCCGCGTCAAGTACGTCCTGCGGAATGTTCAGAATTGCAATGTCGGTTTCTTTTTCTTTTGTTGCGACAGCGAGAAAAAACGGAAGCTTTTCGCCTGTGTTCTGCCTCACAATCTCCTGATATATTGCGCCCTGAATGTCATACCGCCAGAAGTCCACAAAATTGATATACTTTCCGTTGCTCCAGATATTTTTTATATCCTTGACGACTTTTAAGTCGACAATTGCTTTGCCAGCGTGATAGCTGTCAATCTTGATTTTAAACGGAGCACCCTCAATTTTGCCCGTCATAATGACTTGCTTTTCGCCCGACATATATTTCATAAACATGGCATCGCGCTCGACGCGGGCTATTATCCGCTCCGCCTGAAGATAATCGGATTTAAGATTGCCGTCTTTTTTGAATACCTCAGGATTTTCGGCTTTGAAAATATCAAGACTGCCCTCAAAATATGCATCAACGTAAGAGCCGACCAGAAGTGCTGTGGTTTTCTCACGTTCGTATTCGCCTTTGATTTCCGCAAGTGCACAGTCCTCACAGCTTAGAAATGATTTTATCTGAGAGGCGCTCAGATATTTAAGCTGATTTTCGGGGGAGAAATATTTAGTTTTGTCAATCATCGTCGTCTTCCTCCGAAAAATATTCCTCTGCCTCTTTGGCAAGCGTTATGGAACAGCCGGGACAGTTTTCAAAGCACTGCTCGTCATAATCAAACTGGCAGGTCATTTTTATCGCCGTCTTTCTCAGCAACACTTTTTTTGAACCGTTTGATTTCTTCGTTTTTCATATAAATATCAAATTCAAGGTCGGAAATAATTTTCCCGAGAGACTCGATAACCTTGACAATATTTTTTTCATCCATCACAATACGTCCTCCACAATCGTTTTAGCGGTAATGTCTTCGGCTTCACCCTCAACATAAACTCCCATAAGGGTTTCGGGGCAATGTACACGGGCAAAAAAAGCCGACGCACGGTATGCGAGCATAAGCTCAGGCATGGTCTGCCACTTGCTGCCCGATTTACCGTACCAGCCCTCAGCTTTCGCCATCTGAACAGTTACCGATGCACCGTCAACTTGTTCTCCTGTATCTGCCCAGACGGCAGTTACATAACAGCCCCTGTCGTCGGAGCTTTTTTCGCCGGTATATATGTGGCGGACATTTCTGAACTTTCTGCAGCTTTGAATCAAGGACATACAAGCTTGTCCGCTCCACGAAGGCTTTCCCTTAACGACATAAAGGTTCTGCATTACCATCATTGGAGAAACGTTCATGCGGTTTGCCATATCGATTGCGATTGCAATATCGGCAGGCTTATTCTGATAATTTTCAGGAATAATCTGCGAAGCGGAAAGGACCTGTGCAAGCTTATAGCATTCTCTGAAACCGTCAATAAAGCTTGTTGCCTGAACGCCAGTTTCGGTATTCACAATTTGTGAAAGTGCGGTGTCACTGTGTTTATCAGGCATTTTCTTCGCCCCATTTCATACGCTTGACATTTTCATTTACCGGTGATATACTTTCATTAAGAATTTTTTCGTTCTCTGGGCTTGTAACAGTTGCCGCTGTTGCAGGCTCTTTTTTTGAATTTATGATTTTCATATGCAAGTCCTCCTTCATATTTTTACGCCATAGGTATTAAATGCAGCCGTTCTAAGCACTTTCAGCGCAATTTTCTTTGACGGCATGAGTTTTTTGTGGGCTTTGTGTTTCTTCATTTTTTTGATAGCGGGGAACAGTCCTCCGAGTTCGCTTATGATTTGCACGAACTCCAAAGCCGAATTATTGAGTTCGTTTTTTTGCAGTTGACTGCAAAATTGAGAATTACTGGTATCGTTCATTTTCAAACCCTCCCGCAAGATATGTAAAAAGTACCGCTGAAAATAATACCGAAAATCCAATAAGTGCAGTTACCGATACGGGAAGGCTGCTCTCTCCGGCAACGATAGGCATCGCCAGCCAAAGGAAAAGTGCCACGACTGCGAATAATTTTTTAAGTCTTTTCATTTTGACCTCCTTAAATTTTGACCTCCATATAAGACACGTTTGATAAATCTATGCCGGGATATGCAAGCTCAATAAGTGCCTCGCAAATGTCCTCAGCGATTTTCTTTTCTTCTTCCGGAGTATGAATCGGGGTTCTGCAAATCACTTTATATCCGCTGTGAGTGCGCAGAGTGGCGACTTCATAGCTGACGCCGTCTTTAACTTCGATTTTTTTATCGACTACCGTGTAGTCATCAACTTTTTCAGCGAATGTCATGCTCCGTCACCCTTTCTAAAATATAATATGATTTGCGCGGTTTTGCGGTTACTCGTCGTCTTCGATAACTTCTAAACGTTCATAAGCGAATTCAATGCACATTTCACAGAATTTGCTTACGGACATTCCAGTTTTAAGTGCACCGACCTGTAAGAGCGCTTGACATTTGTTTGTGGTTTTAATGACTGTGGTGCCGCTTTCTGCTTTAGCCCTTGGTATTTTTACGATAAGCTTGTCCATTTTTCTCACCTACCTTTCGCGCTTGTGTTATGTAGTTAAGTAAGCTTAACCTATTTCGCAAAAAAAATAGTCGTGGACTTCATTCATGGAAATACTAAGCTTTTCACACGATAAGGCAATTTCGGTATGCGTAAAGTCGCTTTTTTCATTGAGTTTTTCAGATAATGAAGCCGACGAAATGCCTAATTCTTTTGCAAATTCTGCCTGAGTCTTAAACTTTTCTTTTATTTTGCCGCGAAGTTTGCTGTAATCAAAAGCCAATAATATCACCTCACTTTAAACTGGTTAAGCAAACTTAACCTAAATATAGTTTAGCATGCTTAACCAAAGCTGTCAATAGGATTTTAAAAATTTCCTTAACTTTTTTAAAAAATAATTGACATTTGCTTAACTATACAATATAATGGAAATTGAAAGTGGGTGGTATGTATGACCGATACATTTCAAAATAGATTGAACCAAGCTTTGCAGATAAGAAATATTAAATCAGTAGAATTGGCAGAATTAACTGGAATAAGTAAGGCACGAATCAGTCAATATACTAATGGTGTATATATTCCAAAATCCAAAGGGACATATGCATTATCCAAAGCCCTTAATGTAAAT
>DAOPYP010000121.1:0-3305 GCA_035352975.1 Oscillospiraceae bacterium
CGAATTCCTTAAATCGCCGCTTTACAACAATCTGAAAAAAGATACACCGGATATTTACTATGTAGGAAACAACATAAGCCCGACGTATCTCAATGAAATTGTTTCAATCTGTGAGGGCAGGGATTTTTCGGTAAACGTAATTTCAAAATCCGGCACAACAACAGAGCCTGCTCTTGCTTTCAGAGTTTTCCGTGAGCTTGTTGAAAAGAAATACGGCAAGGACGGCGCTAAGGAAAGAATTTTCGCTACAACAGACAAGAAAAAGGGAACTTTAAAAGAGCTTTCCGATGCTGAAGGTTATGAAACCTTTGTAATTGCTGACGATATCGGCGGAAGATTTTCCGTTCTTACCGCAGTAGGACTTCTTCCCATCGCTGTTGCAGGATGCGATATTGACGCACTTATGGAAGGCGCAAGAACAGCACAGAATGAGCTTTCTGCTGATTTTGACAATAACGACTGCTATAAATATGCGGCAATCAGAAATATTCTTTACAGAAAGAATAAGTCTGTTGAACTTCTTGTTTCTTATGATCCGAGCTTTACTATGATGACTGAATGGTTTAAACAGCTTTTCGGTGAGAGTGAAGGAAAGGACAACAAGGGCATTTTCCCGTCAGCTGTGACTTTCTCAACTGATCTTCATTCAATGGGACAGTTTATTCAGGAAGGCTCAAGGGTAATGTTTGAAACCGTCGTTGATATTAAAAAGCCGAAAAAAGACTTTTTCCTCAATAACGACGAATCCAATGCGGACGGACTTAACTTCCTCACAAACCAGAATATGTCCGTTGTAAACAGAAAGGCACTTGAAGGAACAATTCTTGCTCACACAGAGGGCGGCGTTCCGAATATTGTTCTTGAAGTTGAAGATACTACGGAAAAGAGCCTCGGCTATTTAATCTATTTCTTTGAAAAGGCATGTGCAGTTTCAGGATATCTTCTCGGGGTAAATCCGTTTAATCAGCCGGGGGTTGAAAGCTATAAGAAAAATATGTTCGCACTTTTAGGAAAACCCGGATATGAATCCGCAAAGGAAGAACTTGAAAACAAACTCAAATAAGACCGTATACGCCCCAAAATACATCTGGAGCGGACGCTTCGGCTGTATTTAAAATATATTGCCGGAAACGGCGGAATGGAGTGTTATTTATGATAAAATTAATAACAGGAAAAAAGGGAACAGGGAAAACTAAAGTTTTAATCGATATGATTAACGATGCTGCTAAGAACACAAGCGGTAATATAGTATGTATTGAAAAGGGAGCAAAGCTTACATATGATATTGATCATAGTGTAAGACTTACAGATACAGAACATTACGGAATTGACGGATACAACGCTTTTTATGGCTTTGTTGCAGGAATGTTTGCAGGAAACTTCGATATTTCCGAAGTTTTCGTTGACTCAATTCTCAAAATCGGCGGAAGAGATTACGCTGAACTCGGCACACTTCTCCAGAAACTCGAAAAAATCTCAGGCGATGAAATTAAAATCGTATTTACAGTATCAGCTGATGAAAGCGAACTTCCTGACAGTGTAAAGGCATTTATTAAATAAAAAATATTATATTTTCTATTGACAAATAATTTTCAATTAGATATAATATAATTTGTGATGTTCTGAGGTGTGATATGATTTTAAATCTTAAACAGGTTTTTCAGATAACCGGCGAGAATATTCTTATTGATTATCAAATAAATAAGGAAGAGCTTACTGAATACAAAAGTCTTGTTTTCGTTACACCGATAACAGTTAGGGGAAGCGTATTTAACCGCGCAGGGATTGTTACACTCGACGTTTCTGTCAGTACAACTCTTCACCATTTCTGTGACAGATGTCTTCGCGAGTTTGACAGAGATTACTGCTTTTCGGTCAGTCATATTCTTGTCCGTTCGTTAAACGAGGAAAACGACGAGTTTATTCTGACAGAGGATGATCGTCTTAATCTGGACGAGCTCGTATTGTCCGATTTACAGTTGCAATTACCGTCAAAAATGCTCTGTAAGGAAGATTGCAAAGGTCTTTGCAGCATTTGCGGTACTGATTTGAATGAATCGCAGTGTAATTGCAGAGGATAATTAAATTTACTATCATTACTATTTATATACTGTTAAGGAGGTGCTCAACAATGGCGGTACCAAAAAGAAAGGTTTCCAAAGCAAGACGTGATAAAAGACGTTCTTCTGTATGGAAGTTAGACGCACCTGCATTCTGCAGATGTTCAAATTGCGGAGAACTTATGACTCCACACAAAGTTTGCGGAAATTGTGGATTTTATAAGGGCGTAGAGGTAATTAAGAAAGAAGCTTAATTTAAATCTCGTTATTTGTAAAGAAAAGTTAGGGGAGGAGAAAATCCTTCCCTATTTTTTTCTGTTTTTAATTAAAAAACAAAATGGTTGAAATATTTCGAGAAAAGTGGCATAATATACTTTAAAAGTGTTTGATAAAAAATAAGGGGATGATAAAATGGCTTTGCCTTTAGTAGCGGTAGTCGGACGACCTAATGTCGGGAAATCCACTCTGTTCAATAAATTAATCGGTCAGAGGCTGTCGATTGTTCAGGATACTCCCGGTGTGACAAGAGACAGAATATACTCAAAGTGCGAATGGAGAAACCGCGAGTTTATGCTTGTGGACACGGGGGGGATTGAGCCTAATTCCGACGACGTTATTCTTTCACAGATGAGAAGACAGGCGGAACTTGCCATAGCGAAAGCCGATGTAATTATTCTTGTAACCGATATAAGATCCGGCGTTACCGCAAATGACAGCGAGGTTGCTTCCATGCTTCAAAAGAGCGGAAAGCCTGTTATTTTGTGCGTAAATAAATGCGACAAAATAGGCGAACCGCCTGTTGAACTTTATGAATTTTATAATCTCGGAATAGGAGAACCTTATCCGGTTTCGTCCGTTCATGGTCATGGGACAGGCGATCTTCTTGACGTCGTTTTTGAATATTTTCCTGACGAAGTCAGTGAAGAATACGATGACGAGTATATTAAGGTTGCAATAATAGGGAAGCCTAATGTCGGAAAATCCTCGCTAATTAACCGCATTGCGGGAGAAGAAAGAGTTATTGTTTCCGATATTGCCGGAACAACGAGAGATGCTACCGATACAATTATAGAAAAAGAAGACACTAAGTTTGTCTTTATTGATACTGCCGGCATAAGAAAAAAATCCAAGGTTCTTGAAGAAATTGAACGTTACAGCGTTTTGAGGGCGTATATGGCTGTTGACAGGTCAGACGTATGCGTTATCGTGATTGATGCCGAGGTAGGCTTTACAGACCAGGATTCA
>DAOPYP010000122.1:0-3279 GCA_035352975.1 Oscillospiraceae bacterium
AAAGCAGAAGAAAATTGCAGAGCTAAATTTAAAGAAACAGAGGAAATCGCATATTATAACGGGCAGAAAGTACTGTCAGCTTTTATAAATAATAGAGTAAGCGACACCTGTTTTAAGGGAAGCACCGGCTACGGCTACGGCGACAGCGGACGGGATACTCTTGATGCGGTTTATTCGGAGGTTTTCGGCTGTGAGGATGCGCTTGTCCGTCATAATTTCGTTTCGGGAACTCATGCGCTTAGTGTTGCACTTTTCGGAGTTCTCAGAACAGGCGATAAAATTGTTTCTGTTACGGGAAAGCCTTATGATACGCTTGAAGAGGTAATCGGAATAAGGGGACAGGGAAATGGCTCACTAAAAGATTTCGGAGTACAGTACGGACAGGTAGATTTATTGGAGAATGGAATTCCTGACCTTGATAAAATATCCGAGGAAGCAAAAACAGCTAAGGTCATATATATTCAGCGTTCAAGGGGGTATTCTCTTCGTCCCGCATTGACTGTCGCACAGATTTCAGAAATCTCAAAAACCGCAAAAAAATCCAACCCCGACGTTATTGTAATGGTTGATAACTGCTACGGCGAATTTGTCGAAAAAACTGAGCCGACACAGGCGGGAGCAGACCTTATAATCGGCTCGCTGATAAAAAATCCCGGCGGAGGAATTGCAGAAACAGGCGGATATATTGCGGGACGAAAAGACCTCGTTGAGCTTTGCTCATATAGACTTACATGTGTAGGTATGGGAAAAGAGGTCGGATGTACTTTAAATCAGTCAAAGCCGATGTTTATGGGACTATTTTTTGCTTCTGATGTTGTTGCAAACGCTGTAAAGACAGCAACTTTTACAGCTGAATTATTCACTCTTTTGGGCTTTGAATGCTATCCAAAAATCATTGAAACCAGAAGTGACATTATTACCGTGCTTAAGCTTAAAAATGAAGAGAATCTCACGGCATTCTGTCAGGGGATACAAAAAGGTTCCCCTGTTGATTCGTTTGTCGCTCCTGAAGCGTGGGATATGCCGGGCTATGACAGTAAGGTTATAATGGCGGCGGGGGCGTTCACAATGGGGGCATCCATTGAACTTTCCGCTGATGCACCCATAAGAGAACCGTTTGCCGCCTGGCTTCAGGGGGGACTTACTTATTCAAGCGGTAAGACCGGAATACTTCTTGCAGCACAGAATATGCTTAAAAAAAATCTTATTATATTTTAATATATGTCATTAATTATGGGATTATCTGTATGTCTGCTTGACATAGCCAATGTAAAATGTTATGATAAATATTAATTGGATTTTGAAAGGGAAGTGGAAAAAATGACTTGTCCTAATTGTGAAGCAGTAGTTGCCGAGGGAGAAAGATTTTGTCCTAATTGCGGCGCGGATATGCAGATAGTATCAAATACCGATGAAGTCAAGCAGCCGAAGAACGAAAAAAACAAGAATTTAATTAAGCTCATTCCTGCTGTAATTATTATAATTGTTGTTGCTGCTATAACGCTATTTATCGTTAAGCTTGTTGCAGACGGTCAGGGCGAGAATACTTTGGAGAAGTTTTCCGAAAACCTCGGACGCAGCGTTGCAATGGCTGAAAAAAATACAAAGCTTGAACTGAAAACAACCTCTGAGTTCTCAATTCTTAAAGATATAAACGATTATGATTACATATATGAATCAGAAAAGTCAACTAAGGTTGAGGGCATAAATATTCCTGAATGGGTTATATTTATCAGCATTGATGACAATGATAAGATCGAAGCCGTTACTTATTACGATTTTAATGTACTTAAAAAAAGCTGGAAGGGCGAGAAAATTTCAGAGAAGTTTGACACAAATCTGATTAATTTCAAAATGCCGCTTAAAGAAGCTAAGAAAATAATTCCTCTTAAACCGCTTGCCATAACATGTTCAAATAATGACGAAACCCTATACTTATATAAATATTATTTTACCGACAGCCTAGATAAAAATGAAAAAGCATATTATCTGACGGTTGAGTATGATATGGACAATAACGTTAAGGGAATTGACGGAAAAGAAAGTGACTATGTTTCATTTATTTTTAAATAGGAGAAGTGCAGATGAGTAATCAAATCAGTATAACAGTCGGAGATTTATTGAAACAGACAGCACAAAAATATCCGAATGATGTTGCAGTAAAATATACAGACAGGGATTATAAAAGAACATGGAAAGAGTTTGACGACGAGGTAGAGCATATTGCAAAATCTTTTCTTGAACTGGGAGTAAGAAAGGGCGACCATGTTGCTATTTGGGCAACCAACATCCCCGAATGGCTTATCACGCTTTTTGCATCAGCTAAAATCGGTGCCATACTTGTAACGGTAAATACGAATTATAAAGTATTTGAGCTTGAATATCTGTTACGTCAGTCGGATACTAAGGTCCTTGTTATGTCACAGGGCTTTAAGGACGTAAATTATATTGAAATAGTCAATGAGCTTCTTCCGACACTTAAATCTCAGGACAAAAAAGGACTTCATTTTGATGAATTTCCGTTCCTTAAAAACATTGTTGTTGTGGGAGATAAAGTCCCTGACGGAATGATTGGTTTTAAGGATTTGTATGCTCCTGTTTCTTCTGAAACTGACAAGCTTTTTGAGGAGATACATAAAACGCTTGACCCGCATGATGTTGTAAATATGCAGTATACATCGGGTACAACGGGATTTCCTAAAGGCGTTATGCTTACACATTACAATATTGTCAATAATGGTAAGTCTATCGGCGACTGTATGAAATTTACACATGCCGATAAGCTTTGCATTGTTGTTCCGTTTTTCCATTGCTTTGGACTTGTTCTTGCTGTAATGTCTTGTCTTACTCATGCTACCTCTATGGTCCCTGTTGATTATTTCCGTCCCACCTGGGTTATGGATGCAATTGAAAAAGAGGGCTGTACTGCTGTTCACGGCGTTCCGACTATGTTTATTGCAATGCTAGAGCACCACGATTTTGACAAATATAATTTTTCAAATCTCCGTACCGGAATTATGGCAGGTTCACCTTGCCCGATAAAGGTTATGCAGCAGGTTATTGACAAAATGAATATGAATGAAATTACGATAGCTTTTGGTCAGACCGAATTATCCCCGGTATGTACACAGACAACGACTGACGACAGCGTAGAAATAAGAGTTTCCACAGTTGGAAAGGCTCTTCCCGGAATTGAATGTAAGATTATCGATCCTGAAACAGGTGAGGAATGTCCTCACAATGTACCGGGTGAGTTCTGCGCAAGAGGCTATAACGTTA
>DAOPYP010000123.1:0-3122 GCA_035352975.1 Oscillospiraceae bacterium
ATTTTCAGAGTCTTGTCTATATATTTTTGTGGTGTTTTATGGGAGGTAACTCAAACAATCATTTTTGTTTTTTCGTCAAGGTCGTGTACTATAAGTTTCACCGTTAAAGCTCCTGTCTATATTATTCCGTAACTTCTTTAGATTTCTTTCTTTTTCCGAAATTCAGCGACATTGTAAACAGCTTATCGGACGTAAACAGCCGCACTGCAAGGAACATGCATACAGCAAGGAATAATGCCTGATAGATAAGCCCTCCCCAGTAAAGTGTCATATTTCCGAAAAGAAGATTGTCGGTTGCCGTAAACGTATGAGTAAACGGAATGAGATACATTATAATTCTAGGAGCTAATGAAAGCTCGTTTATGCTTGTGAACATCGAAATCATATATGGAATCATTGCCGAAAACATTATCGGCATGATAAGTGTCTGTGACGATTTTACATCTGTTGCCATTGAACCCAGCATAAGCGAAATTGAAAGCGCAATCATTATCGTCATAAACATCTGAAGTCCGAGAAGAACATACTGAACAGGGCTCATTACAAGACCTAACTGCTGTAATGCCGATGCCGCACCCAGTGCTTGCGCCGCAGCATCACCGCCTGCGCTGCTTACTGCTCCGTTTACCGCGCCGCCCATCATGCTTCCCATATAGCTGCTGAATCCGAACATATAAACAACCGCATTAAGTACGGCTACTATTGTTGCGGCTAGCATTTTTGCGGCTAAAACAGACAGTCTTGAAACAGGGGCGGACAATAATGTTTCAAGCGTTTTGTCAATTTTTTCGGTTGAAATTGCGGACATAATCATCTGCGATGCAAACATTACAAGAATAAAAATAACAATAGGAACAACTATTCCCTGTGCCATTGAAAACGAAGCGACAATTGCAGAAGAAGCCTCAACATATTTGTCCTTTACAACCGTTATTCCTTTTATTTCAACAGGCTCTTTTATAATGGTTACATCCGATTCGGAAAGCTTATAGGATTCAAGCATAAGTCTGTCTTTTACTGCTTCCTCAATTTTATCGGTAATATCCGACGTTTTAGAACCGTTAAGAGTACCAGACATTGACGTACCCTTCATGACGCTTACCGTTTCAAGCTTTGCCGGCTTTTTATTGACAAGAATGTCATCGGTAAAACCTTCCGGAATAACTATAAGACTGTCTTTTCCGAGCTTATTCATCATTTCAGAATAACTGCCGTCGGTTACTTCAACCTGAATTATTTTATCCCCGTTCTTTTCAAGTTCTGAAATGATTTCCTTTGTGAATTCAGTATTATCACGGTCACATATTGTAATATCGGACGGGTTCATCGCGTCCTCCATTACATTGCCCATTATATTCCCTATTGAAAATAGAATAACAAGCGAAACCACCATTCCGATAAGCATCTGCTTATTAACAAGCTCTCTCAGCTCTTTTTTCAGAAGATTAAAGAATTTCATTTTCTTTCACCACTCTTTCAAATACTTCTTCAAGGTTATTCACCTGATAGCGGGCTTTTAGCTCGTCCGGTTTACCCGTTACCATAAGCTTTCCTTTTGTGATAATTCCTACCTTTGTAGAAACGTATTCGATTTCAAGCATATTGTGCGAGCTTAAAAGAAACGACATTCCCTGCGAGGCAAGTCCTTTTATCATTTTTCTAATTTCAAGGGCATTTATAACGTCAAGCCCCGATGTAGGCTCATCAAGGATTGCAAGATGAGGAGCGGTCATTACCGCACGCGCAAGAAGAAGCTTCCTTATCATACCTCTTGAATATGTTCCAATTTTTTCGTTAAGCCTGTCACCAAGACCGCAAATATCCTCAGCACGCTTTATATATTCGTTAATCTGATTTTCATTTGACGAAAAAAGCCCGCCCATGAATTTTAAATAAGCCTTTCCCGTCATGGTTTTATATGCTCCCGCTTCATCGGGAAGATATGTTATCTTTTCACGAACCTTTTCAGGCTCTGTGATTATGCTGTGTCCGTCAACAAGCGCATCCCCTGATGTTGGTTTTATAAGCGTTGAAATCATACGGATTGTTGTTGTTTTCCCTGCACCGTTTGGTCCTATAAGCGCAAAAATATCGCCCTCTTCAATGCTGAAGGAAACATTGTCCACCGCGAGAACCTTTGAATACTGTTTGGTAATGTTTTTTACCTCTAATACAGCTGCCATTTCTATTCCCCTTTATAGTTTTTACACTAAAATATGTAAAAAAATTATATCACCGATTAACTGTAAAAACAATTGACAAATGTAATAATTCCGCAAATAAATTTAATTAATTCGGCAATGCTAATAAAAAACATTAAGGGAGAAATGAAAATGAGCGAGGCATTAATTGAGCTTAAGAACATCGACAAAATTTACAGACAGGGAGAACAGGAAATAAAAGCCCTTGACGGAGTATCAATGACAATCGAAAAAGGCGAATTTGTAGCTATTGTGGGCTGTTCAGGATCGGGAAAATCGACACTGATGAACATGATTGGCTGTCTTGACCAGCCGACATACGGCGAATATACACTGGACGGCGTCGATGTACTTAAACTTAAGGATAAGGAATTATCAAAAATAAGAAATAAGGAAATCGGATTTATTTTTCAAGGGTTTAATCTTGTAAGCGGACTTACGGCATTTGAAAATGTTGAGCTTCCGCTTATTTACCGTAAAATGTCAAAACCAAAGCGAAAAGAAGTATCCATTCGTGCATTAAAAAAGGTTTCTTTGCTGAATCGAATGACACATCGTCCATCAGAAATGTCAGGCGGACAGCAGCAGCGTGTTGCGATAGCAAGGGCACTTGCCGCCGAACCGCCGATTATACTTGCGGATGAGCCGACAGGAAATCTTGACAGCTGTTCGGGCAGCGAGGTAATGAGAATACTTTACAGCCTGAATAATACAGGTAAAACAATTATCCTTATTACTCACGACAACAATATTGCTTCTCAGGCGAAAAGAGTAATAAGAATTTCCGACGGAAAAATTGAAGAGGATGTTTTCCTTGATAATATTCCCTCAAGGGAGCATCAAATGTAAAAAAAAAGACGGTACATTGTGAAATGCCCCCCTTTTGTTAGACAAAGTGGTATAATAGAGATATACCGAAAT
>DAOPYP010000124.1:0-3114 GCA_035352975.1 Oscillospiraceae bacterium
TACCGCGCCCAGCCAGGAAATATCATGGTTACCCCACTGAATATCAACGTTATAAATTCGCATAAGCTCGTTCATGATAAGGTCGGCATGAGGTCCTCTGTCAAAAATATCACCGATAATATGGAGCTTGTCAATTGAAAGCTGTCCTATAAGGTCGCAAATGGCAATAATAAATTTTTCAGCTATGTCAATGTCAATTATCGCGTTGATAATTTCGTTGTAATAATGTGTCTTGTTTTCAACATCGTCCGTATGAAGAAGCTCCTCAACGATATACTGAAAGCCATTAGGTATGCGCTTTCTAACCTTTGAGCGGGTATATTTTGAAGATACGGCTTTGCATACCTTTATCAAACGATAGATGGTGATTTTACACCAGTCGTCAAAATAAGGCTCCTGTTCTTTTATACGGAGCAGTTCTTTTTCGGGTCTGTAAATAAGTGACGCGAGATTTGAACGCTCCTGTTCGCTGACCGACTGCTGAAAGGTGTCGTCAATCTTTGTGCGGATAATTCCCGAGGCACTTCTGAGAATATGAATAAACGACTCATTTTCGCCGTGAATGTCGCTGAAAAAATACTCCGTACCTTTAGGGAGGCTTAAAATTGCGTTTAAATTAATAATTTCCTCTGACGCTGACTCTATGTTCGGATATTCTTTCGCCAGAAGATTCAAGTATCTTTCCCGATTCATATTAACCTCCGTAATTATATAGGTTTATCAGTTATTCGTTTATGTCAAAAATGCTCCGTTATAGTTTTAAGAAAATTCTTATATAAATAATTGCTCAGCATAAGCTGAGCAATTATAGCTGTTTATAATATCAAGCTGTTTTTAAATCAGAATACCATTTCCTTAATCCGCTCCGATAACCTCAATAGCTTTTTTAAGCTGAGGATCAGTTTTTTCATCAAGCTGAGCAAAATTTTCTTCTTCAGCCTGAGTCAAGGTAACTTCAAAATTAGGCTTAACGCCCACTCCGTCATAGTTAGGGGTTTTTGTCGTTTCAATAGTCGCAACCGTAATTTTTATTGCACTTCCGTCTGAAAGCTCCGTAGTGTACTGCATTACGCCTTTACCGTAAGTATTTGTTCCGACGAGTACGGCTTTTTGCGCATCTCTTAATGCAACAGCAAAAAGCTCAGAGGCACTGGCGGTATTTTTATTGACGATGACAGACACGGGAAGCTTAACTTCATGCACGCCATCTGTTTTTACAATTACCTTTTGGCTTCCGTCCTTATAGGTTGCCGTAGCAACATCACCCGCAGGAAGAAGATAGTTAAGCATTTCCTCACACGCATCAAGGATTCCGCCGCCGTTATCTCTCAAATCAAAGACAAAGCCTTTTACACCCTGAGCGGTGAAATCGTCAATAAGTACTTTAAACTGTTCGGCAGTTTTTGTATTAAAGGTTTCTATTTTGATATAGCCGATGTTGTCAATAACTCTTCCTGTTACAGAAACGATCTCCATCTTTCGTCTTACAAGCTGATATTCACTGTCAACGCCCTCACGTCTTATTGTAATATTAACAAGCGAACCTTCTTCGCCTTTAAGTGAAGCAAGCGACTGTGAATATCCTTTTGAAAGAACATCCTCTCCGCTTACCGCAACAATAAGGTCGTCTTTTTTAAAGCCTGCTTCTGAGGCTGGGGAATTTTCCTCAACCTTGACAAGCCTTATATATCCGCCCTCGTCTTTGATTACTGTAAAGCCTAATCCGACAAGAAGTCCGGCATCAGAAAGTTTTTCCTCCTGAAATTCCTCTGCGGAATAATAGTGAGCATACTTATCATCAAGACCGTTTATATATCCGTTGGAAATAGCGGATTTTAAAGCCTCTTCATTTATTTCACCGATAAAATTTGCTCTTACATAGTTGTCGATTTCGTTAAGCTCTGTACGCTCTTTGACATTAACCTTTGAATTGAACAAATTCTGTGAAAATGTCATCGTAAAAATACAGGTTATCGCAATCGCGATTGCCGTAATGCTTAACGAAACACCAAGTGATATTTTTTTATTCATCTGAAAATCCCTTCATATTACTTAAAATAGTTCATAGGATTTACGGTAGAACCGTTACGTCTTATTTCAAAATGCAGGTGAGGACCCGTTGAATTTCCCGTGCTTCCGACAAAGGCGATTGTATCTCCCTTGTTGACATACTGTCCGGCAGAAACGTTAAGCTTGCTGCAATGTCCGTAAAGAGTAACATTCCCTCCGCCGTGGTCAATCATAACGTATTTCCCGTAGCTGTATCCGGGCGAATCATTCGTGAATGCGACAATTACTTTTCCGGCGTTTGCGGCGACAATCGGCTTACCATAAATACCGCTCCCCGCAATATCTATGCCCTTGTGCATTCTTCCCCAGCGCATTCCGTAGCCTGACGATATGTATGTATATCCCGGAGCTGGCCACATATATTCTCCGCCGACATACTTGTCATTCAGTGAAGCAAGACGCTTTATTTCGTCCTGAATAGCCTGCTCGATCTGGTCATCAATTTTATCTATTTCAGCCTTGTTTTTCTGATAATCCTGAATTTCTTTCTGCTGAGCGGCAATAGTATTGGCACTCTTTGAATATGCGTCGTTAAGCTGTGCTTTATTCTGATCGAGCTGTGCTTTTGACTGTTCATTCTGTGCTTTATCCGCCTCAAGAGCCGTTTTGTCATTATTGAGCTTTAAAAGCTGGTCGTTCAGGCTGTCTATCATCTGGTCATCGCTTTTTGCAATTCTCTTGACAAATTCCATTCTTGAAAGGAGGTCATAAAAATCGGCAGAACCCGCCAAAACAGACGCCATACTGTCATTTCCCGACATATACATAACACGGAGCCGTTCCTTGAATTCATCCATACCCTTTTGAATATCCGCTTCCTGCTGTGCTATGCTTTGATTGAGAGCGGCAATATTTTTTTCAAGAGTATCAATTTCCTCAAGAATAACTCGGATATTTTCTTCCGTCACCGTAATCTGTTCGGAAACATTTTGCTGATATTCCTTTTCTTTTGCTTGGTCATTTTTTGTAGAAGAAATTTTTTGATTTATTTGTTTAAGCTTAGCATCGTTGGCTTTTTTCTTAGCCTGAAGGTCGGATAATGTT
>DAOPYP010000125.1:0-2965 GCA_035352975.1 Oscillospiraceae bacterium
TTTAAGACTTTCACCTATCACACAGTGCCTTATCGAAAAGTGCATAAGCGGCTGGAAAGAAATTGAATTTGAAGTTATCCGCGACAGCAAGAACAACGTAATCACAGTATGTTCAATGGAAAACTTTGACCCTGTCGGCGTTCACACAGGCGACAGTATAGTAATTGCCCCTGCGGTTACACTGACGGACAGGGAATATCAGATGCTCCGAACCGCCGCTATAAATATTATTTCCGAATTAAAGGTAGAGGGCGGCTGTAACTGTCAGTTTGCACTTCACCCGACAACCTTTGATTATGCCGTAATCGAGGTTAACCCTCGTGTAAGCCGTTCCTCTGCGCTTGCTTCAAAAGCAACAGGTTATCCTATCGCAAAGGTTGCAACAAAAATCGCAATAGGCTATTCACTTGATGAAATAGTAAATCAGGTTACAGGGAAGACCTATGCTTGCTTTGAGCCGGCACTAGACTATGTAGTAATCAAATTCCCTAAATGGGCATTTGATAAGTTCGTTTATGCAAAAAGAACTCTCGGCACTCAGATGAAAGCGACCGGCGAGGTTATGGCTATCGGTACTTCGTTTGAATCGGCAATGATTAAAGCGGTACGTTCAATCGAGCTGGGGCTTGATACAATGACACTCAAAAATTTCACGAAGCTGACTGATAAAGAAGTATACGACCGTCTGACGGTTGTTGACGACCAGCGTTCGTTCCTTGTATACGAAGCACTCAAGCGCGGATATACTCCTCAGGAAATTCACGATATTACTATGATTGACAACTGGTTCTTAGAGAAGCTTTTAAACCTTGTCAATCTTGAAAACTGGCTTGCTGACGGTGAGCTTACCGAAGAAAAATATCTTATAGCAAAAAAATACAGCTATCTTGACAGCACGATTGAACGCATAAGCGGACAGAAATGTACGTTAAGAAAACGTGCCGTATTTAAAATGGTAGACACCTGTGCAGGTGAATTCAAGGCGGAAACTCCTTATTTCTATTCAACCTTTGACGAAGAAAACGAAGCAAGACAATTCATCGACCGTACGGATAAGGGAAAGAAAAAGGTTATCGTATTCGGCTCAGGACCTATCAGAATAGGACAGGGCATAGAATTCGACTACTGCTCGGTACACTGTGTATGGACTTTAAAGGAAGAGGGCTATGAAGCTGTAATTTGTAACAATAACCCTGAAACTGTTTCGACCGACTTTGACACGGGCGACAGACTTTATTTTGATCCTCTCACAAAGGAAGACGTTGAGGCCATTATTGAAACGGAAAAGCCGTTCGGCGTTGTCGTTCAGTTCGGCGGACAGACAGCAATAAAGCTTACAAAGCATTTGAGCGATATGGGAGTGAATATTCTCGGAACCTCCGCTGACAGCATAGATGCCGCAGAGGACAGAGAGCGTTTTGACGAGCTTCTGAACAGATGCAATATCCCGCGCCCCGCAGGCTTTACGGTTATGACAGAAGGCGAGGCTTTAAGAGTTGCTAATGAACTTGGCTATCCTGTTCTTATGCGTCCGTCATATGTTCTCGGCGGTCAGAATATGATTATTGCACATTCCGACAAGGATATTATTGAATATATGGAAATCATTCTTGCGCATAACATTGAAAATCCGATACTCATCGACAAATATATGATGGGTAAGGAAGTTGAGGTTGACGCAATCTGTGACGGAACAGACTTTGTAATTCCCGGAATTATGGAGCATATCGAGCGTGCAGGAGTTCATTCGGGCGACTCAATCTCGGTTTATCCCGCACAGACACTTACAAAAAGAACACGCGAAACTATCATTGAATACACAAGAAAGCTTGCTATGGAATTAAAGGTAATCGGACTTGTTAATATTCAGTATGTTGTTTATAATAACGAGGTTTATGTAATAGAAGTAAATCCGCGTTCGTCAAGAACTGTGCCGTATATTTCAAAGGTTACTGGTATACCTATGGTTGATATTGCAACAAAAATTACTCTTGGTAAAACTCTTAAGGAAATGGGATATGAAAGCGGTCTTTATCCTGAGGGAGAATACATTGCGGTAAAGGTTCCCGTGTTCAGCTTTGAGAAGCTCCATGATGTTGATACACAGCTCGGGCCTGAAATGAAATCTACGGGCGAATGTCTGGGAATAGCTAAGAACTTCCCTGATGCACTTTTAAAGGGACTTGTTGCGGCGGGCTATAACATGAAGAAAACAGGCGGCGTGCTCATATCCGTACGTGATACGGACAAGCAGGAGGTTATCTATACCGCTGAAAAATTTGAACGTTTGGGCTTTAACATTTATGCGACAAGCGGAACAGCTTCAATCCTCAACAGAAATATGATTGCCGCAAGCGTTGCAAGAAGAATCGGCGAGGAAGAGCCTACCGCAATGACCTTGCTCGACAGCGGAAAGATTGATTATGTAATTTCAACATCGGAAAAAGGAAGACAGCCTGCCCGCGACAGCGTAAAGGTCAGAAGAAAAACCGTTGAACGTTCGATATGCAGTCTTACTTCAATAGACACGGCAAATGCGGTTGCAGATATTCTTGCATTGAATAGAACGATCAACGACGTTGAAATGGTAGACATAACGAAAATATAAAAGTTTCCGGAGGTATTAGATGAAGTATACTCAGGGGAAATATCCGATAATTAAAAAAACAACACAGGCAAAAGAAATTTATGATATAACCGTTCTTTGTCCCGAAATTTCAGAAGTCGCTGAAACGGGACAGTTTGTCAATATTTTGGCTGAGGGGTTCTCCCTCCGCCGTCCTGTTTCTCTTTGCGGAATAGACAAGGAAAACGGAACAATCCGCCTTGTTTTTGAAGTAAGGGGCAAGGGTACAAAGGAAATTT
This sequence comes from Oscillospiraceae bacterium, assembly GCA_035352975.1. Taxonomy (GTDB): domain Bacteria; phylum Bacillota; class Clostridia; order Oscillospirales; family Ruminococcaceae; genus DAOPYP01. The sequence continues at coordinate 2,866 of DAOPYP010000125.1, forward strand.
CAAAGCTTAACGAGGGAGATTTGATTGATATAATCGCTCCTTTAGGCAGAGGCTTTAAGCTCCGCGATTACAAAAAGGCAATTACAGTCGGCGGGGGGAT
>DAOPYP010000126.1:0-2805 GCA_035352975.1 Oscillospiraceae bacterium
GAACGAGCGGTTCTTTTGAATTCAGGGCATATATAAACGGTGAGGTCATCGGCACAGTCACAAAGGACAATGTCGCATATGTTGACTACGTTGAAATTCCTATTAAAGGAAGCGGAATTCATGACGTTGTGATAGAAATATATAATACCACTACTCAAAAGTATGCTCCTTTAGCTAAATATAACTTTGATTTTGACACGGGAACTGCCACAGAAATATCTTATGACAGCTACGCGTTTGCTTCAACTCAGTCGGATTCATATGACCAGTCAAGTAATGATTATCAGTATAATGAATAAAGGGCTTAATATATGGAATTAAAAAACGCAGAACAGAATAACGGAATAATTATAAAAGCTGTCGGGGGTCTTTACTTTGTAAAGACTCCCGACGGTGTATATGAATGTAAAGCAAGGGGTATTTTCAGAAAAAGAGAAATTTCTCCCTGCGCAGGGGATAATGTGTCTATTCAAGATAACGTTATTACCGAAATTCTCCTAAGAAAAAACAGCATAATACGTCCTCCGCTTGCTAATCTTGACCAGTTGATTTTTGTAATCTCCACCTGTGAGCCGTCACCCAATTACAACGTGATAGATAAATTTGTTGCCGTTTCGGAATATAAGGGAATTGAACCGATAATTGCCATTACCAAAATTGATCTTAACAAAAGCGAGGAAATAAAAGAAGTATATAATTCTTCAGGAATAAAAGTGCTTACAATCGATTATTCGGATAGTAAATCCTGCGATGAACTTTATTCAGCTCTTGAAAACAAAATCAGCGCTTTTACGGGGAATTCAGGCGTTGGCAAATCTACGCTTTTAAATCATATAGACTTAACGCTTTGCGCCCAAACAAACGAAATAAGCAGAAAACTCGGAAGAGGAAAGCATACCACAAGACAGGTTGAGCTTTTTCAGCTTGATAACGGCGGATTTATTGCAGATACGCCCGGCTTTTCATCATTTGAAACAAATAAATACGATATAATCAGGAAAGAAGATTTAAGCTCGTGCTTTAGAGAGTTTTCAAAATACAGTGATAAATGTATGTTTCATGACTGCTCGCATACAAAAGAAAAGGGCTGTTCAGTAATTGAAGCAGTAAATAAAGGCGAAATATCAAAATCACGGCACGAAAGCTATGTCGAGATGTATGAAGAAGCAAAAAATATTAAAGAATGGGAAAATAAATAGTTCGGAGAAATACATGAAAAAATGTTCAATATTTTCAGCAAGTGAAATAAAAGATTATTCTGTTGTTGACACAGTAAATATAGGATATATAATCTGCGCCGACGGCGGATTAAAGCACGTTGAAAAGCTAGGTTTAACGCCAAACGTTTTAATAGGTGATTTTGATACCGCTTCGCCTGACGGATACGGAAGTTATGAGATAATAAAATATCCATGTGAAAAAGATGATACAGACACTATGCTTGCGGCTAAGCTTGCTGCTGAGCGCGGATATAACGAAGTAGCCATATACGGTGGAATTGGCGGAAGAATCGATCATACTTTTGCAAACATTCAGACACTAAACTTTTTAAAAGAAAAAGGCATTATTGCCGAGCTTATCGGTGACAATGAAGTAATGACAATTTTGAAAGACGAAGAAAAAACCTTTCCACGAAAAGACGGATTTTATTTTTCTGTATTCTCATATTCTGAAAAAAGCAGCGGTGTTTTTCTTGAGGGTGTAAAATATCCGCTCACGGATGCCGTTGTTTATAATTCTTTTCCGATAGGCGTAAGCAATGAAATTTTAGTGGATTATTGCACTGTAAAAGTAAAAAAAGGAACACTTCTGATTGTTTTTTCAAGAAAATCCTCACCATTTTAATAAAAAATCATAATATATATTATCCCAATAAATAAATGCGGAGGTAATATTTATGAAAGTTGTCGTTATTAAAAGTCCTAAGCTTTTATCAGGATTATTCAAAGTGATTTTTAAAATCAAATAGTTCATTCAGGAATGTTATTTTGTTATGAAAAAAGCGTACCCTCTTCGGCAAGAAATTCTGCCGGGGAGGGTACGCTTAATATTAAAACTTTTTAAGATCATTAAGGTTATATGGAGTTTCCTGATAAACGCAGTAATTAAGCCAGTTTGAAAAAAGTTGGTTTGCGTGACATCTCCAACTGAATTTCGGCTTATTGGTTGGCTTATCGTCGGGAAAATAATTAAATGGGATGGCAATATCAAGTCCTTTGTTAACATCTCTGAAATACTCGCCTGCAATAGTATCACGGTCATATTCTGAATGTCCGGTAATGAAATATTGACGTCCGTTTCTGCTTGCAACAATATGAACGCCTGATATTTCGGAATAAGTAAGAATTTCAAGCTCGGGGATTTTCTCAATATCTTCACGGCGTATTTCTGTATGGCGTGAATGTGGAACCATAAATTCTTCATCAAACCCCATAAGCAGAGGGTTTATCGGATTTTCTATTTTATGAGGGAATATTCCGAACATTTTCTGAGGCAAATCGTATTTAGGTACGCCGTAATGATAATAAAGTCCTGCCTGCGCCCCCCAGCAGATGTGCAAAGTTGAATAAACATTGCTTTTTGTCCATTCAAAGATGCGGCAGATTTCATCCCAATAGTCAACATCTTCATAAGGAATTTGCTCGACAGGCGCTCCTGTTATAATAAGTCCATCGTATTTATTCTGCTTTAATTCATCAAAAGTGCTATAAAATTTAAAAAGATGCTCGTTAGGTGTATTTCTTGAAACGTGAGAAGCAACCTGCATAAGGTCAATATCCACTTGTATTGGTGTATTACTTAGTA
>DAOPYP010000127.1:0-2748 GCA_035352975.1 Oscillospiraceae bacterium
TTTCTTTAACAAGGTTATAACAGTCCTGAAGCTCCTTTTCTGCATCTTCAATTGAACAAAGCGGCAAAGACTTATGCTTGTTACCGTGATTTCCGAGAACATGGCCCTCATCAATCATTCTCTGAACAAGCTCCGGCTGGGAACGCACATAATCTCCCGTAAGGAAGAAAACTGCCTTTGCGTCTTTTTCTTTTAAGGTATCAAGGATAGCGGCAGTAAAACCGTTTTCATATCCCTGATCAAAGGTAAGATATATTTCTTTTCCGGCATTTTCATTCAAAGCATATGCGTCATACTGACTGTACTGATTGTTGAAATCAAGTGCGCCGAGCGGTCTGTTTTTATCGTCAACCTGTTTTCCCTGTCCGTAACCTTTTTCGGTATTGTCAAGAGAATTCAGCTCTTCGTCTGTCAGCTTTGGCTTTTCAGGCTCAGGCGGCAGGGTTTCCGCGGGAACAGTTGTTTCCTTAGGCTTTTTTGCGGCGGTATCAACGATAGTTCCCGCAACAGCTGCCACTTCTTCGGAAGATTCCGCATACTTCATATAATCGGCATCAGAACTTCCCAAAGACGAACATCCTGTAAGAAGAATTGCCAGACATAATAAAATTCTGATTTTTTTCATATTTTTCTCCAATTAATTAATATTTTTTAATTAAAACGGAAGCTTTCCTTTCTTTTTGAATTCAGCATTAAAGCTGTAATAATAGTTTCCCTCAATAAAAAAACACTATGCCTGTTAATAATATAAACTTATTATATACCAAAATAAAGACATGTGGGCTACATAAAAATTACAATTTTATTTCAATATTTTAAAATATAAAAACGTCCGTGAGCAATGAAACTCACAGACGTTTTCGATTAATTTATTTATCTTATCTCAATTCTGCCATTTTGGTAACGCTGACAAAAATATTTGAAATTGCATACCATGTCGCAAAATCAACAATACCGGTCTGGGGAAGATGAAATATTTTCTGAAATTCTTTTACAGCCGCTTCTGTTGCCGCATCAAATTCTGAATTCACCTTAACTTTCTGAATAGCGGGATAATTTACAGAAATTCTGTTAAGCTGGTTTTGAATAGTTTCAACGCTGCTCCCTGTACTTCCAAGCTTTAAATCAGTTCCTTCAAATGAAACAGGGATACCTTCAACCTTTTCGGCACTCTCAAGAAAAATATCTGCACCATAAAAGCTTTTAAGAATATTAAGCGCATCGACTCCGCTTTCGCCGAGATCCTTTGAACCCCATTGTGATAAGCCGGTACACTGAACTCGTTTTCCGTCACAGTATTGAGTAAGAAGCGGCTGAACAATATTTTCTTTGGTAATATATGTATTAAAAATATCGTCTACCACCACAGAAATATCTTCAAAAATATTTCTTCCATATGTAAATGCCTGATCAAGCGCCGTTGTATTCGTTACGGTAAAATCAAAACCTTTTCCTCTGTACCATTCGGTGTATACACGATTAAGCGTGAATGAAATAATGGCATGTACATTAGCCTGTATTGTTTCAACTGGCCATGTTGAATATATTTCACTGCTTGCGACAGTTTTTATATAGTCCCTGTATTTTACCTGAACGTTTTTAGCCGACGTATCATCAGGGGCTCCGAGATGAACAACAATAAACTCCGGTACTACCGGCTGGGGGAGGACAACAAGCCCCGTCATCTGGGGAAGAGGCTTTACCTCGGGCTCAGGAATTTTAGGAGGGAAATTACCCCATAGCGTATGCGGTGCTATAAGCAGATTCTGGACATTAAAGCTATCCGGAATAGCGGGTTTAAGCGCCGCTCTTTGCAATGCACCGCTTCCTGAAAGTATTTGAATGCCGCCTATATGAAGTGTTTGAAAATCTTTTGACGTTGCGGTTACGTTATAAACCGAATACGGCTTATTTTCACTTGGCTCCATAGAATACTCAAGCGGCGGAGCGGGAAGCTCAATAACAGGAGTCTGCCCCGATGAATTTGTTGTAAGCTCTTCAATTACGTTTCCGTCTATTCCGTTTGTTATTCGTACTTTTGCATCACTCAGCGGCAATGCTATATTTTCGTTTAAAACTGTAACCTGCAATCTTCCTCTGTCAATTAAATCCGGATTCATAAAATCAACTCTCCTCTCATATTATTTATATTATAAATAATATAAAAAAATACGGTATATTAAAGAAAATCCGTAATGAAATATATTTCATTGCAGAAAAAGATTAAGGAGGGATATTTCTGAGTGAATATATAATAAAATACAGCGGAGATATATTGTCAGTCGGAAAAGAGGTCGGCGCACAGACAGAAATTCTCAGCGATAACTATGCCGTTATGACTATTGAGGATAAAGATGTAATAAAATTGTATGATTTTATAGAGGTTGAATATATAGAACCCTCAAAAAAGGTTTTTCTTTCTGCTATAAGCGGGCTTAATTATTCATGTATACCTCAGGTTCAGAGCGAAGATACTTTTGGATTAAGCGGAGAAGGCGTAGCTGTCGGAATAATCGATTCGGGGATTGACCTTTCTCATCCTGAATTTTTAAACAGTGATAAAACAAGCCGAATTATTTATTTTTGGGATATGTCGGGAAAAGGTACTCCTCCCGACGGATTTATAAGCGGCGCTGAATACACTAACATCGAAATAAATGCCGCACTTCAAAACGGCATAAGTTTAGATACTGACAATATAGGCCATGGTACGGCGGTTGCGGGGATTGCGGCTGGGAACAGCGGGGC
>DAOPYP010000128.1:0-2705 GCA_035352975.1 Oscillospiraceae bacterium
CGTTCCCTGTGTTATTGGCACGGCAAGCTTCAATTCCTTTGTAGGTGCTGTTCCTGAGCTTACTTTTAAAATAATTTCAGTATCAGGCTGAACAATTTCAGGGTTTTTTACACTCTGGTCGACAACTGTTCCGGCGGGATCGGGTGAATCAATTTTTTCAACCTTTCCCTGAAGCTTTTTGGAGGTAAGGATACGCATTGCCTCTTCCTCAGTTTTTCCGATTACATCAGGAACAATAACATCCTGGAGTTCAGGACCTAAGCTTACATATATTATAACAGGGGTACCGGGCTTAACGGATTCATTTTTTGCCGGATAAGTTTCAATAACAAAATCCTTGGTTATATCGTCAACACGGCTTTGTACCTCAAATTCAAGTCCCGCATTTTTAAGCTGTTCCTTTGCTTTTACGACATTAAGCCCGTAAACATCAGGAACAGGAATCATTCTTACACCCTTGCTTACCTTTACCTGAATTGTCTGCCCCTTTTTTACTCTGGTTCCCTCTTCCCTGTTCTGCTCAAAAATCAGATCCTTGTCAAGCTCAGAATAATCAGTAGCACTAATCTGTAAGTCTAGAAGTTCCCCATACTGAGTTTTTGCTTCATTATAATTCATACCGACTAGATTTGGCATATCAAATTCAGAATTCTTATTACTAATATTATCCATCAAAACAATAGTAATAAAAAATGCAGCAATAATCATAACCGCAGCGGCAATTGCGGTAAGAACGGGCACAAGATATGACGAACGGGAGGTTTCTTCCTCTTCGTCATCCTCAAATTCTTCAATCTGTTCGTTATTTTTGTTCTTCATAGACTGTCTTCCCGTCTTTTCAATATTTGCCTTTGGTGAAACAGGGGCAAAATATTTCGTGTCGCCGTCAATATTGGAAGAAAGGTACTTATATTCAAAAACAATGCTTGGGTTTCTCTTAAATTCCTCAATATCCTTTATCATTTCGGATGCGGACTGATAGCGCTTTGAAGCATCCTTCTGCATTGCGCGGACAACAATCTCTTCAAGCCCCTCGGGGATTGTATCGTTGACCTCGCGCGGATTTTTAGCCTTTGTCTGCATATGCATCAATGCAACGGAAACTGGATTTTCCCCATCAAACGGCTTTTGTCCCGTAAGCATTTCATAAAGCATAACGCCGACGGAATAAATATCACTTTTTTCATCGGTGATGTCGCCCCTTGCCTGTTCGGGGCTAATATAATGAACCGAACCAATAGTTTTATCCGAAAGGGTTTTCCCCTCTTCTCTGGCAAACCTTGCTATCCCGAAGTCCATTACCTTAATAGTCCCATCGGGAAAAAGCATAATATTCTGAGGCTTTATGTCACGGTGGACAATTCCTCTGTCATGCGCATGCTGCAAAGCCCTTAAAATCTGGATAATAAAATGTATTGCATCCTTCCATTTAAGAACACCCTGCTGTTCAATAAATTCTTTAAGGGTTATTCCGTCAATAAATTCCATTACTATAAACTGTATTTTTTCGGTAAATCCAACATCGTATATTTTTACAATATTAGGATGAGATAATACAGCAATAGCTTTTGATTCATTTCTGAATCTCCTTAAAAACTCCTCGTCATCTGAAAACTCATTTTTAAGAATTTTAACGGCGACAATTTTATCTTCTATAATATCGACTGCCTTGTAAACGTCAGCCATTCCGCCTATACCGATAAGCTCGGTGATTTCATAGCGTCCGTCTAACTTTTTGCCTATATTTTTATCCATTAAATTCACTCCTGCCAGTTTTCTCAAAATAATATTGTATCACTAAATTTCTATCATTGCAAGTGTAATATTGTCTTTTCCCTGATTATTTAACGCGGCTTCAATTAATTTTTCCCCCGCATCTTCAGGCGGAAAGCTCTTTATTATCCTGTTTATCTCATCATCAGCACAGTAATTCGATAAGCCGTCAGAGCATAAAAGCACCGTCTTTTCGCCGTTTCTTTCTATTTCATAGTAATCCGGTTCAATTTTCGGCTCAACCCCCACAGCCTTTGTTATGTAATTCCTTTTAGGATGTGATTTCATCTCATGCTCCTGAATTTTTCCCTGGTCAAAAAGCATTTTAACAAAAGTATGGTCACTTGTAACCTGTTTAATACCGTTTGAATCAATAAGATATGCACGGCTGTCGCCGACATTGAGTATATGAATCATATTTTTTGTAACAAGCGCAGCTACGCATGTTGTACCCATTCCTGATTTTTCATTTTCTTGGTTTGCTTTATTATAAATAACAGAATTAGCAGCACTTACAGATGATACAAGAAGATTTTTAATATTGTTTTCATCGGAATTATGTCTGAAATTCCCTGAAATTCTGTCAAAAACAATATCAACCGCAATCTGGCTTGCTTCACTTCCCGCATTTTCTCCGCCCATTCCGTCACAAAGAACCGCCAAAGCAACGTCGTCATTGAGCATAACAGCCTTTACTCTGTCCTGATTTTCGTTTCTTGCACAACCGATATTGGTTTTTAAAACAACGTTCAACTTTGTCACTCCTTTATTTATATTTCATATTCTCTTCTGAGCTGTCCGCAGGCGGCATTAATATCGGTTCCCAATGTTCTTCTTATTGTTGCGTTAATGCCCTGTTTTTCAAGATATGATAAAAACTGATTTACCGACTGTCTGTTTGAGCTGAAATTCCGCTCTTTAATCTGATTTAC
>DAOPYP010000129.1:0-2662 GCA_035352975.1 Oscillospiraceae bacterium
CTTATCCTAAAGATAAATAAACTATAAAGGATACAGTTTTCTGTATCCTTTAGCTTTAAATAAAGGTGATGATTTTATGTATTATGTTACACCCTCCCAGATGAAAATAATTGAAAGCAATTCCGATAAATCGGGGATTACTTATGAAATGCTGATGAAAAATGCGGGTAATAATCTTGCACAGTTTATTTTATCGCTTCCGATTGATATGAACGGCGGAATAATATTTCTTTGCGGAAACGGCAATAATGGAGGAGATGGATTTTACGTCGCAAAGCTGTTATCGGAGGCGGGTAATGTAGTTACCGTTGTACTGACAAACGGCGACCCTTCAACAGAATTATCCGCTAAAATGTACTGCGAATTAAGCGGCGAAAATGCTGAGGTGCTATTTTTAAATGATAATATTGATAAGGTTTTCAATAAACTTTCCTGCGCGTCATTAATTGTCGATTCGGTTTTCGGGACAGGCTTTCACGGAGAAATTCCTCCACAGATAAAAGCGTGCTTTTCATATGCCCAGCGTGCAAAGGCAAAAAAACTTGCGGTGGATGTCCCGAGCGGGGGAAACTGTCTGACAGGTGAGGTATCGGAAGGAACACTGTCTTGCGACTATACCGTTACATTCGCAAACAAAAAAATAGGAATGGAATTTTATCCTCTTAAAAATTACTGCGGTGAGATTTTTGTTTCTGACATAGGAATAAAAAAAGAATGCTACAGCAACATTGACAGACCGATTATAGAATGTGAATTGTCACAGATAAAAAAGCTTATTCCAGAAAGAACGCCGCTTTCGCATAAAGGGAATTTCGGACGGCTTGTGAACGTTTCAGGCTGTCGAAAAATGAGCGGCGCCGCAGCGATGTCGACACTTTCGGCTTTGCGCTGCGGAGTGGGACTTTGTACGCTTGCCACTTCAAAAAGTGTGGTTGACAGCCTTTCTTCATCAATTTTTGAAAGTATGTATCTCCCGTTAAAAGAAAATTCCGCTGGAGAAATTTCTTCTTCAAACATAAAGGAAATTCTTTCGTCATGTGAAAAAGCAACGGCTGTAGCTGTCGGATGCGGTCTTTGTGTAAGTGATGATACAAAAAAAGTAGTTGAGGAAATAATAAAAAATGTTTCCTGTCCGATAATTCTTGACGCTGACGGAATAAATTGTATTGCCTCCCGCATAGATATAATTAAAGACAAAAGGGCAAGCATTATCATCACTCCTCACGTCGGTGAGTTGGCGCGAGTTTTCGGTATTTCGGTTGATGAGGCATTGAGAAACAGACTTTCTCTGGCAATCAAACTTTCTTCCGAATACGGAATCACCGTTGTGGCAAAAGGAACGCCTACAATTATTGCCGGCGAGAACGGCTTTTGCTTTGTTTCAAAGACCGGGAATGCAGGCTTAAGCCGTGGGGGAAGCGGAGATGTTCTTACCGGAATGATAGCTTCATTTGCGGCACAGGGGCTTGAGCCGACTGACGCCGCTGTTGCGGGCACGTTTCTTCACGGTCTTGCCGCTGACAAAACCGCCGAGAAGCTTTCTATGGAAGCAATGCTCCCGACTGATGTTATTGCCGAACTGCCTTTGTTGTTTAAAGAAATGAACGGATAAAAATTTCGTTCGTTATAACGGAGGTTATTTGATGAAAAAAATCTTTTCTGTGTTTGTTTTGTTTGTAATAATGATTTCTATTACAGGATGTGGAAAAGAAAATAAGCCCTGCGCCCCTGACCTTAATAAAATATTTACGGTAAATGCGGCGGTTGAAAGCGGGAAATTTAAAACAGAGGCTCTTATCAGCAGGCTCGGCGACAATATGTGGGAAGCGGAAATTTCTTCTCCCGAAACGCTTAAAGGAATAAAGCTTTCTTATTCGGGCGAGGATATCACGGCATCTTATATGGGAATGAGTTTTTCAGTTCCTAAAAATGCAGCACCGGTAAAGGGAATGATGACCATGCTTTTTAATGCGATAGATAAAAGTGCGGCTCTCCCCGAAATGCCATGCATAGAGGACGAAACGACAAAAACTTTTTCAGGTGAAACCGAAAACGGAAAATTTGAAATAACCGTTGATAAATCGACGGGAAATCTGACCGGCTTTGAGATGCCGGATAATGATTTGAAAGTAGTGTTTACGGATTATTCGGTTATTCAGTAAATTAAAACAGCCGTCCTTTGTTAAAAATAAAGGGCGGCTGTTTTCTGTTATAGGAAAGGCGAAAAAAGCTTCATAACCGAAAGAATGAACTTTTTAAGCAATGTTGTCTTACATTTTTCGGGAGTAATTTCTATACACTGATTCATCATTTGGTCATAATCATTCTTAACCTGCATTACGGCTTTGGATTTATACATATAAATACCATTTTCAAAGTGAAGATAAAAACTCCTAAAATCAAAGTTTGTTGTTCCGACTATACCTATTTCATCATCTGCTATTATGGTTTTTGAATGTATAAAGCCAGGTTCAAATTCATAAATGCGTACTCCGGCTTGAACTAACACAGGGTAGTTTGAATGAGTGACGGTATGAACATACCATTTGTCCGGAATGTATGGGGTGATAATCCTTACATCAACTCCACTTTCCTGGGCAAGTATCAATGCTGTTATCATTTCATTATCCAAAACCAAATATGGGGTTGAAATATAAATGTA
>DAOPYP010000130.1:0-2641 GCA_035352975.1 Oscillospiraceae bacterium
CTAGAACATGTGTTCTATAATGAACACATCAAAACAAACGTTTGCAAAAAGAAAGAGGCAGAAAGATATGACAGAAGAATTTATTAAACTATTGGAGCAATTGACAGAACAAGAAAAAGAGCAGGCTTTGACAAATATTATTTCCTTGCTTCAAGAAGAAGCTTAATGTAATCTAAAGCTTTAGTTTTTCCGTCGTCGCTTAATAATTCAAATTTATTTATAAGCTCGGTGTCTAATTCAGACGTCGAGCTTTTTTCTTTTGGCTCGTTTCCTAATAAATAACTAGTAGGTACTGCAAAATAATCTGCAATTTTATTGAGTGTCGCAATATCAGGGGAAGAACCATTTTTCCACTTTGTCCCTGAAGATTTATTAAGTCCTATATCAGTACACATTTTGCTTATTGAGATATTTTTATTTTCGCATAACGTAAGGATATTAGTATAAATTGACAAAATATGCACCTCATTCTTATAAATAATAGATAAAGTTTATTCTAAGCGTAAAAATGTGTTGACTTTACGACTAGAGTAAACTATAATAGCATTGTAAACAAATTATATGCAAACAGGGTACAAAAAAGACGGCCTATTAAAAATAAGCTTTTTCTTTTTAATATTATTTTTTCCGACAAATAAATAATATACCTGTTTGCAATATTTGTCAAGTAGTTACTAAATAAATTTATTAAAAATAAAAGGAGGAAAATTCAAATATGATTTTCAACATTAAAAGCCGAGTAATCGCAATGGACAAAAAAGTCAAGGAATTATTGCCGGAACTGGAAAAACGAATGAACACTTCTGTTAAGGATACGGAACTTAGTGCGGCACTTAATTCTGTATCTGAAAAACTTACACCTAAGCATGCACGAATTATCGAATTTTCAAATCAAATTGTTACTGAATGGGAAAAAGAAGCTGTTTGCAAATAGGACACGCAACTGACAACCTGTAGCAAGAATACAAATTAATGAGGTGATGCAAGTGTATGCTGATTTAGTGATCGACAGAGGGACGACGGAAATACCGCCGGAAATTCGAAGCAGACCCGATTTATACCCCAGGCCGGAAGACTACACTTATAAAATAAATATCATCGACGGAACGCGAAATATATCCATGTTCAAGAAACGTACTGATGAAGAAATAATCAAGTGTCAGGAATTATTCAAGCAGGGTGTGGCTGAAATTATTATGAAGCATCCGGAGCTAGTCGACTTTTTTAAAAAATAGGAAGTGATTTAATGAAAAGCTCGTTAAAATTCCGCATAAGGCGGGGAATAGTTATGCTTTTGGCATTTATCGCGATGTTTTTAATGTTCGGGTTTGTCGGAGGTATGGACCGCGAAACGATTTCGGTCGAAAAGGGATTTATCGGAGCGGCAAGCTGTCTTTTATGGTTTTCCGCTCTGATGTATCTAGCAGGAGGGTTTAGGGTAAGTAAAAAAATTGCCGAGGTGAAAGCCGATGAAACCATATTACCGGACGAACATTAATCATCCTGTTATTCGAGAGTTTTACGAAAAATACAAGGAACGGCTTGGTATTCCGAGACAGTTCCCATTATCGGACAAACAAAGGGAGCACTTCGACGACATAGTTATGGGATTGGCCGAGCGGAAAAGACAAAAGGAAGGTGAAGAAAATGCCGAAGAGGCTGACAAGTGACGATCTTAGTATACCGTTCCCGCGGGATCCTCAATATCTTCAGATGATGTATAACCGATTAAGGCAGCTGGAGCAGGATATACAGAGCGGCAAGCTTATCAAGGCGGTTAAGCCTGAACAGGCAAAAATCCCGTATGATGAAATAGTCGGACTATATAATTCCATTTGCGTATCTCTTCCGCGATGTCTTAAGCTTACTGAATTAAGGCGGCGGAGCATTAAGGCAAGATACAACGAGGATAACGGGATAAAGGACTTTGAAGAGGTTTTCCAAAAGGCTGAAAAGTCAGATTTTCTGACGGGCAGGAGTCCATCAAAAAGCCATACCAACTGGAAAGCGGATTTTGACAGCTTAATGCGCCCGGGAATATTCCAGAAAACGCTTGAGGGCGGTTATGACAACGCTGATGACGGAAAAGAGCGGCGAAATTGGGATGATGCCTTTGAAACAATGGCACTAAACGTAAAAAGCCCGCCCGATACTGGCATATCGGACAGGCCAAACAAAAATATTACTTAAATCATTATATCAGAAATACATTTTGCAGTCAACTGCAAAATAAGGAGGACTACATATGAAAAATACAGGAATAACAAGACCGATTGACCAGCTGGGGCGAATAGTAATCCCGATGGAGCTCCGTAAAACGTTTAATTTAAAAGAAGACGACCGAATGGAAATCTTCGTTGAAAATGATTGTATCGTGCTGAGAAAATTTCAAAAGGGTTCTCAGATTGAAAGGCTCATAAGCGAAATGAAGGCATTAGCCAAAACACCTGAAACTATCAGTGAAATTGATGATCTTGCGGCGCGTCTTGAGGCTGAGGAAAATGGCTAAAGGAAAACTTCCTACTAAGCCCTGTAATTCCGAATCACTTGAACAGCAGTTTTTATTTCGCTGGTGTGCGTTCTCCGAGGGAAAATATCCCGAATTAAAGCTGCTGTTTCATATTCCGAACGAAGGAAAGCG
>DAOPYP010000131.1:0-2626 GCA_035352975.1 Oscillospiraceae bacterium
AAGAAACCTTTCCGCCGAAAGAAATATCGTTGCCTGATGAAAGTTGGCGCACCGATCCTGTGCAGGAAAAAATTGCAATGGCTATTGATTCACCTGCATTGCCTCCGTTATGGCTTTCGGGGAATAAAATTCATGATATTGCATTTTGTGTTGATTTCTTATTACGCTTTGAACTGCGCTGTATAAATGGGACTTTTTTTGATATGAACGGCGTTGTTTCTGATAGTAAAATAGAGAATGATATTTATGAAATATTAAAACCGTTTATTTCATCCGGCATTACAAATAAGATTAAGCAGCTTATTGCTACGTTAAGACTTGAAGCGTATGGAACATTCCCCGAAATTGATATTAATAAAATTCATCTTGCGAACGGAACGCTCAATACAGATGGCACGTTTACTACTGAAAAATTTTATTGCACTAACCGATTAAATGTTGATTATAACTCCAGTGCAGCTACTCCCAATAAGTTTCTATCATATATAAACGATTTGTTTATCGATGAGGATATTCCAACTATTCAGGAATGGCTGGGCTATTTGCTTATTCCATGTACAAAAGCACAAAAAATGCTTATGCTCATCGGTAATGGCGGAGAGGGTAAAAGCCGTCTTGGAATACTATTAAAATCTATTTTTGGCACTGGCCTTTCAACAGGCAATCTTCAATCGCTTGAAACAAATCGTTTTGCAAGAGCTACACTTGAAAATGCCTATGTTTTCATTGATGATGATATGAAAATGGAAGCACTGCCTCAGACAAATATGCTTAAAACCATTGTAACCGCAGAGAGTGAAGTTGAAATTGAAAGAAAGAATATTCAATCCTATCAGACAAAAATTTTTACAAGGATTATGGCTTTTGGAAATGGCACGTTATCTTCACTATATGACAAATCTGATGCTTTTTATCGCCGTCAGATTATTATAACCACAAAGCAGAAACCTGAAAGCAGAATTGATGATCCATTTCTGACAGAAAAAATGATAGCTGAACGTGAAGGGATATTCCTCTGGGCATATGAAGGGTTACAAAGACTTGTTGAGAATAATTTTCGCTTTACAATAAGCGAACGAGCGAAGCAAAACCTAATTCAAAGCATGGAGGATAACTGTAATATCATCACTTTTCTGAAAGCTTCGGACTGGATTGATTTCATTCCAAACGCTTTTATTTCTACAAAAGACCTATACGCACATTATGTCTGGTGGTGCGAGGAGAACTGCGAAAAGCCAATGATACAGCGGACATTCAGCAGCTTTATAAATCAGAATCTCGAAAAATATCATCTTCGAATTGATACAAATGGACAAAGCTCATCGGGACGTCGTGCAAGAGGGTATAGGGGTATTTCAAAGCACGAATAAAACAAGACACAGCAAATACACAGATGAAAATATTAATAAAGCTCGATGTTACGCAATTACACACTTACACAGCTATTATTGGATATGGCTTAAAAATATTCGTTTTGAAGTATATTTTCCGTGTGTATCTGTGTGAAATATTCTCAAGTGTCGTAATTACGAGGTTTATGTATACACAGAAGTGATATTTGGCATGTGTAATCTGTGTTTATGAATGTGTAATTATTGAAAGGATTTTATATGACCGAACTTGAAAAAACTGAAAATAAAATTGCCGAGCTTCAGAAAGAGCGTGAAGAGGCACAGAAAAAGATTAAGCAGTATGAGCATCAAGCACAGAAAATTGAACAGCGTAACTCTCAGCTTTACCGCAAAATCAGAACACACCGTCTTATCGAGCGCGGTGCTATTCTTGAGAGCCTTATTCCGAATGCTGAATGCTATGATAATAAGATAATTCAGCAGTTTCTTTCAACTGTCCTTACCGAAAAAGTTGTATCGGAATTCTTTAAAAAAGCCTATCAAAATCAGGCGTAGCTTTACTGTCCCTTGGGACAAGGGCGCACTTATATACCACAAAAGTGGTATGTGCGGTTTCTGCGGAAACAAAAAATACGGCTATAAAGCCGTAAGAAAGGACGTGATTATCGCAATTTATCATTGCCATATCCAAATAATCAGCAGAGGCAAAAGCAAGTCTGCTGTTGCTGCCGCCGCTTATCGTTCCGGTGAAAAGCTCACCAACGAATATGATGGAATCACTCACGATTATACAAAAAAAGGCGGCGTTATTCACACGGAAATTCTTCTGCCTGAATATGCTCCGCAAAAATATTCTGACCGTTCAACACTTTGGAATGCGGTTGAAGAAGTTGAAAAGGCAAAAAATTCTCAGCTTGCAAGAGAAATAGAAATCGCTCTGCCTAATGAATTATCAGTTGAGGAATGTAGGGAGCTTGCACGAAACTTCTGTCAGAAAACTTTTGTCGATAAAGGCATGGTTGCTGATATTTGTATTCACAATCCGTCAAGGCAACAGAAAAATATTCATGCTCACATCATGCTGACAATGCGACCTTTCAATGAGGATGGAACATGGGGTGACAAGCAGAAAAAAGAGTATGTTCTTGATAAGGACGGCAATAAAATTTATGACAAAAAGAAACGGCAGTACAAGTGCAAATCCATTGCCACAACCGACTGGAATAGCAAGGACAAAGCGGAAGAATGGCGTTCAGCTTTGGCTGACTATATTA
>DAOPYP010000132.1:0-2608 GCA_035352975.1 Oscillospiraceae bacterium
TTCTCAACGAACATACTTGTGCCTTTTGCTTTGCATAGCGCTGCCATAATCATATGCTGTGCGTCTGTGGGGAAGCCGGGGTAAGGCATTGTAATTAATTTTTTTACGGGTTTCAGTATTTTTTTGGCATTAACATAAAGATTATCCGCATATGAATATAAATAGCAGCCCATTTCCTCAAATACGGGAAGAATGCTTTCTATATCCCCTGTTTTTATATCCGTTATATTGAGCTCGCCTGCCGTAATTGCCGCCGCTGACAAATATGTAGCCGCAACTATTCTGTCCGGCATGACAGCATATTCACAACCGCTTAAATACGGTACTCCCGTTATGCTTATGGTGCCGCTCCCCGCTCCGACAATTTTTGCGCCGCAGCAGTTGAGATAATTTGAAAGGTCAACTATCTCCGGCTCTCTCGCGGCATTTTTTATTTCGGTTTCTCCTTTTGCTAGAACGGAAGCAAGGATTACATTTTCGGTTGCACCGACCGACGGAAACGGAAGAATTATTTTTGCGCCGTGAAGCTCCTTTTCGACAGTACAGTTAAGCTCGCCGTATTCTTCTTTTATGGTCACGCCCATTTTCCTCAGCGCTGATAAATGAATATCTATCGGTCTGGGACCTAATTCACACCCGCCCGGAAAGGAAAGCTTGCATTCGCCCGTACGCCCCAAAACCGCTCCTAAAAAAATAATGGACGAGCGCATTTTGTGCATAAGATTTTCAGGCACTTCGGTTTTATTGATAACCGATGACTTTACCTTTATGTTATTGCCCTCAATAAGGCAATTACAGCCGAGATGTGAAAGTATCCTGCACGCCGCATAGACATCCGTCAGCTTAGGGCAATTTTTAAGTACGGTTTCCCCTCTCGAAAGAATTGAAGCCGCAAGTATTGGAAGCGCACTGTTTTTTGCTCCCTGAAGCTTAATTTCGCCTGATATTCGTTTCCCGCCCTCAACCACCAAGCTTTGCATCAAAATCCCACCTTTGAATATACTTTCTCGTATATATTATGCGATTTTGAAAAAACGGTGATTATGGCTGTTTTTTATTTATTTAATAGCTTTTCAATAACTTCGTATATTCTTTCGTCAGTATCCGTTATCGCAAGCTTTGAGGCGTTGCAGGAAAGCTTTTCAAGTTTTATTCTGTCGTTATAAAGCTCCTCGACTTTCTTAATAAGAATTTCGGATGTAAGGTTTTTCTGTTCGATTACTATTGCCGCTCCCGCGTTTTCAAGAACGACAGCATTATGGTACTGATGATTTCCCGCAACAATCGGTGACGGAATAAGTATAGATGCTCTTCCCATTGTTTCAAGCTCGGAAAGCGTGTTTGCACCCGAACGGCATATAACAAGGTCTGCCGCCGCCATACAGGTATCCATGTTGTCTATATACTCTCTTATATTAAGCCGCGGATTGTCAAGATTCACATTTTTTTCTTTAAGTGACGGAATAAACGTATCTTTCCCCATTCCGCCATATCCATGGATATGATTTATTTTCAGCTTTCCGTCGTGCCATTTTATAAGGTCGGAAACGGTTTCGTTTATCATCCCCGCGCCAAGACTTCCGCCGAAGGAGAGAATGCACATTCCGTCGTCAATTCCAAGTTCTTTTCTAGCCTGTGACTTTGTCTTCGTGTGAATTCCCGAACGTACGGGAAGCCCCGTAACCGTATATTTTATGTTTTTATCAAGGTATTCCATAGCTTCAGGGACGGTTAGCATTACCTCGTTGACCTTTTGCGAAAGGAGCCTTGTGGTTACTCCGGGATAAGCGTTCTGTTCGTGGATTACGGTAGGAATTTTCATTTCTGCCGCTTTTAAAACTACCGGTCCGCTGACATATCCGCCTGTTCCGATAACAATATCGGGGTTAAATTCTTTGATTATCTGCTTTGCCCTGTGTCCGGCGGTCGTAAGATATGCCGCCGCCTGAATATTTCTCCCGATGTTTTTTATACTTAGCTTACGCTGAAAGCCCTTGACCTTTATCGGCGCAAACTTATAATTTGTCTTTGCGATAAGCTTCGCTTCCATTCCGAAAGGCGTTCCCGCAAAGAGAAATTCAGCATCAGGATGATTTTTTTTTATAATCTCCGCAATAGCAAGAGCAGGGTTTAAATGTCCCGCCGTTCCTCCTCCTGCCAAAAGAACCTTAAGCATTCATTTTTCCTCCAATGCTTTAAAAGCTAGGTTTCTATCATCGACTGCCGCGATATGTTAAGAATTATTCCCATTTCTATAAGCTGCATGGTAAGCGCCGTTCCGCCGTAACTGAAAAACGGAAGTGAAATTCCCGTATTCGGAATTGAATTTGTTACAACGGCAATATTTAAAAGTGCCTGTAAACCAATCTGAACGGTAAGCCCCACCGCAAGCATCATACCGAATTTATCGGGCGATTTTGCCGCAATATAAAATCCTCTGAAAATAAAGAGCGCAAATAGAATAATTACCATCATTGCCCCGATAAATCCAAGTTCCTCACATACAACTGCAAAAACAAAGTCGTTTTGTGATTCGGGGAGATAAAGGAATTTCTGTCGAGAATTGCCTAAGCCTAAGCCAAAAAGTCCGCCCGAGCCTATCGCAATA
>DAOPYP010000133.1:0-2576 GCA_035352975.1 Oscillospiraceae bacterium
AGGTTATCGCAACGCTTTTTCCAATTATGTTGCTTTTACTTTTTCATTTGACCGCCGAATTTCGCTGCCCTATTGACAAGCCTATTTCAATCGTGTATAATACGCTTTAAAGCGTAAAAGCGAAATTAAAATAGACAATCAAAAAATTACAATCAGGAGGAAAAATATTATGGCAAATTCATATACAAACACATCACTTCTAGACCGCAACCGCCCACGAAAAGTTGTATTCTACGGCAGAGTTTCTACCGAACACGAAGCACAAATGTCCGCTTTGGGAAATCAAATGCAGTGGTACGATGATGTTGCAACACGTTTCCCTAACTGGACGGTTGTTGACAAATATATCGACGAGGGTATCACAGGTACTCAGGCGAGGAAAAGACCGTCATTCATGAAAATGGTCAAGGAAAGTAAGACCGATAAATTTGATTTAATCGTTACCCGTGAGGTTTGCCGTTTTGCCCGCAATACCGTTGATACGCTCACCCATACCAGAGAACTGAAAAATCGTGATATTGAGGTTTATTTCGTTGATGATAACATCTGGACTTTAGACGGCGACGGCGAGCTTCGTCTTTCTCTGATGGCTACCCTTGCTCAGGAGGAAAGCCGCAAGGTTTCTGACAGAGTAAAAGCCGGACAGGCAATTAGCAGACAGAATGGGACACTTTACGGCTGTGGAAACATTCTCGGCTATGATTTGAAGCGTAATATGAGTGCAGACGGAAAATGGAATCCAAGCGAGAATACCTACGTTATCAATCCCGAACAGGCTGAAACCGTGCGTATGATATTCGATTTATATGAGCAGGGCAACGGCTGTATGAAAATTGCGAACATTTTGACCGAGCGTCACCGTAAAAATGCAACGGGAAATGTTCGTTGGGGTTACGGAAACCTTATCCGTATAATAGCAAATGCAACCTATAAGGGAATGGTTTGTTATAACAAATCCCGTAGTAATAACTATCTTGAACAGAAGCGTATCGTAAACCATGACAGGGACACCTACGTCTATGAAAAAGGCAATTTTGAACCTATTATTTCAGAAAAACAGTGGGATAAATGCAATGCTATTCTGAAATCAAGAAGAACAGTTATCGGTACAGACAGCAAGGGTAAAGAGATTACAACGGGCGCTTGCCCCTCCTCTGACCTCTGGTCGAACAAGTTGAAATGCAGCTGCGGAGCAAAATTCCGCAAGAATGTTTATCACAAAAACAATGACGGCTCACATTCTTACTGTTATCTCTGTTACAATCAGGTCAACAACGGCAAGGCGGCAAAGCGTGCGGCTACGGGACTGGATACAAGCGGCTATTGTGACAACAAGCTCGTACTGCAATGGCGTATGGATATGATGAGCGAATTTCTCATAGATGAGATATGGAAAAACAAGAAAAACGATATTGAAACGGCTCTTGAATATATTCAGAAATATTTCGTTGCAGATAAGCCTGTTATCAAAACAGATGATTCAGCGGCGATTGATATGAAAATTGAGACGTTGCAACAGAAAATTAACAAGCTGATATTAATGCGTACTGAAGGCGAAATTACAAAAGAAGAACTTGCAAATCTCCGTTCACAGTTCGATGATGAGATTGCCCAGCTTACCGAGCAGAAAAACAGCGTTCCCGAAATATCTGAGCAAATCATATCGGACAAACCTGATATATCTAAAATAAGAATGGCTCTTGAGATTATAGGAAGTAATCCGTCAGAACCACTTTCAAAGGATTTTCTTGATGAAGTGGTTGACACTGTTATTCCGAACGGTGACGGCATATATGAATGGAACGTCAATTTCGGACATACAAAGGAAACGGTAAAGCTCGTTGCAGTCGGCGAAAAGCGCAATAAAAAGGAAAGACCGTATGTATATCTTTACGGTCAGGAAGCGGATAATTTCGCTTCCGCTTTACATAACACAAGTGCTGGTATAACTGTCGTCAGATATGACTTTATCGCCACTCAACTTCACAGGCTGCTATCAAGAATAAATAGGAGTTTTTCTGAAAACCCTGATGAGCCTTTTGAAATAGTGCTTTCATGGGTATTCACGATTGACTTTGAAACCGCAAAAGCTTATCGCAAAAGACATGGTAATTATCTCAGAGAAAGTCAGTGGAAGAATATTACCGTTGAAGTTCGGGTGAGCTGATGTGAAAAAAATAAAACTGCTCCCTTCGAGTTTTCGGAGGGAGCTTTTTGTATGTATATTATGCAAATAATACGCAGCACAACATTGAAAATTATTGCTTTTCGACATAATATGTGATATGCTTAAAATAAATAATATTATTCACTTCACGATTTCATTTTGTAAAGCGTAAAAATTAAAAGGAGCCTATCTATGAAGAATTTTGCAGAGGAATTTAAACAAATATTAGAAACTGAAAACAAAGAAAAAGCCGTTGAATACGCATTAGATCTTTTAAAAGAAAAGAAAATTGGCGTTATTGGTTTATATTCAGAGATACTTGCTCCTGCATTAAATAATATGTATTGCTCTCTTTCTGATAAGGATGTATGCATATGGAAGGAACATGTTAGAACTGCGATTGTAAGGA
>DAOPYP010000134.1:0-2453 GCA_035352975.1 Oscillospiraceae bacterium
CTGACGTAAAGGGACAGATTATATGTCTTGTTGGCCCTCCCGGAGTCGGAAAAACCTCAATCGGACGTTCAATAGCAAAGGCACTCGGAAGAAAATATGCACGAGTATCTCTCGGCGGAATAAAAGACGAATCGGATATAAGAGGACACAGAAAAACCTATATCGGCTCAATGCCTGGACGTATTATAAATGCGTTAAGGTCTGCCGGCTCAAATAATCCGCTCATTCTTCTTGACGAAATTGATAAAATGAGCAATGATTTTAAGGGAGATCCGTCTTCTGCTCTTCTTGAAGTTCTTGACAGCGAACAAAACGTTGAATTTCGTGACCATTACATAGAATTGCCTTTTGATTTGAGCAATGTTCTATTTGTAACAACAGCAAACACTACCTCGACAATTGACCCTCCGCTTCTTGACAGAATGGAGGTTATCGAGCTTACCAGCTATACGCGTGAAGAAAAATTTCATATCGCAAAAGAGCATCTTGTTTCAAAGCAGATTAAGAAAAACGGTCTTAAAGCTGTCAACGTAAAAATCAGCGACGACGGTATTTATGAGCTTATTGACAGCTATACTAAAGAGGCGGGAGTAAGAAACTTAGAACGTCAGATAGCTTCTTTATGCAGAAAAGCTGCAAAAGAAATAGTTGAATTAGGTATAAAAAAGGTTGTTTTTACTTCTCAGAATATTGAAAAATATCTTGGCGCAAAAAAATATCTTCCCGATGAGGTATCCGAGAAAAATGAAGTAGGACTTGTAAACGGTTTAGCATGGACATCTGTCGGCGGCGTAATTATGCCTCTTGAGGTGCTTATTCTTGACGGAAAGGGTACTGTTGAGCTGACAGGCTCGCTCGGCGAAGTAATGAAAGAAAGCGCAAAAATCGCCGTAAGCTATGTTCGTTCAGTATGCCAGAAATATAATATTAGTCCTGATTTTTATAAGGAAAAGGACATTCACGTTCATGCCCCTGAGGGAGCAGTCCCCAAGGACGGACCATCAGCGGGAGTGACGCTTACTACTGCGCTTGTTTCCGCTTTATCAGGAATTCCCGTCAGAAGCGATGTTGCAATGACAGGCGAAATTACTCTTCACGGAAAGGTTCTTCCTATCGGAGGACTTCGTGAAAAAACAATGGCTGCATATAAAGCAGGGGTTAAAAATGTTATAGTTCCGTTTAAAAATAAATCTGATCTTGACGAAGTTGACGATATTGTCAAGGCATCATTAAACTTTGTATTTGCCGAAAATCTTTCGGAGGTGCTTGATTTTGCATTAGTAAAAGAAAATATCAAGCCGATTATTACTGAATCTGTCATCAGTCAAATTAATGACAATACCGCTCAAATCCGCTCTTAAGGAGATACTATGAACTTCAATAAAGCTGAATTTTATATTTCATACGGAAAGTATTCTCAGATTCCTCAGTCTGACAGGATTGAAATTGCATTTGCGGGACGTTCAAATGTCGGGAAATCTTCGCTGATTAATAAGATTTTCAACAGAAAATCTCTTGCAAAGGTTTCGTCCGTTCCGGGGAAAACCGCAACAATCAATTTCTATAAGCTTGAAGATATTTATCTTGTTGACCTTCCAGGATACGGATATGCTAAAATAGCCAAATCCGAAAAGGAACGCTGGTCGGGGCTTATCGAGGGCTACCTTACGGCTGACAGGGATATTGCATTGATTTTTCAGCTTGTTGATATGCGCCATCCTCCGACAAATGACGATATTCATATGATGAATTTTTTGATTGAAAATGAATTGCCGTTTGTTATTGTTCTTACAAAATCGGACAAGCTTTCAAATCGACAGAAATCTGAAAGAATAGAAAACTTAAAAACAGAACTCCCGTTTTTTGAAGAAGTAAAGATCATAGAATTTTCGTCCTTAACAGGCGAGGGGACGGAAGAAATTCGTAAAATTATTGAAGAAGTTTCAAAAACAGAAGAACATAAAGATACAGAATAGGGGAATTACAGATGTTTGTTTCAAAAAATTTAAGCGTAAATGAAAACGGTAATTTGACAATCGGCGGAGTGGATACGGTTTCAATTGCAAAAGAATATGGTACTCCTGCGTATGTAATGGATGAAAATCTTATTAGAGAAAATTGCAGAAGCTTTAAGAATTCGATTGACAAGTATTATGAGGGCAAGGGTCTGGCTTGTTATGCAAGCAAAGCTTTTTGCTGTAAGGCAATCTGCAAAATTATACTTGACGAGGGAATGGGACTTGACGTTGTTTCTTCCGGGGAGCTTTTTACCGCAATAAACGTTAAATTCCCTGCTGAAAAAATCTGCTTTCACGGTAACAACAAAACCGATGATGAGCTGACTCTTGCACTTTCTCACGGTGTCGGAAGAATTATTGTTGACAATCTTTTTGAGCTTGAAAGGCTTGATAAACTTGCAGGAAAGCTTCATAAAAAGCCAAATATAATGTTCA
>DAOPYP010000135.1:0-2415 GCA_035352975.1 Oscillospiraceae bacterium
GGAGCTGATGAAGCTTAGTAAGCCTCTCGCTGACCTCTATACCGGACTTGAAACCGATCTTATACAGAATATCGCCCAATATCTTGCACAGCAGAACACAGAATGCTCGACGGCACAATGGAAAATCAAAGCGCTTGCAAGCCTCGGCAGACTTGATAAGTCCAATATCAGAACTATTGCTGAATATGCAGGGATAGTGCCTGATATGCTGGCTCTGGCTCTTGAACAATCTGCCTTATCCGCTATAAATGAATTTGAGCCGGGCTTTAAAAAGCTTGCCGAAGAAGGCATTATAAAGAATGCGGCAGTGCCTCCTAAAAGCAGTATGGCAAATGCACTTAAATCTTTCAGCAGACAGGCACAGGAACAGCTTAACCTCGTCAATACCGTTATGAAATACAAGGCGCGTTCTGCCGCCGGAAAGCTTATTAAGAACGCTGCCGAGCTCGCTGACAAACAGTCGTTTCTTGATGTGCTGAATAAGGCAGCAGGCAAAGCTGTTACCGGCATTGAAAGCCGTCAGGCAGCCATGCGGCAGTGTATAAAAGAAATGTGTGATAAAGGCATTCCTTGTTTTGTTGACAAACGAGGGCGTGAATGGTCGCCTGAGGCTTATATCAATATGGATATAAGAACAACCTGCGGGAATGCTGCACATCAGGCACAATTTGACCGTATGGATGACTATGGCGTTGATTTAATTGCAATTTCTTCTCACATCGGTGCCCGTCCTAAATGTGCAAATGATCAGGGCAAAATATTCAACCGAAAAGGCAAAGGCGGTTATACTGAAGACTTAAACGGAAATAAAATAAAATACTACGCATGGTCTGACAGTTCGTACGGCGAGCCTGACGGTATTCTCGGCATAAACTGCGGGCATCATCCTTATCCATTCGTTCCCGGAATTAGCCTTCAGCGTTATTTCCCCTATGAAAAAGAAGAAAATGACAAGGCCTATAAGCTTTCACAGGCGCAAAGACAACTTGAACGCAATGTCAGGAGCCGAAAGCGCGAATGCACAGCGCTTGACACTCTGGGTGATAAAGAGGGGTTTCAGAAAGCCTCCGTAAAGCTTAAACGCGAACAAGACAAGATAAAGCGTTTCTGTGAGGATACCGGCAGGACATACAGACCTGACAGAACGGCGACACCCGGGTTTAACAAAAGCATTTCGGGTAAGGCTTTGAAATCAGCAAAATCTGTTGACAATAACAGGGATAGTGGTATAATAAAATCAAGGGAAGTGAACTTTTTGGAACAGGCAAAAAAGCGCGACAAAAAAATATATGTTACGGATGTTGCTATTGAAAAGGTCGGCGCGGTTAATTTGTCTGATTTTTCTGAACATCAAATAGCAACTATGCAGGCTAAGCATAAAGAGCTATTAAAACTTGCCAAAACAAAAAATAATAGTAATGAAGTTTTGCTTATAGATGATTTGGAATTCAAAAGCGAGGTATCTATTCTCGGAGAAGAATTCGGAGTTGCTCCCGCAGAAAATCCTTTTGCAGTTTCTATTATTGAAAAAGCGGATAAAAAAAGCTTAATTTATATGCATAATCATCCGAGTACAAATAATTTTTCTGTTTCAGACATAGATACATTTATCTGCGAATCATCCGTTAAAACTCTATCTGTTGTAACAAATCAGGGCGAAGTTTATATACTGAATAAACTTAAACAATTCGATTACAATAAAACAAGAGCAATCCTTAAAGAAATTTATGATTCATTCATTGATGAAGAAATAGATGATAAGGATTTTGTTTCAGAATTTTTGAAATTATGCGAAAAAGGAGGAATTGAGTATGCGAAATCCAAATAAGCCGATCCCAGTAATTGACGAACATCCAAAAGGAAGAAAAGGTATTGAAGAAATGATTGAGCGTATGCTTAATACCGACGAAGAAGGTAACCCTGAGGACGAAGACAAACACGAAAAGAAAATTACGGCTTAGCAGTATATTATCATTTTATTATAAAAATCAAGCGTTTTGCAGTCAACTGCAAGGCGCTATTTTTATGCCTGAAAGGCGGTGATCCGTTTATCTCGTTCAAGACGTACGTTAACGTCTTATTTTTATGCCCAAACCTGAACGGCTTTAAACTCTGAGGAAGTCGACGGACATTAAACGGAGGTATTTTATGAATAATTCTTACGAAGAAACCAAACCGCTCAGAATTTCAATGCAGTATTTCGGCGAAAAAGCCGACGGTAACGACGCCGATAATGCCGGCAATGGCGACGACGGTCAGAAAGATGGCACACAGTCGGATAAAGGCAAAACTTTTACCCAGGAGGAGCTTGACGCCGCTATTGAAAAACGTCTTGCAAGGGAACGCAAAAAAGCGGAAAAGCCTGATTCTGATGGCGAGAAAAATAAATCTCCTGAAGAAAAAACAAAGGAAAAG
>DAOPYP010000136.1:0-2384 GCA_035352975.1 Oscillospiraceae bacterium
ATATTGGCTGTGGTCACAGCAAATATATAACAAAACAGCAAGATTCCTCTCATTGAATTTATCAATATTTATAATAGCACACTAATTTAGAAATTTCAATCCTATTTTGAACCAAGACGAATTTTCTCTGCCTGAGTGGGCTGAAGATAGCTTGCATTAAGCTTTTCTGGAGAATAATGCTCCTTTGTCATTGCACAAAGGCATAAGCTTGACGCAAGCTGAAGCCGTAAATGAGGCGGAGAAAGCTTAATTTTCCCACAGCTGTATTTTACGCAGAATTCTTTTGAATAATCCCCTGCAACGATTATATGGTCATATTTTTTAAGTTCTTCAAAAAGTTCTTCTTCTGAAATAATCCTATCCTCGGTAATTCTTGTTATTTTATCTCCGTCAGATTGAAAGAAAGCATTATAAACGAGATTTTGTCTTGCTGACATAACGGCGCAAACCGTACAAGTTATGCCAAGAAAATTATATGCAAGACTTTCAAGCACAGAAACACCGACGCAAGGCTTTTTTAATGCAAAGCACATTGCCTTTACAGTGGAGATTCCTATTCTAAGTCCCGTGTATGAACCTGGTCCGTCAGAAACAGCTATAACATCGACGTCAGAAAGCGGCATTTCAGAATTTTCAAGCATATCCTTACAAAGCGGAAGAATCACCTGAGAATGTGTCAGCTTTGTCAGAACGGTTGTCTGTGCAAGAACTTCATCATCTCTGACAAGCGAAACCGAAGCGGTTTTCCCAGAAGTATCAATCCCCAAGACCGTCAAATCTATTATCCCCTTCAATAGTAATTTCTCTTGTATTTTCATCAATTCTGTCAAATGTAATGCAAATGGTATTTTGAGGAAGAGCCTCGCTTATATTCTCCGACCACTCAACAGCAAGCACGCTGTCATCAGAAATATAATCATAAAATCCAGTCGTTTCAAGGTCATCGGATGATTGTATCCTATACATATCAAAATGATAAAGCGTTATTTTGCCCCTGTATTCGTTCACTAAGGCGAATGTTGGTGAGGTAACCTCATCGGGAAGACCCAGACCTATGCAGAGGCCTCGCGTAAACGTGGTTTTCCCAGCACCCATGGAACCTTTATAGGCGATAATTTCTCCGCCCTTTAAAAGGTTTCCGACTTTTTCGGCAAATTTTATTGTTTCTTCGGGAGAGTAAGTAATTTTCACATATTTTTTATTCATCATCAGTTATCTCCCTTAATACTTTACATGGATTTCCGGCAGCAACTACATTTGAAGGAATATTTTTAGTAACCACACTTCCGGAACCAATAACAGAATTATCGCCGATTGTTATTCCCGGATTGATGACTGTATTTCCGCCAATCCATACATTATTTCCTATTTTAATAGGAAAAGCGTATTCGAGCATTGAGTTTCTAAGTTCATGATCAATAGGATGTCCGGCTGTAAAAATACTGACGTTAGGAGCAATAAAAACACAATCTCCTATAATAACCTCTGCACAGTCAAGAATTGTGAGATTAAAATTGGAATAAAAATTTTCACCTATATGAATATTATATCCATAATCACATCTTATCGGCTGCTCAATGCAAAAATTATCGCCTAAAGAGCCGAAAAGTCTTTTCAAAATTTCATTTTTTTTATTATAAAAATCAGGGCTGATTGAATTAAATTCATGTGTCAGAATCCTTGCATTCTCACGCTCTTTCATCAGCTCTTCAACGCCGCCGAAATATAATTTTCCTGAAAGCATTTTCTCCTTATCGGTCAAATCGGTCATCTCCATTAATATTTGATATAACCGGTTTCCCCTCGCGGTCAAGAAGCGGAGTAAATCCGCCGGCATAGCCCGCATAATGAAAAGCATAATTAACCCCTGTTTCTCTGTCAACCCATATTTCTGTCACATTCAGCGTTCCCTGTGTATGTGTTTTTATAAAACGTTCATTGTTAGACATAATAAATTCTCCTTAAAATCAGAATAATCCGCTGATGTTTCCGTCATTGTCAATATCGATCTTAAATGCCGCCGGTGTTTTAGGAAGTCCCGGCATTGTCATTATGTCGCCGGTAAGTGCAACAACAAAGCCTGCTCCCGCAGATAATTTCACATCACGGACGGTAATCTCAAAGTTTTCTGGTTTTCCGAGCTTTGTGGGATCGTCGGAAAGCGAATACTGTGTTTTTGCAACACATACTGGAATATTTCCGAAACCAAGAGCCTCGATTTCTTTAATTGCTTTTTCAGCCTGTGAAGTATAGACAACCCCGTCAGCACGATAAATTTCTTTCGCTATTATACCGAGTTTTTCTTTTATCGGAAGCTTTTCGTCATAAAGCGGCTTGAAGTTTGTCTGACAGCCCTCGCATTTTTCTATTGTATCGCATACCTT
>DAOPYP010000137.1:0-2359 GCA_035352975.1 Oscillospiraceae bacterium
ATGCTGTCGCTTCTTTATGAAGAATATCAGGACATTCCGACGGCAATTGCTGCATATCATGCGGGGAGAGGAACGGTTAATAACTGGCTCAAAGATCCCCAATACAGCGCCGACGGTAAAAAGCTTGACAATATTCCCTCAAACACTACCGGACATTATGTTAATAAGGTTTTAAAGGCTTATGAGGGTTATACTAATTTATATAACAACAAAAAGGATGGGTGAAAATTATGTCTGATAAAAAATCAGAGGCAAAAAAATTACAGGAGTCGCTTACTCTTGTAAAAAAGAATGCCGTACTTATTATGGACGATGAAGCACTGAAAAAATGCGACAAATTCTGTGAGGGATACAAAGAATTTTTAAACAGCGCTAAAACGGAAAGAGAAGCAGTTATAAAGGCAATTGAGCTTGCCAAAGAAAATGGCTTTGAAGAATTTGTTTTAGGAAAAGAGCTTAATCCTGGGGACAAAATTTATTATAATAACAGGGGAAAGGCAGTTATATTTTCCGTTATCGGATCAGAGCCAATTGAAAAGGGCGTAAAAATTGCTGCCGCACATATTGATTCCCCGCGTCTTGATATAAAGCAGTATCCGTTATATGAAGAGTCTGAGCTTGCTTTATTTAAAACTCATTATTACGGCGGAATTAAAAAATATCAGTGGACCGCTATTCCTCTTGCTCTTCACGGAGTAATAGTTAAATCCGATAATTCAAAGGTTACAGTAAATATAGGCGAGGATGAAAATGATCCCGTTTTCTGTGTTAATGACCTTCTTCCGCATCTTGCCGCTGAACAGATGAAAAGAACATTGGCAGAAGCCATTAAAGGTGAAGAGCTTAACATCCTTGTAGGCTCAAGACCTTTCAAAGATGATGAAATCAGTGAAAAGGTTAAGCTTAATATCCTTAAAATTCTCAATGATAAATATGGTATTGTAGAAAGCGATTTTCTCTCGGCAGAGCTTGAAGCGGTTCCGAATTTCAAAGCAAAGGATATCGGGTTTGACAGAAGCATGATCGGCTCATACGGTCAGGATGATAGGGTGTGTGCTTATACAGCTTTACAGGCAACTTTTAAAACAAAAAATCCAGCAAAAACCGTAGTTACCGTTCTTGCTGACAAGGAAGAAACGGGAAGCGATGGAAATACAGGGCTTAATTCCTCATATCTGAAATATTTTATTTGCGATCTTGCTAAAGCTTTTGGAGCAGAGGGAAGAACTGTACTTTCAAATTCCGAATGTCTTTCAGCTGATGTAAATGCCGGTGTTGACCCGACTTTCCCCGATGTCAATGAAAAAATGAATGCCGCTTATCTTAACAAGGGTGTAGTTGTTACAAAATATACAGGTTCAAGAGGAAAAGCCGGAACATCAGACGCTTCCGCAGAATTTATGGGTAAAATAAGAAATCTTCTCGATAAAAAGGGCGTTATCTGGCAGACAGCAGAACTCGGAAAGGTTGATGCAGGCGGCGGCGGAACAGTTGCGGCGTATATAGCAAACCTAAATGTTGACGTAATTGACGTCGGCGTTCCTGTTCTTTCTATGCATGCACCCTATGAGGTTGTTTCAAAAATCGACGTATATATGGCATATAAAGCCTTTAACGCTTTTCTTTCCGAAAAAAAGTAAAAATATTATTAAATCAGCCTGTCCTCCGAGTAATATCGGAGGACTTTTTTATTGATATTTACAAAATAAATATCCTGTCCAAAATCGACAGAATAGCCGTGTAATAATGATTATAATTATTTTATGACTTGACTGTGAGGTGCGATTATGACGATATATATTGATGTACTTATAGTATTGAATATATATGTGAATTATTTTCTGCTTCTTGCAGTATCGAAACTTACACACACAAAGTTATATATCGGGAGATGTATATTTGCTTCGGTTATAGGCAGCTTTTTTTCACTTATAATACTTATTCCTTCAATAAGTGTGATATTTTCGATTATTCTTAAGCTTATAGCTGCATCAATCATAGTTTTAATTGCTTTTGGAGCAAGAGATTTAAAAAGATATTTCAGAATGTTATTGTATTTTTATGCAGTGAATTTTATTTTTGCAGGGGTAATGCTTGCTTTATGGTTGACATTTAAGCCGTCGTTCATGCATTTTAACAATACATATTTTTATTTTGATTTTTCGCTTTTTTCATTGATAGTTTCGACTGTAATTGCTTATATTGCAGTTAGCTTAATACGTTATTTTCTTGACCGAAAATCAATGGAAAACAAAAAATACAGTATCATTTTTTCCGTAAATAAAAAAACTGTTTCATCTGAAGCTATAGCTGATACGGGGAATACTCTTACAGATATTTTTACGGGAAAGCCTGTGGT
>DAOPYP010000138.1:0-2179 GCA_035352975.1 Oscillospiraceae bacterium
CAAGCTTCCAGTCAGTATCAAGCTGGAAGCCTATATTTTCAAATATATTATCATAGCTGCCGTCATACGAAAAGGTTAAATCTGTTATATTAATTAAAGACATATGGAAATCCTCCTGTGAATAATTTTTTTAATTACTAAAATTATAAAAAATAATAGCCGCAAGAAAGTTAATTCCGCAGCTAATAACACAGAAAGACATACCTATAAAAAGGCATCCCTTTGATTATATATTAAGCTTAAAGATGAAGTAACTTTCTTGCAAAGGCATAATAAATAAAGCGGTCATATCCGCTTATAATTTTACTTAGCCTTATAAATTAGCAAGAAAATTTACGCATCTTTTCACCTCAAATCATTTTTGTTTGTTTTATTATAGCAAATATTGTTTATTAGGTCAAGTGCTATTTTTTTAGTTACTTGACATTTCTTCTGCCCACTTACTAACAACTTCGACAGGAAATTGAATTTCCTTTGCGGCTTCTTCTATAGAATATCCGTTTTTAAGATACCGCTTTGCAATAGCATTCATAGCCTCACCGACCTCAATTATATGGTAATCAGGGTCATAGATACGGACAACGCGCTGTTTCCAGTCATGTGTCTTAGCTTCATGAACATAATTGACATTATTATAATTCTTTAGTTTCTCTAAAAATTCATCAAAATCATCGACTTCAAAATAAAGCTCCATATTATTTGATTTATTAAGTATACTGTCTTCGGGAAGTCCGGTCAGCCAGCCAAAATTCTGCTGTAAAGCAAAGCCTCCGCTCATTGTTACATTCCAGCCTAAATCAAGATCAACCGTCTGGTCAAACAAATCCATATAGAATTTCTTTGACACCTCAATATCTTTTACGGCAATCATAGCCAACATAAATTTCATATTAATTATCCTTTCCGCACCATTTTCTGCACTGTAATATTCTTTTTCCGTCATCGCCCTGTTCCTTGTCATAAGCAAAAGAATTGAGAAGCTCGCACGGAAAAACTTCGCACATTCCGCAGTTTTCTAGTCCTTTTCCCTCACAACAGGATTTCACAGGACAGGCATCTCCCCAAAAAGGTTTTTCGATATTTACACAGCCTTTACAACCCATGCTTTCTCTGTATTCGCATTCACCACATAAAATTCCGCATCTTGATTCAATCATAATATGTACCCGCTTTCTTTTTTTCTATATTATATATTCTGAAACGCGACAGCAGTATGTCATGTTCCAGAATATAATTCAACAATTTTCTTTGCCTTTTCAAGCAGGTCTTTTTTTAAACATTCGGGCTCGATAACCTTTATTCCATCGCCAAAACCCTGAACCCATATAAGCAATTCGTCATAAGAAGTGAAATATGTTTCAAAATAAAGCGTGCCGTTTTCTTTTTGAGTATAGCAGTTTATTCCGTATTCGTCGATAAGTCTGTATTTTAAATTGCTCACGACTTCTGCTTTAAGATGAAATTCAGGTGTCCAACAGCTGTCAAAATCCAGCTTACTTTCATCAATTTCACGAGGGATATATCTTTCATCACTCACTGTAAGATTCCACAGTCGGTTAAGCTTGAACATACGAAAATCCTCACGAAGCTGACAGTATCCGAAAACATACCATGACGACCACTGAAAAACTATGAAATACGGCTCAACTTTGCGGCTCATACCGCCTTTTGAATAAAAATACTCAAACTCAATTATCTTGTGATTTTCAATAGCCGAACGTATCTGTTCAATTTTCGGAGCAAGACTCGCCTTGTAATGTGACGATAAATCAATCAGAATATTATCAGTTAATAATGAATTATTTTTTACCGTCAGCTTTTCTGCAAGGTTTCCGCTTTTAGGTGAGCTCAAAATGCTGTCAAGACCTTTAAGCCCTGTAAAAAGCATTTTTAAATCTTCATCTGTAAGCAAAGCTTTGTCAATTTTATATCCTTGGGCTATATATATTCCGCCGTTATAACCCTGTTCAGTAACGACAGGTATTCCAGCCATGCATATATCCTCGATATCACGATTTATCGTTCTTCTCGAAACCTCGAATTTTTCCGCAAGATAAGGTGCGGTAACCTTTTCTTCCCGAAGCATAACCGTTATTATTCCGATAAGTCGGTCAATTTTCATAGAATTTCACCTCAGAATTTATGTCTTTTAGCTCATTGATTTCATCAAGATTCTTTT
>DAOPYP010000139.1:0-2161 GCA_035352975.1 Oscillospiraceae bacterium
CCCGAGCCGTCGATTATACGCCCGCCGAATGCAATTACATTTCCTCTCAAATCAATGATGGGGAAAATAATTCTGTCACGGAACAAGTCATAAACTTTTCCGTTCTGTGATCTTGCACAAAGTGAGGCGGCTATAAGTTCATCGTCTGAATACCCTTGCGAATGCATAAAATTCCTGAAATTATCCCAGCTTTCGGGAGCATAGCCCACACCGTATTTTGTTACTGTATTCGGCAAAAGCTGTCTTGAATTAATATACAGCCTGCCTTTTTCTCCATTTTTTGATTTAAGCTGGTCATAAAAATACCTTGCGGCAATACGGTTAATTTCAAGTATACGTAATTTTATTTTAGCAGTTTGGTCATTCTGAACATCATCAGGAAGTGACATCCCCGAACGTTCCGCAAGAAATTTAACCGCCTCGATATACTCAAGATTTTCGATTTTTCTTATAAAGGTTATTACGTCCCCGCCCGCACCGCAGCCAAAGCAAAAAAAGCTGTTTGTATCCGGATAAACCGTACAGGACGGCGATTTTTCGGAATGAAACGGACAAAGACATACATAATTGCGCCCTCTTTTTATGAGGTGAGTATATGAGGTCATAATGCTTTCAATCGGACTGTTTTGCCTCAGTTCATATAAAAACTCTTCCGGCAGCACGTTATACCTCCTTTGTTTTTAAACAGACTGCTTTGGCTCAAAGCCTTTGGGAACAAAAAGCTGTGTATATAAATTAATTGCATAGCCGTCGGTCATTCCCGCAATATAATCACATACAGCTCTGTCCTTATCGAATTTTTTCGTAATAGCTTTATATTCGTCAGGGAGCTTATCGGGATTTTTCAAAAAATAATAATACAGCTTTTCCACAAGCATTTTTGCTTTCGCTTCTTCATTTTTTGCGTTTGGATTTGTGTAGACATTCTGAAACATAAATGCCCTTAAATCGTCATGTGCTTTTTTTATGTCATCGCTCATTTTTATATCCTTGACACCGTTGTTAATAATTGAAGCAACCAAGGATGTAATACGTTTGCTTTTGGTTGAGCCGAGAATATCTGTTATTTCTTTGGGAATATCTGTTTCCTTTAAAACGCCTGCTCTTATCGCATCGTCAATATCGTGATTGATATAAGCAATTTTATCCGCAAGTCTTACGATATACCCCTCTTTTGTGGCGGCAATTTGGTTGGTATGACAGGCAATGCCGTTTTTAACTTCATATGTAAGATTGAGCCCTCGTCCGTCATTCTCAATGTAATCAACAACGCGTACGCTCTGAAGATAGTGCTTGAAGCCGTATGGACAGATTTCGGCAAGAACCGCCTCACCCGAATGTCCGAAAGGGGTATGTCCTAAGTCATGTCCCATTGCGATAGCTTCGGTAAGGTCTTCGTTAAGCCGCAATGCTCTTGAAATTGTTCTTGCAATCTGTGAAACCTCAAGAGTATGAGTAAGCCTTGTCCTATAATGGTCACCGACAGGAACGAGAAAAACCTGAGTTTTGTGCTTTAGTCTTCTGAAAGAATTACAGTGGAGAATTCTGTCACGGTCACGCTGAAAATCCGTTCGGAATTCACATTTTTGTTCGGGACGGACACGCTTTCCGCTGTAAATCGAAAAACAGGCATCTTCACAAAGACTCCCTAATTCGAGAACCTCTGTTTGTTCTCTTACGGACATCTAATCACACCCTTTAATGAAAATTACATATATTAATACAATTCAGCAATTTTAAAACCCTTTATTTTTCTACAAAAAAAGTAAAGTTTGTATACCTACATAAATTTCTATGCAAAATCCTCAAACAATTCATTTGATTTTGACAAATAAATATTACCGCTGCATAAGTCAATAAGCTTTTTTTCAAAACTCTCATACTTTTCTGACTTAATTAAAAGAGATATTTTTACATCCGTTTCAAAAATCGTATCTAAAATTTTCACTTCAAATTCGGGGAGAATATATGCTATTTTTCCATATAGGTTATAGTCAATTGAAAAATACACCTTAAAGCAGGAGCACATAATCATTCTCTGAGCGGCGTCAACGGCAATTTTTGCCGAGTGAGAATATGCCCTGACAAGTCCACCGCCGCCTAAAAGAATTCCACCGAAATATCTGGTAACAACACAGCATACGTCAGTAAGACCTTCTTT
>DAOPYP010000140.1:0-2139 GCA_035352975.1 Oscillospiraceae bacterium
CAGTTTTTCTCTTTAACCGTCTTGTAAAGCTCCAGTTCAACGGAATTGATGTTAAGTCCTGAAAGAAGCTTAACCTCCTGCTTGCCGACACCGAGAAGCTGCATAATGTTCTTTCCGTCAAAATTCAGCCCAAAATGTTCCCTCGTGCCCTTTTCCGAATAATTGTCACCGTAGCGGCATATCTCCACGGTGAGCCTGTGAAAGCCCATTTTATAAAGGTATTCGATGAATGGGTACTTTCGGCAGTTCCGCATAACGTCGATAAAATTCAGCTCGTTTGAAAGCCTGACAATTTTCTTGACGGGAATGTATTTCAGCTTTTCATCACGCTTTATGATGCTTCCTAGATTTCCGGGATATATCGCAATTTCTCGGTGACTGTAATATCTGTCCTCATTGAGGCTTGACGGGCACCAGCGGTGTTCGCCAGTCTGATAAAAATTGTCGTACTTGAAGCTTTTCAAGTGGCTGTCGTTTTCAAAAAAATCCCGCTTGTATTCGTGGAGGCTTAATTTTGCTTTAAAGGTTTCCCCCTGAGGAATATTCTCGGTTTCGCGTTCGCTCTGATAATCCACCTTGTTTGAAATATACTTAGTAGCCGAGAATTTTCTAACGCAAAAGCCTTTTCTTGTCGGCTGGATATAAGCAAATTCCGCCCTGTCGTCCAGACGGTTCATACGCTTCCACCGATTGCCCGAAAGAAGCTTCGCCTTTGTTTTACAGTGGGGACAAAAATATAATGCGTTGTGCTTTAACATCTGCGGGCTTATCTCGAACCGCTTTCCGCAGCCGGAGCATTCGCCCCAGTGCTCCGTCGGATGATATATAATATAATGCTCGTCCCGAAAAACGTGAGTATTAATCCACTTATTAATGTCTTTCGGGAGCTCCGTTATTTTCAGCATTTCTATATCAACGGAATTTTTGATTTTATTATATTTTGCCTTGAGGTTCTTCCCTCGGAGCATTTCCTGATAACACTGTATGAGGTTTATTCCAGCTTCTCCGTCTTCTAATGTCATCTTGTCAAAATACTTACCTTTGAGCCATGACGTTATTACCGCATCCGCGTCCTCGGTCGGGACATACCGCTCATAATAGCAGCTGGATGTAGTTTTTATATTGTAGAACATGGACTCTGACGGCTTTTGCCGGTCCACAAGCTGATTGCAGAATTCCGTTTCTGTGAGGAATATACGGAATTTAAAAAATCCGCCGTGGAATACGGTTATAATGAGCAGGTCATTGAATTTCGGAAAGCGTGTTGCCTGATATGTATATACATTACGGTCATAAACATTTATACCGCCGTAATATGATTTCTGCTCGAAAATCTCCGTCGGAGGAAGTACGCCGAAACATTGTTCAATAGGGTAATGTGTCAGTTCCTTGAATTTCAACGTCCCCGCCTCCTATATGAAGTCGTCAAGGTTAAAGCTGAGTGATTTTTTCTTTTCCGCCTTAGGAGCAGGAGCGACCGCAGGTTCTTCCTGTTCGGCTTCTTCGTCATCGTCATCGTTAATATCATCAGGTTCATCGGCTTCGGCTGTATTCGCGGGAACGTCAAAGGTTTCAACAGGCTCGTTCGCCTCGACATCAATGGTCATCGTGCAATGTACTCCCGAACCTGGGAAATAAAACTGCCCCATCGTCTTGAATGCCTCAAGGTCGGAAATTCCGTCTTTCCTTGCCTTATTCCAGAACTTATTCACAACTGCTGAAATACAATCGGATAACGTTCTGTCCGTCTGAACAACTGCCTGTGCGAATTCCTCATTCTGTTCGCAGAAGCTTTTTAAAATATCAGCGCAGCGACTTTTCATCGTGTCTGCGCACTGTGCCTTCTGCCCCTGACCGCCCTTGAATTCCTTAAGTTCCTTATTGATTTTTTCTATTGCCTGTGCAATCATATGTGTCACTCTCCTATTATTGAATTATGTAAAATATTGTTGTATAATCTTATTGAGCTTTACTGCTCACCGTTCGGCACAGCGGAACATTCGGCGTAAAGGGGGATGATAGACTTCTTTTTCTTCTTTTTTGATTATGAATGTGAAACCTTTATTAACGAGCTCGAATCGTTAGCAGGTAAACTTCAGAACGTACTTAATAAATGTGATAACTGCCAGATTGAAACCA
>DAOPYP010000141.1:0-2048 GCA_035352975.1 Oscillospiraceae bacterium
TATGCATGTTTTGAATGTGAGTTTTAAGATTAACTATGCCTTTTTTCAAAGCTTCGACATTTTCTGACGTCAGCTCCGACTTTTGGATTCCTCCGTTATATTTAAGTGCCCTTATTGTTGCAACAAGAACAACACACGACGGTTTAAGCCCTGCAAAGCGACATTTTATGTCCATAAATTTTTCCGCGCCGAGGTCAGAACCGAAGCCTGCTTCGGTAATACAGTAATCACCGAGTTTTAAAGCAAGCTTTGTTGCACGTACGGAATTACAGCCGTGAGCGATATTTGCAAAAGGCCCGCCGTGCATTATTGCCGGCGTATTTTCAAGTGTCTGCACAAGATTAGGCTTAAGCGCATCTCTAAGAAGAGCTGCCATTGCTCCGCAGGCACCGAGTTCTCTAGCATAGACAGGCTCACCGTCATAATTATAAGCAACAAGAATTCTGCCCAGTCTTTCCTTTAAGTCGGAAAGGTCTGCCGAAAGACAAAGAATAGCCATAATTTCCGATGCAACGGTAATATTAAATCCGTCCTCACGGGGAACGCCGTTGATTTTTCCGCCAAGTCCAACAATGATATTTCTAAGCGCACGGTCATTCATATCCATACAGCGTTTAAAAAGAATGCGGCGCTGATCAATTTTAAGGAGATTGCCCTGCTGAATGTGGTTATCAAGCATTGCGCACAAAAGATTGTTTGCGGCTGTTATTGCGTGCATATCCCCTGTAAAGTGAAGATTAATATCCTCCATAGGAACGACCTGGGCGTATCCGCCCCCTGCCGCACCGCCTTTTATTCCGAAAACGGGACCAAGCGACGGCTCTCTTAACGCAAGCACGGCATTTTTATTTATATGCTTCATCGCTTCGGCAAGCCCGACGCTTATCGTGGTTTTACCCTCTCCCGCAGGAGTCGGGTTAATAGCAGTCACAAGAATAAGCTTTCCGTCCTCTTTGCTTTCAAGCTCCTTAAAAAGCTTTTCCGAAAGCTTCGCTTTATAATGTCCGTAAGGTTCAAGATCATCTTCGG
The DNA here is from genome assembly GCA_035352975.1 of Oscillospiraceae bacterium. Lineage (GTDB taxonomy): Bacteria > Bacillota > Clostridia > Oscillospirales > Ruminococcaceae > DAOPYP01. Next base: position 1,030 of record DAOPYP010000141.1, read on the forward strand.
AAATACCGAGATTTTTCGCAATTTCCGTAATTTTAAGCATCTTTGCAGCCTGTGCAATTTCAATATCCGACAGCATATAATAAGCTTCCTCTCTATATGTCATTATTATGTTTCAAGAAAATCAATAAATTAATTATATCATAAATAATTATAAAACGCCAGCATTTTCTATTGAAAAATGTACAAAAACGATATATAATTAATATACAATTAATGTATAAGGTGGGATGTTGTGAAAGCTGTTTTATCTTTGATATGGCAATATTTCAAAAAGCTCGACAAGCAGTTATATCTTGCGGTTTTAATTCTAGGCTTATTTAGCGTTGTACTGCTTTATTCAATAGTTCAGAACGGAATAATTGCTTCGGTTTCTCCGAGAACATATAAAATACAGTTCATTTCGCTGATTCTCGGCTCTATATGTGCACTTGTCCTTTCGGGAATTGATTATAAAATGATTGCAAAGTTATGGTTTTTATACGTTCCAGCCGCACTTATACTTGTGCTTCTTTTGTTTTCACCGCTTGGTATTCAGCGCGAGGGCGTTGATGACATAGGCTGGCTTGATATTGGATTTACTACCGTTCAGCCGTCGGAATTTCTTAAAATTGCTTTTATTTTATCTTTTTCATACCATCTTTCAAAGGTTTATGAGCATATTAACCGTCTTTCAACTGTTGCTCTCTTATGCCTTCATGGTGCATTTCCCGTTTTATTAATCGGAGTAACGGGCGATACGGGAACGGCGATTGTATTTTTTGTAATATTTGCTGCAATGCTTTTTTCAGCGGGAATATCGTGGAAATATATTCTTGCCGCACTTATTTCTGCTCCGCTTGCGGGATTATTTTTATGGTTTAAAATCTTAAAGCCCGTTCATAAAAAACGTATTCTTATCCTCTTTGACAATGACCTTGACCCTGATATGTTCCAGCAGCAGCGTCAGGGTAAAATTGCTCTCGGTTCGGGACAGCTTTTCGGAAAAGGTCTTTTCGGCGGCGAATACAGCTATGTTCCGG
>DAOPYP010000142.1:0-1988 GCA_035352975.1 Oscillospiraceae bacterium
GTTTACCTCGGGTAAAATTATTTCATTCTGAAAGCAGCAACACAACTTTCAATAAGATACTATATAAAATGAGCTCCGGACTGATTGCACAGAACCCCCAAAAACGGGCATTGAGAAAAAACGCCCCCTGTTGTAGGATAGTAACTACAACAGGGGCTTCTTTTTGTGCCCATTAACCAGAGTTCATAACCTAAATTCTCCAAAAATTAACCTATACTAAAAGAAAAGCAGAGAAAACGAGAGCTTTTTTGAAAAAAATCGAGAAAAGCTCTTGTTTTTTTGTGCCAGGTATGATATAATTAGGCTATACAAATAATTTGGTTTGGGGTGATTGTTGTGGCACTTAACAGCTCGGTAAAGGTTTCTCTGCCGGAGCACGGCATAGCATACAAAAAAGTTTCCGGAAAGACTTATGTATATTATGTAACAGCTTCCTATCGAAATGAAAAAGGTCAGCCGACCTGCGATCGTTCTTCGATAGGAAGGCTTGACGAGGAAAGCGGAATGCTTATCCCAAACAGGAACTATTACGAAATATATCTTAAAACACCGTCGCCGACTGCGACGGGGATATTCAGCAGTGGCGTTAATTATGCTTTCGAAGGTATAGCGGATAAGCTTGGCCTTAGCAAGCTGTTAAAATTGTATTTTCCTGAAAGCTGCAAGGAAATACTGACAACGGCACAGTATATGCTCAGCGAAGGAAATGTGATGTATTATCTTGACGATTATACAGAAAGTCATAAGACCGCATTGAATGAATGTATGGGCAGCGCCAAAAGCAGCAGGTTGTTTTCTTCTGTGAGGCAGGAGAATATGCTGCTTTTCTTCAGAGAATGGATGAAGCATAAATATCCAAAAGAGTATGTCGCCTATGATGTCACAAGTATTTCATCTTACGGTAAGACCATTGATGAGTTAGAATGGGGATACAACAGAGATAAAGAAAGATTACCGCAAATCAACATGGGAATGTACTATGGAGAGGAATCCGGTCTTCCGCTGTATTACCGAGTTTACCCCGGAAGCATTTCCGACAAGGCACACCTACGGTATATGGTCGCCGACAACGAATTCATAAATGGAAAGAAAACCAGCTTTGTAATGGACAGGGGGTTTTACAGTGCGGATAATCTGCAGTATCTTACCGAAAACGGTTACCGTTTTGTGACAGCATTGCCGGGGAGTCTCAAATATTGCTCGGACTTAATTAAACGGCATAGGGCTGAGCTTGTAAATCATTCCGAACATATGCTCGGAAAGGGACTTCCTTACGGTAAAGCCTATGAAGTAACGGAGCTTGGCTTCCGGATGAATGTACACCTGTATTATGATGCCGATAAGGCGTTGCAGGAGAACGAAGCACTCTATGAGCTGATTGAGCGTCAGGAGAATGATCTGAAAAGCATGGAGGAACCTCCGGACAGAAAACTGAAATATGACAGATATTTCTTTATCAACCGTTCAAAAGACGGAAAACTCGGATTTACACGAAATCACAAGGCAATTGACGAGCAACTCGAGAGGTGCGGCTTCTTTTTGATAGCGGAAACGGATTTCAGAAAAACAACGGCGGAGATTCTTGAAATCTACCGCCGCAGGGATGTTATTGAAAAGAGCTTTGATAACTTAAAAAACGAGCTTGACATGAAGCGATTACGCAGTCATAACTCCGAAACGGTTCGGGGGAAACTCTTTGTTTCATTTATTTCTTTGATTGTTCAGTCATATATGCTGAAACATCTGTCTTTTTATATGCAAACAACCGGCTGCACGTTTCGTAAAATACTATTGGAGCTTGATAAAATCAAGTGCTTTGACCTAAACACTAAAGCTAAACCGAGACTGCTCAATCCCGTGTCTAAATCTCAGCGCGATATTTTCTTAGCTTTGGACTTACCGCAACCACACTTATCTGTATAGGTTAATTTTGCGGGAGATTAGGTTGTCAACAGGCTTAACGGTATAACGTGTGCGCCTAAAAGGCC
>DAOPYP010000143.1:0-1930 GCA_035352975.1 Oscillospiraceae bacterium
GAATACTTTATTTCATCGCGTGGTGCGCGTAAAGGTCTTGCCGATACCGCTCTTCGTACCGCTGACTCAGGATACCTCACACGTCGTCTTGTTGACGTTTCACAGGATGTTATTATCCGTGAAGAAGACTGCGGCACCGACATTGGTCTTGAGGTTTATAACATCAAGAACGGTAACGAAATGATTGAAAAGCGTGCCGAACGTCTTATCGGTCGTTATCTTGTTGAAGACCTTAAGGACGACAATGGGGATCTCATAATGTCCAAAAACAGACTTATGAGCGATACTGATGCTAAAAAGGTTGATGATTATTTAACATCAAAGGGAATTGAAAAAATTTCTATCCGTTCAGTGCTTAACTGTAAAGCAAAACAAGGCGTATGTGCTAAGTGCTACGGTGCAAACCTTGCCAACAACAATCTTGTTGCAGTCGGTGAAGCTGTCGGAATTATTGCCGCTCAGTCAATCGGCGAACCTGGTACACAGCTTACGATGAGAACCTTCCATACCGGAGGTATCGCTTCTGCGGACGACATCACACAGGGTCTTCCCCGTGTTGAAGAACTTTTTGAATCAAGACGTCCAAAGAATGCAGCAATTATTACAAAAATCAGCGGTACTGTCAGAATGGAAGAAATCAAGAAGACAAGAAATGTCATCATTGCTGAAAATGAAACGGGAATTGAAGAATTTTATCCTGTTCCTTATGGCTATAAAATCAGAGTCAAGGAAGGCGATACAGTTACAGCAGGAGATTCACTGACAGAAGGTTCCGTTAATCCGGGCGACGTTCTTATGGTTAAGGGACCGCAGGCTGTTCAGGATTATATCATCACCGAAGTTCAGAAGGTTTACCGCTTACAGGGTGTTGACATCAACGATAAGCATATCGAGGTTATCGTTCGTCAGATGCTGAGAAAAATCAAGATTGAGGAAAGCGGAAGCAGTTTTCTTCTCCCCGGCTCGCTTGTTGACAAAAAAGAAGTCGATGAAGAGAACAGAAAGATTCAGGAAAGAATTGATTCAGGCGAAGAAGGTCTTACCTTTGTTACGGCTGTACCTGTTCTTCAGGGTATCACAAAGGCTTCATCAAGCTCAGACAGCTTCCTTTCAGCCGCATCGTTCCAGGAAACAACCAAAGCCCTTACCGATGCCGCAATCCGCGGAAAGAGCGATATGCTTCTCGGACTTAAGGAAAATGTTATTATCGGAAAGCTTGTTCCCGCAGGAACAGGTATGGACGTGTATAATAACGTTGAGGTTGTCAAAAATGAAGCTTTTATTGAACATTCACAGGCCTCGCATTAATAATTAATAAAAAAGGGAGCGTAAAGCTCCCTTTATATTTTATAACGTAAAAACACTCTGTGTATAAATACACAGAGTGTTTGTTTTTTAAACTCTTTTTGTAATTTTAATAAGTGGGAGAGCCGTCGCGGCAGATACAACACCCGCAACGATAATTTCTGCAACGGCGTTTACTCCGCCCCATGCGATAAGGAACTTTATGTAGTCGTCCCCTAGCATTTCAGAAACCTTGCTGTTCCCAACAAAGCATATATAAATAAGGCTTAAAACAAGAATTGAATGAACCAGCGATGAAATTACCGCAGCAAGTGCCGCCGCCGGAACCGTTTTTATTTTATCTCTCAGTTTTTCGAAAATCCATGCTGCAATTACAGGAAAAATCACTCTCGGAACAATACATATTATAAGGCTGAATAAATTTCCGTACTGCGCAAGCGGGGTAAATGCAAAGGCCACAGGATATGCTATCCCTATCGTACTCCACCAGACAATCGAACAAAGTGCCATTATTCCGCCCATATAAAGCGCGGGCTTTTTGCCTAACACAATTGCAATTATAATCGCAGGAATATGAGCGAGTGTTGCGACAATTCCAGGACCAAGCGGGAGTGAACCGAGCGGG
>DAOPYP010000144.1:0-1925 GCA_035352975.1 Oscillospiraceae bacterium
GTCGATTATTTCGGGGGTATCAAGGATTTATCATTACAGACAATCCGTGCTGTCGGAGAGCCGCAAAAACGCTTTGAGGAAGACGCATTAAGAATCATGCGCGCGTTGCGGTTTTCTGCAGTTCTTGGTTTTGAAATAGAAAAATCAACGTCGGAAGCAGCATTCAGACTAAAAGACAAGCTCAAAAATATAGCCGCCGAAAGACTTTCGCAGGAGCTTATTAAGCTTATTACGGGTGACAACTGCTATTCCGTTCTTATGGAATATGCCGAAATTTTAGGAGCTTTTATTCCTGAAATACTGCCCTGCATTAACTTTGATCAGCACAATAAATATCACAAATATTCAGTATGGGAGCATATTGTGGTTGCCGTCGCTGTTTCAAAAAAGGACAGAATTATAAGGCTTGCTATGCTTTTTCACGATATTTCAAAGCCGTCCTGCTTTACGATTGACGAAAAAGGGCAGGGGCATTTTAAAACCCATGAAAAGCTGTCAGCAGTAAAAGCTGAAGAAATACTGAAAAGACTGCGTTTTGACAGCGACACAATAAAGCGGGTATGCCTTTTGATTGAGCTGCATTATTTTGTTCCTCAGACGGATGAAAGGGGCAATCCGAGCGAAAAACAGATAAGACGTCTTTTGTCAAAAACGGGGGAAGAAGCATTTTTTCAGCTGGTTGATGTTCAAAGGGCAGACAATTCTGCAAAGCAGGGCTTTTGTATGGACAGAATGGCTGTTCTTGATAAAATGGAGGAGAAAGCTAAGGAGATAATAGAAAAAGGGAAGTGCTTTTCGCTTAAAAACCTTGCGATAAACGGAAACGACCTTATCAAAGCGGGGCTGAACGGAAAACAGATAGGAACGGCACTGAATTTTGTTTTGAATAAAGTAATTGACGGCGAAGTTCAAAATGATAGCGATGTTCTTATACAATGTCTGTTTGACAACAACTTTATTAATTGATATAATAAAAATGCAATCAAAGTAAAAGGAGAATCAGATATGGTTTTTACCGTTGACGTCGGAAATACGAACATCGTTCTGGGAGCGTTCGAAAATGACACCCTTAAATTTGTTTCAAGAGTTGCAACCGAAGCTTCAAAAATGGAAGATCAGTATGCGATTGAATTTATGGACATTTTAAGGCTCTATGGCTGTTCGCCTGATATGTTTGACGGTGCAATTATTTCAACTGTTGTGCCTCCTCTTCTACCTGTATTAAAAGCGGCACTTTACAAGCTTTTCAAATGCAGGATACTCGTTGTTTCCGCAGGAATAAAAACAGGACTGAACATTAAGATTGACGATCCCGCTATGCTGGGCAGCGATCTTGTTTGTGCGGCGGTAGGGGCGCTGGCGAAATATCCGACCCCTTGTATTATTTTTGATATGGGAACGGCGACCACTATTTCAGCTATCGACAAAAACGGATTATTTCTTGGCGGTTCGATTTTTCCGGGTGTTAAGGTTTCGCTAAAAGCACTGTCGTCCTCTACGGCACAGCTCCCTGATATAAACATGGAGCTTAACGGAATAAATCCTGTCGGGAAAAACACGATAGACAGCATGAGGTCGGGAATAATTCTCGGAACGGCAAGCATGATAGACGGAATGATAAAGAAATATAAAGAGGTTCTCGGCGAAGAGTCATCGGTTATAGCGACAGGGGGATTTGCTTCAAGTATAATTCCATATTGCTCTGAAGAAATAATTGTTGACGACAGCATTTTAACGGACGGCTTGTATATGCTTTATAAAAAGAATATCTAATCCCACTTTGAATTGCATAAAATAAATGCACCTCATCTTAACGAGAGGTAGCAAGGAGGATTTTATGTCAAACGTAAAAAAAATTAATGTCAGGCTTCTCACAATTCTAGCGGTATTTACGGCAATTGAAATTATTTTCTGTTTCTCCCCGC
>DAOPYP010000145.1:0-1871 GCA_035352975.1 Oscillospiraceae bacterium
AACTTGAACTCAAATACGGCTGTAACCCAAATCAGAAGCCCGCAAAAATTTTTATGGAAAACGGAGAGCTTCCGATTGAGGTTTTGAACGGGAAGCCGGGATATATAAATTTCATGGATGCCTTTAACGGCTGGCAGCTTGTCAAAGAGCTTAAAGAAGCAACAGGGCTTCCTGCCGCAGCTTCATTCAAGCATGTTTCCCCTGCCGGTGCCGCTGTTGGACTTCCTCTTTCGGACGTACTCAAGAAAATATATTTTGTGGATGACCTTGAGCTTTCACCGCTTGCTTGTGCTTACGCAAGAGCGAGAGGTGCGGACAGAATGTCCTCATACGGTGATTTTATCGCACTTTCTGACGTGTGCGACGTTCAGACCGCTAAGATGATTCATCGTGAAGTATCCGACGGAATTATTGCTCCCGGTTATACCGATGAGGCTCTTGAAATCCTTAAATCAAAAAGAAAAGGCACTTATAACATCATAAAGATTGATGAAAATTATATTCCCGAGGCAATCGAGCATAAGCAGGTTTTCGGAATAACCTTTGAACAGGGAAGAAACGAAATCAAATTCAACGACAGCACATTTGAAAATATAGTTACCGAAAATAAAAATCTCACAGTTGAAGCGAAAAGAGATCTGATAATTTCGCTGATAACTTTAAAGTATACTCAGTCAAACAGCGTCTGCTATGTAAAGGACGGACAGGCTGTCGGAATAGGCGCCGGACAGCAGTCAAGAATTCACTGCACAAGGCTTGCGGGCAATAAGGCAGACATCTGGTGGCTAAGACAGAATCCTAAGGTTCTGGGACTTCAGTTTGTTGATACTATTCGTCGTCCTGACAGGGATAATGCTATCGACGTTTATATTTCTGATGAATATATGGACGTTCTTGCTGACGGCGTGTGGGAAAATATATTTAAAGTGAAGCCCGAGGTATTCACAAAGGAAGAACAGAAGGAATGGCTCAAAAAGCTTGATAAGGTAGCTCTCGGTTCTGATGCATTTTTCCCATTCGGCGACAATATCGAAAGAGCACACAAAACAGGCGTTGAATATATTGTTGAAGCCGGCGGTTCAATCCGCGATGACCACGTTATAATGACCTGCAACAAATATGGAATCACTATGGCATTTAACGGAATGAGATTGTTTCATCATTAATATTTTGCACTCTATTTGAAATGACGGAAGGGAATTTATATGCTTATTGAACAACAGTATCCGTGGCTTAAAGACTATCTTCTTTCAAAAAAAGAAATGACAATGGATTATAAAGAAGAATGGGAATGGCATAGATTTCTTCTTCGTGATAAAATGGTTGCCGCGTTCTGCGGTGAAAAAAGTGACCGTCCGCTGTTTACAGTAAAGTGCGAGCCGGATTTCAACGACTTTTTAAGACAGGCTTATCCCGATATAATTGAGGGATATTACATGAACAAAGTCCATTGGAATTCCGTAATAATCGGCGGAAGTGTTCCAGACGAGGTTGTCAGGGAAATGTGCGACAGGGCTTATGCACTTATATTGGGCTCTCTTCCGAAAAAGGTTCAGAAAGAAATCGAACAGCAGGGATAAGGAGATTTTTATGAAAAAAATGAAAATACTCGTAGTTGGCGGCGGCGGACGCGAGCATGCAATAATTATGAAGCTTTCCGAAAGCTGCCGTGTTGAAAAGCTTTACTGTACTCCCGGAAACGGGGGGATTTCACGCTTTGCAGAGTGCTTTGATATAAAGGCGGCCGACATTGACGGAGTTGTGAAATTATCGGAGGAGCTTTCTGTTGATATGGTTGTTGTTGCTCCCGATGATCCGCTGGTTCTCGGAATGGTTGACGCACTGAACGCAAAGGGTATAATGACCTTCGG
>DAOPYP010000146.1:0-1870 GCA_035352975.1 Oscillospiraceae bacterium
CCCCTAATAAAACTCATTATCAATTGTTTAATCGGTATCTTGTATTTCCCTTAGGTGCGCCGCCCCTAAAACCCCGCCCTATTTCTCTCGCAAGAGAAATAGGGGAAAGAGTGCTAAGGAGCGTTTTGATTTAATCCGCTCGACCTTTTCGCCGATTTTATCGGCGACAGGCTCACTAGTTATCATCGGCTTTGTTTTTCTTTGGTTTTCATCGAATTTGCAAAGAGAACATTTAAACAAAGCCTCCGTACAAATGCCTTTTAATAACACAAATAATTCTTTGGAGGAATCATATGAAAAGAGTTGTAGTAACAGGACTCGGAACAGTCAATCCCCTCGGCACAAGCGCAGAGGAATTCTGGGGAAACATAAAAGCAAACAAGCTTGGATTTTCCTATATCGACCAGTTTAACACGGAAAATTTCGACATTAAAATCGTCGGAGCGGTAAAGGACTTCGACTGTTCAAAATATATCGACAAAAAGGATGCAAAGCGCCTTGAACGCTTCAATCAGTTCGCAACCTATGCCGCACTTGACGCATTAAATGACTGCGGCTCTGACTTCAAGGAAATGGATCCTTACCGCGTCGGAGTTATTATGGGCGTCGGAATAGGCGGACTTGAATTCACCGAAAAAGAGGTCACAAAATATAACGAAAAGGGCCCCGATCGCATTTCCGTTTTCTATATTCCTATGATGATTGCGAACATGGCGGCTGGAAATATTGCTATAAAAACAGGCTTTAAGGGAGCAAACTTTGCTACCGTAACCGCCTGTGCTTCCTCAACCCACGCTGTCGGCGAGGCTTTCAGAAAAATCAAGGACGGATATCTCGACGTTTGCGTATGCGGCGGCGCAGAAAGCTGTATCACCGAATTTGCTCTCGGCGGCTTTAACAACATGAAGGCACTTTCAAAGGCAACCGAGCTTGATAAGGCTTCGACACCGTTCGACCTTAACCGACAAGGCTTTGTTCTCGGCGAGGGAAGCGGCGTTTTAATCCTTGAAGAGCTTGAACACGCTAAGGCAAGAGGCGCTAAAATATATGCAGAGGTTGTCGGCTACGGAGCAACCTGCGACGCTTATCACATAACCGCGCCCGCCCCCGACGGACAGGCTGCCGCTGAAAGTATGCGTTCGGCTTATAAAGAGGCAGGGCTTAACGCTTCGGACATCACTTATATAAACGCCCACGGAACGTCTACGGGGCTTAACGATGCTGGCGAAACTGCGGCGGTAAAGCTTGCGTTCGGTGAAGAACAGGCTAAAAAGATTCTTATAAACTCGACGAAATCCATGACAGGACATCTTCTCGGCGGTGCCGGCGGCATGGAAGCTATCGTGCTTGCACTTTCGATAAGGGATAATTTTGTCCACAAAACCGTGGGATTTGAAACGCCCGACCCAGAATGCGACTTGAATTACTGCACAGAAAAGAACATTGAAACCGAGGTTAAGGCGGGACTTTCAAACAGCTTGGGCTTCGGCGGACATAATGCGACAATTTGTATGAAGAAATATGTGTAGGAAATGGGGGTAACCTTTATCGGTGGCTTTTATAGGGGCGCCGCCCCTATAACCCCGCCCTATTTCTCTCGCAAGAGAAATAGGGGAAAGAGTGCTAAGGAACGTTTTAATTTAATCCGTTTGACCTTTACGCCGATTTTATCGGCGACAGGCTCACTTGTTATCATTGGCTTTGTTTCTCTTTGGTTTTCATCGGATTTGCAAAAATAACATTGAAACAAAGCCTAAGCAGAAACGACTTTTAATAACAAACCAGCTTTCCCCTACAAGCAAAATCAAGTGCATTATTTGTCAGGAAAAATGCTTCGTTATCTTCCATGAATTATTCAAGGGGGATTGCG
>DAOPYP010000147.1:0-1795 GCA_035352975.1 Oscillospiraceae bacterium
CAGGACTTAAAAAAGACGGCTCCACAAATGGAACGTTGATGTCTGATGTTGGCTATATCAAGTCAGGTGTTGACGACCTCAAACGCAAGCAGGAGCAGTCAGACACACGGCACTATGCTTTGTCAGAGCGAGTAACAGCGGTTGAAGCTTCGGCAAAACAGGCGCACCTGAGAATTGACAGAGTAGAAAATAAAGAATAAAAAGTAAAGCCAGTAGGGATGATATGAAATCCCTACTGGCTTTAATTTTTCTATTCTCCAAAACATTCAATCAGATATTCGCATTCATCGCATGCACATTCGCATCCTTCGTTCTCGCCGTTGTAAAGGCAATCCTTGCCGGAGGGGGAAGGGGTTAAGACTTCGTCGTTCATTGTTATCACCTCATTTTGATTTTATATACAACATATAGTAGTTAATTGGTTTCCGTCCTTATCGGTTTCAATGGGGTCGTCAATATATATGTCACCCTGCACTTTTTTAAGCGAACGGAATGTCATGAGTATTTCATTTTCTATTCTCACCTAATGGCTCGTTACTGCCTGAGCGGCAAAGGGAGGGAATTCAATATAGTTGTCGTCACTTCCGAATAAATATATATGAACATTTTCACCGTCCCAAATGACTTTTTTTATCAAAATTCTAAGGACGGCTCTTTTGTGCTCTAAGCCCATATCCTCAAATGTATTTTTAAAAGTTGACAGTATACTTTTTAGAACATTAAAATCTATATCAGAAAATCTCTGCTCTTTTGTTATGCTTTGAAGTTCATTAATATTTTCTTTATAGCTTTTACATTTGTTATCAAGTTCATTTATATTATTTAAAATATATTGCTCAGCCGCTGTTCCGCCTGCTGTTGTCAGCGTACTTATAAGCTTTTTTATTTCATTTTCTGAATCGTTATAAAGTTTATTAAGTCTGCATAGCTCTGTTTCAATTCCGTTACTGTTCTGTTCAAATGTTTTTTGACATTCCTTTAATTTTTTTATAAAAGAGGATGGGTTTTCAGACAGCTTTTTTACCTCATTGCATACTAATTCATCTAATAAATTTCCGTTTGGATTTTTTATATTGCATAATTGCATTTTACTATGTTCTTTTGTTGAACACAAATAACTGAATAAAAATTCTCCTTTTGCATTTTTTCTCTGCGACATTTTTGGGCGCATGTAATCATTGCAGCTTCCGCAGAATAATAGCCCTGAAAGCAAAGCGACATTACTTCTTGGCTTTCTATAAGATTTTGATTTATTCAGAATAAGCTGATTTTGCACTTTTATCCAATCAACTCCGCTGATAAGACCGTCATGTTTTCCTACAGCTATAATCCAGTCATTAATATCCCGTATCTCATTTGTTTTTCCGCGCTTTTGAAGAGTTTTGTTATATGCCATTATGCCATGCTTGCCATCAAAATCCTTATGGTCAGCAAACAAATCAACGTTCTGCTCCTTAAAATAATTATAGCTTTCATTGTCAGCAATCATATAAACAGGATTTTCTAATATGTTTTTTATCGCAAATCTTGTGAAGTTTCTTTTATTCTTTGTAAATATACTGCGCTGTAACAAAAATGTTTCAGTTTTTGATAGGGAGTTGGTTTCGATGAATTTATTGAAAATTACTTTTATTAGCTCAGCTTCTTCAGGGATAAGTGTAAGCTTAAATGCTTTTCGTATTTTCCCGTCAACTGTAATTTTTTCTACAGGCTCTGACTTATATCCTGTAGGAGTAGTGCCGCCCAGCCATCTTCCCGTTTTTGCAAGCTCGTGCATATTATCCCGTATACGTTC
>DAOPYP010000148.1:0-1792 GCA_035352975.1 Oscillospiraceae bacterium
ATATTTTTGCATTTGTTCATTTCCTCATACTGTTCAGACAATCCGCCGGCGTATTCATCAGGGAAAGCCTTCTGAACGCTGTCGAGAATATTCATAGCCTTACCTCCATTAAATCTTTTGCATAATTTTCTGTGCTGTATTCCTGCGCATCCAGCGTATCAATATTTGTTGTGCCGTCGTCAAGGCGTTCGTCCTCTTGCTTTTTGCTGTTCCATAACGCTGACTGAAGCGCGAGCATTGTGTTTTTGCAGTATGCCATAATAAAATATCGGTGCTGTGCAATAAGCGAATTATACAGACGTATGCGGTCGATAATCTCTCCCTTGCGCGCATTATGTATTTCAACGCCTAAATGTTCACGGACAGAAATAGATTTAAGACCTGCAATAAGAGTTGTTTCAGCTGAATCCGCAAAAACATCAATAATCGGAAACTTATATTTACTTCTGCACATTTTCATAAAGTTCACAAACTGCCGCTCAAGCTCCGTCGGGGAGAGAATGCCTTTTTTCTTATTGTCGTGATAATGCTCTTCAAGTGTAATTACCTTTTTAAGCCCCTGAGAAAACCCGGTGAGCTGAAAAGCGTGCCCGGAGCCGTTCCCGCCGAAGTCTATTCCGATCTGCCCGAAAATTATATCCGATGGTACATCGTTCAAAGTGTAATCCTTAGGACTGTCCGCAAATTTCGGATAGCAAAGTCCCTCGGCCTGCTTCCATTCGCCAAGAATAAAGCGATCATAAAGAACGGTTCCAAAATATTCTTTGCAAAGCTGTTCCACAAAATTTTTATCAAGAAAAGGATTGTCGAAAATCGTATATCTCTGACAGTAAATATCTGTATCGGAGTCCATAAATTCTTTCAGCCAGTGGGTAGGGTATTCTGGGTTACAGGTTCCGTCAAATTTACTGTATGGCTTGTCAAGACGGGATTTCAGCATATCGAAAACGTCCCTGTTCCACCTTGCGACCTCGTCACCGTAGCAGTATTTTATTGAGGAGCCCTGAAGCTTTGCGACCTGATTAATCTTTTCAGCACCGAGGCAGTAAACCCACTCACCGAACATATAGCACTTGTTTTGGGAATTAATATCACCGACAAGCTTATGCCCCCATATCTGCTGTAAAGGCTCGATAACGTTACGTTGGATGGTGCCCTTTGAAACTCCGAGGACGGCGGAAAGTCCGGGCTTTCCAATCATACGTCTGATCCGCATAGGAATAACGAAATAATCAAGATAAGTTTTCCCCGAACGAGTTGCGCCCTGTTTAAAGTTCCAGCGGTGGTTTGCATTATTTAAGAATTCCTGCTGTTTAACGCTGAACGGCATCAGACCACCCCGTTTATGCTAGTGAGAACCTCATCAAGCTTTTTAAGCTCGTCCTCGTTGTCGGAGCCGTTAAGCTTAGCGGTTTCTGCCTTAAGCTTTTCGATGCGAAGCTTCTGTTCCTCTGTCGCAAGGTCGGACTTTAAAAGCTCGTCATACTGCTTAATCATAGAACGAAGCTCGGACTGCGCCCTTGCCTGTGCTTTAAGGAAATTCGATTGTTTATCCCAAGCCTGCTGGACTTCCCACTTTTCAGAGGAGCCGCTGTCTGAATATCCCTGACCAATCTGCGTGGTAGTAACGTCCGCAATATCCCGCACATAATTAATCTGCTGAGCTCTTAATATGGCGGCATAAGCAATCTGAATATTATCCCACAATAAATCAATAGGAGACTTAGACATCTGATTGACGATGTCCAAAGTCTCCTTGGGAAGATATTTTTGAAATAGCCCGTGCTTTACG
>DAOPYP010000149.1:0-1779 GCA_035352975.1 Oscillospiraceae bacterium
AAAAAATCCCAAATTCTCACCTTCCTTTATACTACCTGAGCGCCGAAGCCGCTCTGATCGTTTAAAATTTCATTTACATTCAAAAGAAAAACAGCGTTAATAATTGCCACAACCATATCCACCTTACCAGCCGATTTCTTCTTATTGACGTATTTGTTGAGGTTTGTGTCATCGGTACAACGCGCATTCTGAAAGTTTATTTCAATCATCAGATTTTCGTCATATTGAAATGATTTTTTCAGTACATATTCTTTTAAAAGCTTTGTCGGAACGTGAAGCACCTTTGAGTGCTGCTGAATTTCTACACACTCAACAGGTTCGTCGGCATTCTCCCACTTCTGAACGCTTGACATTGCATTATATCTGTCATATCCGAGCTGAATAATTTCAACGCCATACTTTTTCGGCAATTCAAGCACAAAGCTTTCTATAAATCCGTAATCTATAACGCTGTCGCCGCAGGCAAAGCAAGCGCCCTCGCGGATAAGCTTTTTATAATCAACGTCCTCTTTTTTTGACTTTAATTCTACGCTGTCGGCAGGAATGAAGCCCCACACCTTTGCGTAAATCTTCCCTTTAAAATATGTAACCATAGCCACAGCCGTATTGTCGTCGGTCTGGGAAAGGTCCACCCCAAGATAAACCCGCTTTCCTCTCCAAAAGCTTAAATCCTCAACGATTTTACACTCACGGACCTTTGTGATTTCAATAAATCCCTCGACTCCGAGCGATTTATACTTGATATTACAGTGCTTGCATAAAAAATTCTCCCGCTTGTTTTCATACAAAACAGCGAGAGAGCGCATATCCTTAAGGGCATTAAAAATATATTCGTGTGCATATGCGACAGGGTTTGCCTGATATATTACGTTGTCTTCCGTCTGCCACTTGTCGCCTGACATATATTCAATATCGGGTTCAAATAAAAGCGAAAATCTCCGCTTATTATCGATAAGCCCGTCAAGAACTTTTTTTGAAATATCTATTTCGTCTATAAGGGCATTGTCATAGTTCGGATATTGCGTTGAAATAATTATGCCAAGCTTATTGAAAAGCGTAATCTGTGATGAACGCATTGCCTCAATCGGATAACAGTCCATTGCTCCCGCTTCATCGGCGAGAAACATATTGGCAAGCTTACCGTCCATTTTGTCCTCGGAATATGCAAGCGGAGTATACTCGCTGTCGGTCAAAAGACAGCGGATTTCGCTTCTTAATGTCTTGAATACGCTGGAATCGGCAAGCGCAGGACTGGATTTTATTATTTTTCTTAACGCTCCCTGAAGCTCTTTTGAAAGCTTAAGGTCAGGGGCAACGCTAAAAAACCGAGAGAACTTAGGCTCCGTCAGAAGTCCGATAATAAAAATAACCGCCGATACGAAAGTTTTAAAATTCTTTCGGGCGATTTCAAGCAAAACGGTCTGATAATATCTTGTTTTGTCAGGACTAAACTTTGTGCAGAATGTTGCAATAATAAGAAACATCGCGTAATCTTCAAGCCCCTTGTACATTGAGCAATGAAGGTCCGGATGAATTATAATTTTTAAAAGCTTACATATCTTCGCATAAGTTTTTTCACATACATAAGCCTCCCCGTTGTCGCCGTCAACGATTTTAACCCAGTCGGCAGCCTGCTTTTTAATATAAATACCGACTTTTTTGTTGGATTTCTTCACACACTCCTTTGCATAAAGATATGCGCGGCTTTCCTTAATCGTCGTCATCGTCATCGTCAACCAGTGCTTTCAGTAAAGGATTTTCCTTGCTGACAGGTTCCTT
>DAOPYP010000150.1:0-1770 GCA_035352975.1 Oscillospiraceae bacterium
TAGAAACCATGACGGCGGATCGTCGGAAGGACTTCGGAAGTAACCCAACGTTTAAAAGCTTTTGCCGACGGAAGCTTGCTTGAAAGGATCAAGCTGTAAAGACCGCTTTCGTTTATAAGAACTGGTTTTTGTAATCTACCGATGGGGTCGTGAAACGCGACCCCATCCATTTTATCTTCTGAATCGACGTGACGTAACAAAGCATCTTTCGTATTTTTGTAACCTAATACTGTAGCAACGTCTTTACCAACAAACCAAGGCATTTCATCAATTTCAATTGTTCTTATTGAACCAAACTGCTCGTTTTCAAAAATCTGTATTTCACTCATTTTTATAACCTCCTCAATCTGCCAAAGCAAAACTGATACGAATTGCTTTATCAACATTTGCAAGCTCAGTTTCATTCAGGTCACATAAATGCTTTCCAAGACGGCTTTTATCCATAACCTGAATTTGTTCAAGCAAAACCATTGAACCTTGAAAAAGCTGATTGTTTCTGACAGGAACATGAACGGGAAGCATATGACGTTTATCTGCTGTGGTAAGCGGTGCAATAATTGTTGTCGGGCTGTATTTGTTGCCAGTATTGTTTTGCAGAATCACAACAGGTCTTTTACCTTGTTGCTCACTGCCGATACCTTTAAGATGTGCTAAGTAAATCTGTCCTTTAAAAACTCTCTCCATAAAGCTGCTCCTTTATAATTTTTTGTGACATAGCAGAACTATGTAAAAAGGCGGGCTGTATCTAATACAACTCGCCTTATCTAATCCTGTATAAAATGTCACATTTGTCCTCAACACCCCTGACAAGGGAACATATCAGCCAACTGCACGCTAATGCAGTTTCATAGGACTTTCACCTCTGCCCATTCCTATGGGTCAGCCGTTACACGTTATCGTGTCTGAACGGAAGTATCATTATACCTCTTGCTCGTTTTTGCGTAATGGGAGCAACCCATTATATAAAGGAAAATTTATCGCTCCGTTATAATAATTCTTCGAGAAGCAGTGCATTGCGCTCTTTGGTCACAACCATATTTTTTCGCTGCCTGTCATACAAAAAGATTTTCAACATCATGGCGTATTCCTTTTTACCGCTTGTCCTTTCGGACAGCAAGAGGAACGTTTCTGATTTGCTGTTATTCAGTTGTCAAGAAACCTTGTTGAGGAAGAATTTACCCCCTCACTTTTACAGCCGAAAAAATGAGGGGGTGTACGAAATTATTTTTCAAAAAGTTTAAATATTTTTTTGAGAATACATTTCTTTCTGGAATTTATAGTTGTCAGTGGAATTCCAGTTTGTCTTGATAACTCTCTTTCACTAATTTTCTTAAAGTAAATATCAATTATCAATTTGCGTTCTTCATCTGAAAGTTGAAGAAGATAATCCTTGAGTTTTAATGCAAGAATTTTTTGTTCAATTATTTTATCAAAAGGTTCAGACATATCGTATGCGATGTCAGCCCCTTGAAACTCATCACTGTCCAATGCATTATAAGAAACTTCACCGAATAATTCAGCTTCTTCACGAATGTATTTCTGTCTGCGTTTTTCTTTATAAAATGCATAGTAATTTTCACGGTTTGTTTCCATAACCGCATAGCCAAGATTAATAAAGTAAGCCTTGCCGTCAGAAAATTCAGACACATATTTTCTGATTTCGGCTTCTGATACTTCTGTATAGCCCTTGCTCACGTCATTCCTGTCATTTAAAAGAAAGTATTTTTTCATTTTCGTTATCCTCCAAATTTTTGATTTATTGAGTTGTTA
>DAOPYP010000151.1:0-1729 GCA_035352975.1 Oscillospiraceae bacterium
CGGCAATATTAGGTTGTGCAGTATGTCTTTCTGCATTCACTGCCTGCGGAGGAAATTCACAGTCATTAAGCGCAATTAAAAAGTCAGGTAAAATGGTAATGTACACGAATGCAGCATTCCCTCCTTTTGAATACAAGGATTCTGCCGGCGTAAACGGTGTTGCCGGTGTTGACGTTGATATTGCTAAAGAAATTGCAAAAGACATTGGTGTTGAGCTTGAAATTCAGGACATTGAATTTACAAGCGCACTTGCCGCCGTACAAAACGGAAAAGGTGCCGTTGCCATTGCCGGAATAAGCGTTAAGCCTGAGCGTGAAAAGGTTCTTGATTTTTCAATACCTTATGTAACATCTGTTCAGTATATTATTGTTCCTAAGGATGCTGAAGTATCTACGATTGAAGACCTTGCCGGAAAAGCTATCGGCGTTCAGACGGGAACAACCGGCGATTATATTGTTTCAGATGAAGTGAACGGTTCTAAGGATGACGAAGGCAACGCTGTTACAGGCGTTCTTCAGGATTCGGGCGCTACCGTAAAAGGATATACGAGTGCAATGAATGCCGCACAGGACATTCAGGCAGGACGTCTTGATGCTGTTGTAATTGACAAAATGCCTGCTGAAAGCATCTGTAATAACAATACCGAATTAAAATGCCTTGAGCTTGTTTATGCCGACGGAACAAAAACAAACGAAGAATATGCAATTGCCGTTCAAAAGGGCAACAAGGAACTTCTTGAACAGGTAAATAAGACAATTCAGCGCCTTATCGACGAAGGAAAAATCGACGAATATATAATCAACCACACAACAAAATAATTTTACCTCAAGAGGAAAGGGCGGGATTTTGTTCCTCGCCCTTTTTTATTAAGCTGCAATATTTTTAATAACTCAAAATAACCTGAGAGGAAAAACAACAAATGGGATTTTATAATTCGTCCGTGTTCTGTTTAAGCTTCGCCGAACGCTTTCAGATGACATTTATTGAAGACGACAGATGGAAGCAGTTTGCGCTCGGTTTGGGCAATACCTTGCTTATTACTTTTTTCGCCGCAATTTTAGGTATCATTATCGGCGTTACCGTCGCCGTTTTAAAAGTATATTGTTATCAGAGCGGGAAATTAAAGCCTGTCGATATTCTATTAAATATATATCTTACTGTAATAAGAGGAACTCCTACTCTTGTACAGCTTCTTATTATGTATTTCATCATTATGAAATCACTCAACGGCACTGTAATAGCGATAATCGCTTTCGGAATCAATTCGGGAGCATATGCCGCTGAAATAGTAAGAGCGGGAATTCTTGCCGTTGACAAGGGACAAACTGAAGCAGGACGTTCTCTCGGACTTTCGGCGTGGACAACTATGGAATCTATCGTTCTCCCTCAGGCTATAAAAAATATTCTTCCGGCACTCGGAAATGAATTTATTACCCTTTTAAAAGAAACCTCTATCGTCGGATATGTAGCTATCGTTGACCTCACTATGGCGGCTACGCGCGTTCAGACAAGAACATATGACGCAATGTTCCCGCTTATTTCAATTGCAGTAATATATCTTGTGCCTGTTATGGGATTAACCGCTTTGCAAAAGAAGCTTGAGAGGAGGCTGGCAAGCAGTGATAGACGTTAAAAATCTTGTTAAAAGCTATAACGGATTAACCGTGCTTAACGGCATAAACGAATTTATTGAAAAAGGTGAAAAGGTGGTTATAGTCGGACCATCGGG
>DAOPYP010000152.1:0-1606 GCA_035352975.1 Oscillospiraceae bacterium
ATAGTGTCCCCCAAGTCAAGACAATTCTCCGAAAAAAATTGTGAATAAACCATTACGCCGCTTCCTGTTCATAGTATCTTCCGTAATAAACATCGTTCGGAGTCATTTCGTTCAATGACTGATGACCTCTTAAGCTGTTGTATTTATAAAAGAAACCTTTCAAACTTTCTTTAAGCTCAGGTACATTGTCAAATGACCATGCAAAAACATGCTCATATTTTACTGTCCGCCACAGCCGTTCGATATAAACATTATCAAGTGCTCTGCCTTTGCCGTCCATGCTTATCTTTATCAGTTTGTCTTCAAGAATTTTTATCCAGTTCTCCGCTGTGAACTGAGATCCCTGATCGGTATTGAAAATTTCAGGTTTTCCGTATTTTACAAGAGCTTCGTTGAGTGCATCAATGCAGAAGCTGTTTGAAAGTGAGTTGCTTAATCTCCGGGAAAGAACCTTCCGGCTGTACCAGTCTATGATAGCAACAAGATAAACATGTCCTTTTTTAAGATTTATATATGTAATATCCGTGCTCCAGACCTGATTCGGTCTAACGATTTTAATGCCTCTGAGCAAGTACGGATATTTCTTGTGCTTTTTGTTCGGCTTTGACAGATTCCTTTTATAAATTACCGCTTTTATTTTCAGTTCCTTCATCAGTCCGCCAACCTTTTTTCTGCTTACGAAATATCCCCGTTTCCTCAGCTCGTTCCTTATGTGTCTCGCTCCACGGGCAGGACTGTCATTCCATATATCAATAATCGCATATCTGACTCCGGAATAATCGTCTTTCTTTTCAACCGCTCTGTAATAATAGTTCGTATGATTGACTCCAAGCAGAGCACTTTGACGGTATATGCTTAATTTTTCATCATTTTCCGCCTCTCCTCTAAAGGTATGGCTTCAACTTTTTTTTTAGCCATTCCACCTCAACTGTGGTTTGACCAAGCTGCTTCTGCGTTCTTTCAAGCTCCTTCTCTTTTTCACGGAGTTCCTGATTAATATCGCAGTTCTTCTCAAATATAGCCGCAAAATTACTCTCCGCCTCCTTCTTCCATCAAACTATCTGGTTAGGATGAACCTTAAATTCCTCCGATAACTCGGCAATCGTTTTGTCCCCACGAATCGCCGCTAACGCAACCATCGCTTTAAATTCAGCACTGTGTTTCTTGTACTTCATTTTTAAACTCCTCCTTCTGTCTCCTGACACATTTTATTTATTTTTGTCGTCAAGAACAGGGGGACATTATAGGATTGGAAAAATGTGTTCCTTCAAAAAATGTTAACCGCAACATGACTTTCGAAAATGGTCTGAAGCTTAATATCGACAAGGAAGAAGTTAAGAAAATATTAGGGAATACAGTTACATACGAAGATAAGGACTTGTTGTATTATGATTTTAGTGTGTTTAAAATAATTAAAGGAAAAGACGGAAAGAACACCGAATATCAAAGATTCCGAGTTTTTGAGGTCATATTTACGAAGAACAAGCTGTCTAATATCCATATTGGTGTCGGCGATTCCACTTGACTGGCAATTCTCAGGTTCTAAGCTTCCGCTAAATTGACTTTTGTCTTATTTTGAAGCATATTCTTACAGGCGTTTTTAATG
>DAOPYP010000153.1:0-1603 GCA_035352975.1 Oscillospiraceae bacterium
GCTTTGCATAATTTCCTTTGATTATCTTTGTCTAATTTTTGGGGTTCAGATTATTGTGTACCGTCTTTTTGCTAAAAACATTTCTGAATAATGCATTTTTATTTTAAGGAAAGAAAAGATATTTTATAAACAAATCATGAGGTTGCTTCCGATAAGGTGAGTGATAATTCAAGCTTCTGTCCCTCTCTGTATACCGTCAGCTTTATGGAATCGCCGGGCTTAAACTCTTCCTTAATTTTATTGAGTTCGTCCATTGACGTTATTTCCTTGCCGTTTGCGCCTATAATAACATCGCCGACACGGATTCCTGCTTTTTCGGCAGGTGAATCGGAATTTACTATGCGGACATATACTCCCTGAGGAATGTTATAGAATTTTGACATCATTTCATCAATATCTTCACCCGAAAGTCCGATAAGAGGACGTCCGGTAACATAGCCGTTCTTGATAAGCTCGTCAACAATGTCAACCGCGCTGTTTATAGGAATTGCAAAGCCCATTCCCTCTGCATAGCTTGTTGAAATTTTAGCACTTGTAATGCCTATTACCTGACCGTAGCTGTTAACAAGAGGGCCGCCGGAATTTCCGGGGTTAATTGCCGCATCAGTCTGAATGAGCGTAAATTCTTTGTCCTCAATGGTAACCTCTCTGTTAAGTGCAGAAATTATTCCGCTTGTAACAGAGCCTGAAAACTCCAGACCAAGAGGATTTCCTATCGCAATGGCAAGCTCGCCTACAACAAGGTCGTCTGAGCTTCCGAATTCAGCAGGCGTCAGTGTTTCGTCAGCCTGAATTTTAAGTACGGCAAGGTCCGTTTTTGAATCCGTTCCGACAACCAATGCTCCGTATTCTTTTTTGTCGCTCAAAACAACCGAAACCTGTGATGATCCGCTGACGACGTGACAGTTTGTAATAATATAGCCTTCTTTTGTCATAATAATTCCTGTACCCGTTTGTGTTCCCTCGGGCATGGTACTTGAAACTCCGACTACCGATGGAGTAACCTTTTTGACTATATTAGGAACCGTGAGAGCATTTTGCTTTGAAGAAAGCTCAATGAGGCTTTTTGAATTATCCGTTACCTTTTTAGCTGTGCTATCAGAATCGGAGGACTGGGAAATTGCACCGTTTGGAAAGTTACCTCCCGTAGCGGTAATATATCCTCCTATTGACGCAGCTGAAATTGCCGCACAGCACAGAAGAGCTCCTATTACCTTTGAAACTGTTTTAATTTTCTTCTTTCTGGAAGCGTTCAAATCCTCTTCAACGGGATAATATGTTACCTCCGTCACCTTTTCATTTTTGTTATAATTGTCAAACATGCAGTATCACCCTTTCGTAATAATTTGTTATTATTTTAAAAATATTTAGTTAACAATTACTTGCTATAATTATATTATATTTATTTATGTGATAAATATATGAAAATTATTCGAAAAATGGTTGAAATACGATTATAAGACGAAAATTATGTGCTTTTTGAATCGTATTACTGTACAAATAATTCGTAAAGCGAATTATTCAGCAGACATTATTTATTATCTCAAATAAAAATCGGAGGAAAAAATATGAAAATCAAAAAAATCATAGCGGCAATATTAGG
>DAOPYP010000154.1:0-1595 GCA_035352975.1 Oscillospiraceae bacterium
AAAGCTGTAAAATTGGTATTTTTAAATAAAAATTGTGCCAATATCGGTAAAAATTCTAAATAAAGCTTTGTAAACAATTGAACACAGACTGAAAAGCATAATATACAAGTCAGGCCAGTTTTATTATTTTATTCAATTAAAACGGGAATCTTACTCAATTATGATTCAAGCAAACGAATAATATTGATTAATATTTTATAAATCATGCTATAAAGCTTGTTAATGAGTTTCTCAGATTAATCATAAAAGTAAAAATATTCAATAAGTGTATAATTTACACTTAAAATTCAAGAAAAAACATTTGAAAAACAGTAAATGGTTTATTGGGCATTACAGGCATATACTGATATATAGGTGTTTTTCCCGGGGGCGGAAACCGTTGATATCATTGTAGAAGGCAAATTGCTGGTTACCTGAAACATTCAAATAAGAAAGATGGCTGTTCATTCTTATACAATGCGATATTCCTCAGGAAATAATTCAGGGACAAAGAAGGCTACTGTAATATTCGTAGCACACGAAAAAAATTTAAAAGATCCCGTTTTTGGAGTATTAGATTGCATCCTGGTATGCAAGGAACAGCGCCCTGTAGTATTTAAGGAATCTTACAGGTTCGGGGTTTCCTTCAATTTCGGCATTGCAATATCCCTTGTAGCTGTTATCAGACAGGAGGCGGAACAGACGCCGGTAAGGATAATCGGCCATCCACAGCTCATGCATATGCACTCCCTTAATACGCTTACAGAGAAGACTGAAATTTTCTTCGAAGCCTTTTTCGTCTGTATCTTCAGGATTGCAGTTCCAGTTTACCCAAACATGAGGGCTTCCCGAGTAATCAATTATCTTCCTGATAACTGAAGGTTTGTTCGTTTTACTCCCATGAACGCATATCCTTACTTCAACGCCATTGTTATATCCGAATTCGCCGACTTCCGCAAGAGCTCTGCCTATCTGCTGCATTGTTTTTTCCTCAGGCACATTGTCGGGAAGAGCGTTCCCAAAAACCCTGATCCCTGTTGCACCAACGTCTTTTGCAAGCTTAATATATTCCTTTGTGCCATCAATATTCTTCCTTAATTCAGCCTGATCAGGTGAATGATACTGGAAGGCGCTTGCAAGGCTTATTGACTCAAGAGGAGAATCAATAAATCTTTTTTTCACCTCTGATCTTTTTGCTGCCGGAAGGTCAACCTCAATCCTGTGAGCATGGGTAGTCCTGAGTTCAACAGTCTGATATTCAGCTTCTGATAGGTTCTTAATAATTGTATCAATATCCCAATCCTTAGCAATATTGTAGGTCATTACCCCGATCTTCAGGGGATTCTTATTGACTTGATTAACATTTTTTTCCGGCTCATTTTGCGGAATGCCTGATGCCGGTAACAGTGCTGCTGCCATTGTAAATGCAGATGATTTAATAAAGTCAGCTCTTTTCATAACGCCTGTTTTTTAGAAAATTATTCCTTATTCATGTTTTAAATTCTCTCAGCCTGTAATTTTTTCCGGCAGACCTTTTACAAGAACAGGTTTCTGTTCTTGCGCCTTAGGAGTGAAGATATCATCCGGAGTCAGTCCGCATTCCTTAATCATCTCAA
>DAOPYP010000155.1:0-1594 GCA_035352975.1 Oscillospiraceae bacterium
GCAATAAAATCTTTGACGGACAATCCTGAATTCACTGGTAAATCCCATGAAAAATGAAACTTTTCTCTTCCATCGGGATTAAAACAGCGGTGCATGACCGAAAGCCTTTCAATGCCGTTCATAGGCTGTGCAAGAACACCCATAACCTTGAAATTTGAAATAATATCCGTTTCGATACGTTCAAGCTTAGGTTTTGCTTCCTTAATGGACTCTGCCTCAATGCCGAAAGTGATATATTTTGTCTTTACAAGACCGTTATTTCCTTTGGCAAGCTGATTTTTCAGCATCTCCGAATATTCACGGCGAATGTCATTAAAATCGTCATTCTGTGCTGATATTTCAAGTTGACGGTTGAACTCATCAACGTCTGCAACCTGATTTAAAAAGGACAGCTGAACGGTAATCGTGCTGTCAAAATAGTTGAGGAAGTCGCAGTAATTCTCGAAAATTGCTGTCTTATCCTCGTTTTGTGCAAGCTGATAGTTGATGTCGAAAAACTGCACAGTTTTGGTGTAAAGCTTATCCGTCACCCTGCAAATTCCGTCCTTGAACATCTGCTGAAAGGGAATGGACTGCTGTGCGGTTCTTGGAACTTTTCCGTCACCATTCGGACGAGCTTTTTTTACAGCTTCGGCAACCTGTTTTTTTTGCTTGCCTGTGAGATTTTTATTTGTCAAATTGTTTCCTCCAATCTTAAATATGGGTAAAAGAAAACTACGGCTGAAAAGTCGTAGTTTCTATTTATATTATGGTGATTAAACGATATTCTCACCAAGCATAATCTTAGGCATTGTTGTCAAGCACCTATTCCAACGTTTGTAGAATTTTTCAAGTCCAAGTTTCGAAACCCTTGCGTGAACTTCCTTATTTTCGACAACCCAATATAAAAGATAAGTTACTTTTCCAACAAATCGTGTCAATGGAATAGGCGGCTCACCAGATTTGACTGCATTAAAATCTTTTTGCCTATGAGTACGCTTAATATATTTCACATCAATAACGCCTTCTTGTGAAAGATAAAATTCTGCAACTTCCTTCATGAGCTGTTCAATCTCATCTTGCTTTTCAATTTTAGCTTCATAAATGCATATTTCATTGAACATGGTGATACCGCCTTAATTGTTTTGATTAAATATTGCGTGTATAGTATACATATCATTATACCACACCGCTCCTCCTACTGCAAGCCTAATTGTTTATAATTTCCTTAATCTCTTCCTCCAAATCTGCCTGCTTTACCGCATACTCATAAACATTTTCCGTCTTGTAAGGACGGATTTTAGGGCGGATAAAGCGGCTTTTTACCACAATTTTAACAACCTTTTCAAAAGACTGTCCGTTCTTTTCATACATTGCCGCAAGAAAAGACGGCATTGCCACCACAATAAGCAGAAGCATTGCCGCCGTGTTTCCGATTGCACCTTTGGCGAGAAAATACGTCGGTACAGCCGTAGCTGCGGCGATAGAAAAGCAGACAAGCTGACGTTTTGTGAGATTGAACGCTACTTTTGTCTTGACCTTAGTCAAGTCCTTTGGCACCTGAACATACGGCATACATAAAATCCTCCATCATCTGCTGATATGCGGGGCTTTC
>DAOPYP010000156.1:0-1549 GCA_035352975.1 Oscillospiraceae bacterium
ACAGCCGCTCCCGCTGCACAAATCGGTTATAGCGGGCGATTTCAATTCAAGAGATTTCACCGCTTCAATTAAGGTTTCGGTGTCCGCCCTCGGAATCAGCACTCCCTCGCCGACTTTAAAGCGATAGCCGTAAAACTCCCACTCGCCGATAATATATTGAAGCGGATAGCCGTCCGCCCGCTTTTTTAAAGCGCTTTCAAACTGTTCAATATCCTTTTGCTCAAAATCTTTCTGTACGTCCGAATAAATCTCAGCTTCGGATATGTTCAAAAAATGTCGTATCAGCTCTTTCGCTTCAAACTGCGAGCTTTCAATGCCCGCTTTATCAAGCATATTTTTTGCACTTTTGTAGACAGAAAGTGCTCCCGTTACCATTTGTCTTCCTCTTTATCCTTAGGTATACACGGCTTTAATGCGGCGATTGCACATTCTATTTGTCTTTCGTCAGGCTCCCTTGTCGTCAGCCTTTGAAGTGCCAGTCCCGGCGCTGAAATTATTCTCGTGAAAACATTGTCATAATTCCCAGCAAGCCTAATAATTTCATATGCAATACCGCATACGACAGGAAGCAAAAGCAGCTTTAAAACTATTCTCTGCCACATTGTCTGCCATGTTACAACGGAAAAAACAAGTATGCTCACAATAAGGACAATTATAAGAAAGCTCGTTCCGCAGCGCGGATGAAAGCGTGTGAATTTCTTTACATTCTCGGGGATAAGCTCTTCCCCCGATTCATAACAGGCGATAGTTTTATGCTCAGCTCCGTGATATTCAAAGGTCCGCTGAATGTCCTTCATTTTTGACACAAGCGCAAGATATGCAATAAACAGAACTATTTTTATAAGTCCCTCAACAAGCGTTTTCACAAACTGGTTAGGTAAAAAATCGCCCATCAGCTTTGTTATGAGCATAGGAAGAAACATAAACAGCCCAAAGCATACAAGCACGCCGATTAATACTGAAATTACCGACAATATCGGCATAAGCTTATCGCCGAAAATATCAAGCAGCTTTTTTTCAAACTTTGAAAGCTCTTCGTCCTTGAAATCACCTTGCTTTTCCGCTGATTTAGTAAGGCATTTATATCCGTCGATAAGAGAAGTCACAAAATTTATGCTTCCTCTCACAAACGGCATTTTCTTGTACCACGGAGCATTTTTCCCGCCTGATACTACGTCCCATTCTTCAACGTCAATACTTCCGTCGGGTAGTCTGCAGGCCATTGCGGCTTTGTTAATCCCCCTCATCATTATTCCTTCGATAAGAGCCTGTCCGCCTATTTTTGACTTGAATTTCTCCTTTGGGTTCCTTTTATTCATTTGGTTCTTTCCTTTCTTCTATTACAACCTCCGTCTTATCCTGCTTTTTTGTCACAGCGGGAAGGGTAATAACGACCGTCGTTCCCACTCCCTGCTCGCTCATAATATCAAGTGTTCCGCCGTGCATTGTCACAATTTCATTTGCGACGGCAAGCCCTATCCCCGAGCCTTGACGTGTATGATTTGCCTTAAAGAATTTCGTCTTTATTTTCGGTAGGTCAGCCGGGGAA
>DAOPYP010000157.1:0-1523 GCA_035352975.1 Oscillospiraceae bacterium
GCATCATTTTTGAGAATTTCGGTATGAAGTGCTGCAACGCCGTTTGTGTGGCTTGTCGAATAAATTGCCATTCTCGCCATGTGGACACGCTCGCCGTCGAGAATTTCCTTTTGTTTTATTTCGTCGGCATTCTGTCCGATTGAGGTGAGATATTTTTTCAGGTGGCCGTCGATAAGTCCGATTATTTCGTAAATTGTGGGGATTACGCTTCTGAAAAGGGTAACATCCCACTTTTCGAGAGCCTCGGAAAGAACAGTGTGATTTGTGTAGTTAAAGGTTTTCTGGGCAATGCCGAAAGCCTGCTCAAAAGCCATGCCCTCTTTGAACATCAAAAGGCGGATAAGCTCGGGAATTGACACGGTCGGGTGAGTGTCGTTAAGCTGAATTGCGTACATTTCGGGGAACTTTGAAAAATCGTCCCCGAATTTCTTTTTGTACTTTTTAATAATATCCTGCAAGGACGCACTCGAGAAGAAATACTGCTGTTTTAGTCTTAAACGGCGGCCCTTTTCGTAGTTGTCGTTCGGATAAAGCACGTTGGTTATTGCCTTTGCGTTGATTTCGTCCTCTGATGCCTTTAAATATTCCTGACAGTCAAAGTCGGAAAAGCTGAATTCGTTTAAAGCCTCCGCCTGCCATAAGCGCAGGGTGTTAATGGATTTTCTGTTGTAACCGATAATCGGCGTGTCATAGGGAACGGCGACAACCGATTGGTCGGCGAAGTCGATTCTCACGCTGTCGGCCTCACATCTTACGCCCCAAGAGTCAATGTCCTTTGAAAGCCAGACGTCGGCGGTTTCTGTCTGGAATCCGTTTGAAAGTCCTTGTTTGAAAAGCCCGTAGCGGTAGCGTATCCCGTAGCCGTCAAGAGCAATGTCCTGTGAGGCGGCGGAGTCGAGAAAACATGCTGCAAGCCGTCCCAAGCCGCCGTTTCCGAGTGCGGCATCCTCGATATCCTCAAGGGAATTTATATCACAGCCGTTTTCCGAAAGAATTGCCTTTGCCTCGTCAAGAAGTCCGGCGCAGTAAAGGTTGTTGAAAATTGCGCGCCCCATTAAAAATTCGGCGGAAAGGTAATATGCGCGGCGCTTTTCGGAATGGCGCTTTTCGGATTCCTCCCATTCGGAGGCAATGTCCGCCATAACGGTTCTGGCTATCCCGCTGTGAAGCTGGTGAACGGAAGCGTTTTTGATGTCGGTTTTGAAATCGGTTCTTAAATTAAGGGCAAGCTGTTCAGAAAATTCTGACTTTGTTATCATAAATAATCCTCCTGAAATGTCATAGTTGTTTCCTAAAATATAATAACAGAAAAGACAAAATTTTTCAATAAAATATTAAAAGTATTAAAGAAATTAGCTTTTTGCTTTTATTTTTCGATTAATTATAGTATAATATGAAATAAAGACAGATTTTTTAGGGGGATTTTCTTAGGGGTGCGCCCCTTTGATCTTTTCTTTTAGGGGAGTTATTTAGGGGTTTCACCCCTTGAACCCCACCCCTTTTCTGTGACGACAGAAAAGGGG